>JARCRS010000053.1 GCA_029850555.1 archaeon | reverse complement strand
ACCTTTAGAGTGGACATGATCGGAATGTTGTATTCGCCTCTATGAGCTGGAGAATCTGCCCTTGAAGGCACTTGATTGTGATAAATCGTGTACTTTGGACCGACCAAGAAATATGAAATGACAACAGCTACCATCGCAGGAGCAACTAACGCCAAGGAGCCCGTCATCTCGGTGACCATCAAAATTACAGCTATCGGTACTCTTCCTACTCCTCCAAAGAGAGCCATCATTCCGATTATGACAAGAGGCGCCGCGACGGGAAACAGGCCTGGTGCAAATATCTTTGAGATCTCCCACATGAATGCTCCAATGAATCCACCTATCACAAGTGCAGGCGCAAAAACCCCCCCGCTACCTCCCGAACCAACAGTCGCTGAAGTCGCAAAGATCTTCAAGAAAACAATCAAAAGTAGAAGACCTGTTATTGAGCTCGCTGCGAAGTAATTGGTCGTAATAGTCGAAAAGTTGTCGTTGTTATTGATCAAAAGCTGCACGAAACCATATCCAAGGCCTGTGACTTGCGGAAAGAATACCGCAACAGCTCCAGCCATTCCACCGCCGATCATTGGTTTGAAATAGTTTGGAATCTTTAGTCGATCAAACGCCTTCTTCAAACCGTAGAATGAAAATGTGTAAAGTCTTCCAAAGCCCGCGCACAAAACACCAAGTAGAGCATAGACTACGAGAGTTATCGGATCTGAGAAATTGAAACTTGTTGTATAACCGAAAATGGGCGTAAAGCCCGTGAAAGAGGCAAAGATGACGTATCCGACTGGGCTCGCGATGAAAGCTGGAATAAATGCTTCGGCTTCTATATCCGGTCCACTGTAGAGTATTTCGCCAGCTAGTATAGCTCCGCCGAAAGGAGATTTGAAAATTGATCCTATTCCTGCGCCTATTCCGCAAGCCACGGCAGTCCGCCTATCTTTAGCCGAGAGTTTGAAGAAGCCGCCAACAATCGATCCAAATCCAGCAGCTATCTGCGCTGTAGGTCCTTCTCTCCCTGCGCTTCCGCCCGTGCCAATCGTGAAGGCGGAAGCGATAGTCTTGATTAATGGAACTCTTTTTCTTATCTCACCATTTTTGTTGTGAAATGCGTCTATCGCAGCATCTGTTCCGTGGCCTTCTGCCTCCGGTGCGAATCTGTAAATCAAGAGACCTGCTACGAGGCCGCCAATTATTGTAGAAACAGGAATCAAGTAATACCTTGGGCTTGCAATACTTGCGATTCCACCAGGTTCGCCTGCTGGACTGGGTGGAAAAAATCCAGTCAGTCCGCCTAGAATAGTATCTGAGACAAGCTTAATCATGTAGTAAAATGCGGTTGCCCCAAAACCGGCGACTAGTCCGATGAGAATTCCGATTATAGCCCACTTGGCAAGATAGCTTCGATTGACGTATTGTAGGAACCAGCTTGGTTTGCTCCCATCTGCTTTGTCGCTCTGATCTGCAGACAAGATGAGCCAAGAGGCCTCCTTTTCACTCTTGCTTGTGAAAGAGAGTGCTTTGTTAATAAGAAAATGGGAAGGTGTTTACTTCGAAGATATTCGTAACGTAACGAAGAATGAGCAAGGAAAAAAAGAAAAAGAGATGCTCAGACTAAATAAGACTGGATCTCTTCTTGTTTGCTTTACTCACTCTTTGAAGTTTCTTTTGAGGACGTGCTTTCAGCGCAGCAACTGTAGCAGCAACATCCACCACAACAAGCCGATGCCAAGGTTTCTTCTTTCACCTCTGTTGCTTAGTTAAAGAACTTGGCCTAATTATTGACTGCATTGAATTTTTGAAGGCTTCTGATATTTTCCATCATTCATCTTTTCGATGACCTGATGTATTTGCAACCTCTTGAGAATTCTAGAGAGGATCTCCTGATGAAAATCGGACGAATGTTTCAGTTCCGAGAAGGAAACTGGATGAGAGCTACCACAGATCGTATCGCATATTCTGTACTCTTTTTCAGTGAGCTCGACGCAGCTTCCGCTGGCTGAATCACAACATAGTTGCATTTGGAGGTGAACCTGCTAAAGGTATGTCCGGCTATTTATTGACTGCCCGACAGTCGAATTTAGCTCACTCGTATTACGAACGTATATCAAATCAGTCAGGATTAAACCATAATACTGACACAAAAAATTAACGCGATTCTCGGTTCCCGCGCAAGTATATAACGCAGAGGGCCGTCACGTCCCACGGCCTTGCCCTACGCCAAAAAACCTGAGTTTATCGCTTACCTAGATTTAGGATTGCTAACTATTTACACATTGCTGCTTCATTATTAAAAGCGGAGAGCAATTTGTGCGCTCATCCAATAACCTTTCAATTAATTCGGTCTGTTTCTCTTTATTCTCCTACAAACATCTCTCCCAGGACAATTAGAGCAATCAGAAAGTGAACCGTCGAGAGTCAGAGGTTTAAACTGAGAAGAGGGTGAGCTTTGATCGAAAAAAAGTTAGGGATCTACCACATGGTCGTTTGTTTGAATGGTCTCGGTTCGCGTTTGTGGCTTGTCCCGCACCTTTGCATGTGCCTTCTGATCTTCTTCGCGCTTATCAGCTTCCCGCATTTGGGACATATGGGCATAAGCTAATTCATTCTCCTTCACAATTCGTATTCTACAGAAACCAAGTAATCTGTCCCGACATCAAAAGAGATTGCCTCGCCCAAAGTTCGGGAAAAAATCGCGTTTGTGGTGGATTCCATGCGTTTCGCTTGCAATGCGAAATGCAGGCAATGTGATTTTCGATTGGAAGAAAGCAAACACTCTGCAGAAGGCTCAAGCGCCAAGTTTCATACGAATCTAGCTGCTAGCGCTGTTTATTGGAACTTTGGGTTTGAGATGGCGTCCCAAGAGAAGTGGAGTAACGATCGACACTACAGTTGTTGCAATTATGACAAGCGAGTACGCTTGATCGTTGATGAGTCCGTAGCTGAGCGCCACGGACACAATTATGATCCCAACCGCCCCTCTTCCAGCAAGAATCACAGATATCTGTCGTGCTATGTCTCGAATTTGGTACTGAGCAGTCTCGATATCTGATTTGAACAGATCCATTGCCCCGAAATATGTGAGACCGATCGCTATACCTACAGATGAGATAACTACGATAGAGAGTGGAATGAGCAAAACATATCCTGACAAAAGACTCGCTTCGACTCCTGCAAAGCCAAAAAACAGAGGGATGAAAAATCCTCTGTTGAATCTCCCCAAAGTCCTCGAAATCCTCCCAAATGCCTCTCGACCGATCAGTTCTTCGTGCAGTATCAATCCGGCGAAGAAAGCGCCTAAAATATAACTTATTCCTATCGCTTGAAAAACTAGTGATAGAAGCAGGCCGACAGCGATGAGGATAGCGTACGAAATATCTTCGCTCTTTAGATACTTTGATCCTCTATTTAGGATTCCTTGAAAAGATTCAATTTTTTTATTTAAAATTAAATCAACTAGGGCATAGCAGCCAATAAATATAACAAGATAGAGCAAGAGCACTACAGTATTGCCTGCCGACTGTGATACTGCTGCAAGGAAGATGAAGGCTGCAATGTCTGTTATGGCAACCGAGGCAAGAATGACTTCCCCGGCAGCAGACCGAAGTAGATCGAACTGTATGACCATTACGGAGACGATTGATATTGATGGGACGGAGATGGCCAGCGCCACGATAAAGTCGGAGATTGGCCCGAATTGAAAAAGACGAAGCGAAATAAGTACAGCAATTGTAAAAGGAATGACGAAGCTTGTGAGTGTAACAACTGACGCTCTTGGGATATTCTTTCTCAGAGTTTCTGTCTTCATTTCAAATCCTATAAGGAATATTATGAAGAATAGAGAAATTGTCGAAACGGCGCTGATCTGATTATTTATCTTCACAACTCCAAGTACTGTCGGGCCGAGTATCAATCCGCTGAGAAGCTCGCCTGCCACTGAAGGAAGATCAAATTGCTGAAAGACTTCCCCCAAAATAACTGCGGTTGTCAGCACGACCAATATCTGCCAAATGATCTGGTAAGGCAATTTCATCGAACCGCTCCAATGTTCGCTTTCATTTCTTTGCCCGAATGCCTTCTTGCTATCAGGATAATTGTTAGCTCAGTCTCCTATTTTGTCGCGTTTTCCTTCGAGCAACCAGCCTGCAAGTTTTTGTATAAAGATGTGTCGAAGACTATGCTATTCTTTCACATCTTGAACAGAATTTCAAAAGTTCAATGTGCACATCTCAGCGTCAAAGTTTTTGAACTCAACAAATAGTTTTTCTCACTTCGGTTCTTCTTGGCTTTTGTCTTGTGATGCAAGCTAAAGTAGGATCAAACGGCGAGGATAGCAGCGGGGTAGGAGATACGGCGCGTGAATTCTAATGATTATGCTACGAGCAAAAACAACTCGTTCTACTTTTCAAGCCGACAGAGTTCTTGCAGAACTTTCAAGCACTTGACTTTTTTGCGAGGAGCGAGGCGGTCGCTCTTTTTGCAGGGCTAACCGTAAGGGATAGTTCAGAAAATTATTATATCGACATTTGTGCAGTTGCGGATCTATCTTGGCTCTAAATATAGAATTTTTAATTCTCCTTGTCACAATTATAATGTTCATCGGTCTCGGGGGGGATCTCTTGATGAAAAGATTCCCTATTCCCACACCTCTTTTTTTGGTATTTTTCGGCTATCTTCTTGGTACCATAACTCTTCCGATCGGAATGAGCTTTCTATTTCCTGGCACCTCTGGGTCGCTACTTCCTCTACCAACCGCGCCATTCCTTTCGATAGCTCCTCTATTTTCTACTATTGCACTCATCATCATACTCTTCTATGGCGGCCTTGAGATAAGAAGCTCGGATTTTCTTCGTAACATTCCACGCGTCTTGATCGAGGTTAACATTTACGTCCTCCTTGGGATACTTTCAATTGCTGGACTAGCGACTTTCCTCTTTCACTGGGACATTTGGACTGCGCTACTTATGGGCTCGATTGTTGGAGGGGAGACAAGCGCGGCAGTCGTCGTTCCCCTCACGAAGCTGGTCAAGATGAGTGAAGCGACCAAGACCTTCCTGATACTAGAGTCAACCCTCAACAGCATCTATTGTGTCGTTTTCTATTTCACTTTCCTACGCGTCATTCAGGGGCAGGGGACAGGACCAGCCGAGGTGCTAAGCGGAATAGGCGTTTCGATACTTTCAGGCGTCGTTGCCGGAGTTGCTCTGGGATATCTTTGGAGGTTCATCTCTCCAGCTCTCTCGGACTTTGATTTCTCCTATGTCGTTGCGATTTTGCTTGTCTTGAGCGCGTATCTCATCTCTAATTATTTTGGCGGAGGACTCGTCTCTTCACTAGCATTTGGTCTCGTAGCATTTCGTCGCTCGAGCCTTCCGTCTTCCCCTGCTAGCCTTGAAATTGACGGTTTGACATACAGGAATGAGGCCAGTCCTAACTCCTCTTCTTCTCTTGCGAATTCAAAAGATGGGGCCAAAAGCTATGAAGTGACCTATCTCAGTCGGACACATTACGAAATTACATTTGTAATGAAGACTTTCTTCTTTGTTCTATTGGGCCTTCTTCTTACAGCAATACCTAGCAATGTTGTTTATTCTGCCCTTTCATACGGAGCATTGTTTACTTTAGCATTATTTGCCCTAAGATTTCTTGCCTCAAGAATTTCAACCTTCAAGTCGTCGTTCAAACCTGAGAGGAACTTAATACTCTTTACAATGGCTCAGGGACTAACCCCCGCCGTACTCGCTGTCTCAACAGTTTCTTTTGGAGTACCCGATGCATCGATGATTCTTTCGCTTGCACTTGCGGTGATACTTTACACCAACATACTAACCATGGGCAGTCCAATATTTGCGAGGCTTGGTCGAAAGGCTGTGCGTTTGTCAAGCTAACAGGCTTTTTTTCTCTTCTTGTTATTGCGTGAGTGTTCTTATCGACTCGTCATCATTTTCGCCGATGACTACGTTGAAACCGCGGAACGGGTTGTCACGGACGCTTCGCCCCCGCTCGGTTGTCCTTCTGGTTCAGCTTCCTGAGGCCCAACACTCGGTGAAGAAGCTATGAGCTTCAAAAGATCTTCGTGCGATCCTGTTAGCAGTACTTTATCACCAACAGCTTGGACGTGTTCAATATTGAGCAAAACTCTAGTTTTTTTAAAACGATGTCTCAAACGATGTTCTTCCGCAATGTTTTTTTCTAGTTGGACTTCGAGTGCAAGCACTTTCCATTCCTTTTCATCAAAGCTCACGCCTCGCACGACACCAAGCTTGTGGCCCATTGAGCCAATCACTTCTTTTCCCTGGATTTCGGATGAGAGCATTCGCGTATACAATTTCAGAAAAAAATCTTGGTCTCCTTTATACCTTTGTTTTCAGGGTTTTGGGTAACTCAAGAAAATGCCCTCTATTTTTTTGAGCTTTACAGTGCCACAATTAATGTCCATGTCGATCAACGAATTTGAGTTCAAAATCGACATTTTGGATGGGCATTATCTCTGTCACTCTACATTGAGCTAAACAAATTCGCATAACGCAGTCTGAAAAGACAAGAAGGCGTAACATGGCTTCTAACGAATATTTCGTCTCAAAAACATGGACGAGTGGTTTGCTAAATGGGATTTCGGGAGAAGAAAGTCGCCTTGAAACATGCAGAACGAGTTAGTCGATGAATATTACGAAAGGAAATAGAACGCCTGCAGACTCGGAGTCGAAGATAAATTATTTTTCCATCCTCGTTTTTCCGGTTGGAAATTTTTGCCAGGCACTACTTTTTGGGGGTGCTCGGCGCGTTGCGCACAACCGATCAACGACATCATTTCAGAGATGATTGCATAGATCCGAGATGGATAGAGCCAAGGATGAAAGGGTTATCTGCTCTCTCTTTCTTTCTCTCTCACCGATGGAAGATCACTTCTAGAATCGCCGCTCAACTGGTGTCCTTGTCAGATACAGATGCAATAGGCGTAATGCGAGTGGTTTGGCAATTTTCAGAATAAGAACTGGAAAAGAAGGCTTGAGCAAAGAACTTGAGACCCCTGACTCCGAGGATTTGAATTACAAACACATTCCGATTCGTCCGTGCGTTCCTGACTTATTGCTGGAGCCACCTAATACGGCAAGACAAACACAAAGATACTTGTCTGCATAGAGTGCCAGAGAATCGGGATTCTAAAATATGAAAAGAGGCAACCAAACACGCCGATTGCTGGCATTACAATCTCTTATATGGACTCGATTGGTCTCCAGAGTATATCGCTCTTCGGCAACGATCCAACGGTCTTTCTGTACACGGTCTATTTTGGATTCCTCTAAGGTACATCATCTTCTTCGCAATTTCGTTTGTTGGATACTACGCTTGTATGAGATGACCAACCAAGGAAAAGAACAATTGGGGGAATAGAACACGGAGATTAAAGAAGAAACTGACAAATTTTCAATCTCAATGTTGTTTATCAGCCGCATCCTCCGTAACTTTGCAACAGGCCTTGTGAACGTAGTTTTCCCCTACATAATCCTCACGAACCTACACCAAGGAAACGAAACTCTCGGCCTAATTTACACTGCAGCTACGATTAGCACGGCCGTACTGGGTTTTACAATTGGATTCGCAACGGATAAATCGCAAAAGACAACATTCGTGGGTGCGCTCGCGCTGCTTCCCATATCCACATTACTGCTTTCCTTCTACTTCAACATCTTGCTAGCAGCATTTGTAGCAGCCATCATAGGCGGGTACTCTGCAAGTGGATCATTAGCGGGAGGTGGAATTGGAGGTTACATTCAGCCGATCCAAAGTACGATTACAGCAGGAATAACTAACAGAAAAGACAGAACGTTCTACTACGGGCTACTGAGCTTTCTCGCAGGTGTCAGTTCGGCAGCTGGCGCCTTTACGGCCAGCTTTCCAACGATATTCGATGTTTTGCTGATCGCGACTGTGACGAGTTTTATCTCCGTGCTGCCCGGGATATTTGTGAGGACAAAGAACAAGAGCGACCCGGAGCCGAAGAAGAAAAAGGACGAAGTACATGTTGCAGAAAAAAATCTGCCCGCAGAGAAAGATCCAATAACAGAAAAGGTACGCAGTAGTTCTGGATTGAAAAGCGCAAATGTCATTGGGAAATTTAGTGTAACAGGGATGTTAAACGGATTTGCAAACGGTTTAGTGATTCCATTCCTCATTCCTTTCTTTATCTCCGTTTACAAAATACCTAGGCCAGAGATGGGAGAGTTTACATTTGTCTCTGGGCTCATCGGAGCTTTCGCGCTCCTGCTCGGACCAAGATTAGAGCGCGGACTGGGTTTCTTGAGAGGAGTTGTCGCAACTCGCGGCGCAACTGCCGTGCTTGCCCTGATATTTCCTTTTGTCCGTTTGCTGGATGTTTCTCTTGCAATATACTTTATCCTGCCATCACTACGAGTCATGGCGTTCCCGGTCGTGCAGACTGCAATGACTGACATGGTCGAAAAAGACGAACTCGGGAGGGCATTTGGAATAAATCAGGGAAGCAGGCTTGCTGTTACATCCGGCGGCACAGCGTTTGCTGGATACGAATTTGGTCAATCTTCATACGAAATACCGTTTATTGGTTATGCGGTCGTGATGGCTGCAAACCTGTACCTCTATACTCGCTTCTTCTCGAGCTACCGAGATCCATTGAGGAGGAAGCGAGTGATACGTCAGAAACAACCCGATGAATAATCGAAGTCGGTAATGTGAAACTGGCTGGGAAAAAAGAGAGGTTGGTTCCCTGAGTTGCGGGGAAAACGAAAGAATGAAGAGTATCTATCGGGCTCGAGAACTGCTTCAGAGCGATCCTGAACATATTACATGGAGCTTGCTTTATTGTGCATAGGTGGCAAATACGACCTCTGCGTTCTACCTAGGCCTGATTTTTGCACTCTTCTTCGCTCCTGACTCTCATCTCTCTCTTCAAAAGAGAGGAGAGCTAACTGATTATAGCTCCAAGATCACGTGATGTTCAATCCCTTGAAAAAGATGAGCTGCTTAAACTAAATACACACTTTCTGTGATATTGCGTTTCTCATCAGTTTCTCAAACAATGGCTTTTTCTACAGATAGTATATCAACCCCGGTTTTTTTCTGTAATAAGGAATCAGAGCTAAATTTAGGCGTAGAGCAAACAATTGCTATTTTTACTTGTAGTATGTCAGCCACCGTTTTTTTCTGTGACCATGAAAGAGCCTCAAAACAAAGCAATAGCAAGCTTAGTTCTAAGAGCGAAGATAATTGCAAAAACGTGCATCATGGATCAGAAATTGAGAGGAAAAGAGAGATTCCGATGATACGTTCTCTCTCCATGCATGACAAAACGTTCCCACTGTTGAGCTTAGTGCGAGATTATGAAACTTGTGAAAGAAGTTATAGGCGGGAGAGTAGCAATTTAAGAAAAGACAATTATGCCGTGACCTATAAGTACGGAATTTTAGGGCACCGACATTGTTGCAATAAATCTTCATCTGCTAAGCTCGTCTAACGCGCCGATTCCAAAAAGGTATTCAATACTTCCCTCTACCTTCGAGATAGTTGCTGATGGAAAGTCCCTTTCGGAAACGAAAGTTATACTCTCCCGCTAGTTTATGAATAGAGAGATTTGGATCTACGACGTGGGGGTATCAAGATTTTCGGCTTCACAGAAACATTCATTTCAATATGCGCGATGTAATTTTTTATTACCTCCAACTGATTCCTTTTTTGCTGCGCCAGGCAAATGTAGTAGGGTCATTTTATTAGCAGTCAAAAAAATAGGAAGAAGTGCCGATTAATCGCCTTATGCTCATCCCAATTCTGCTTGCTGTTAAGCTCCGGGCCTTTCTCAGAAAGAACCTTGTTCGCCTAGTAGTCTTTGTGATCGCTGTTGTATCTTACGGAACCATCTCTGAGTATCTGCTTGAGAGAAATGCTCCTGATACAGGAGTGAAGACGCTATTTGACGCGCTATGGTTTGTGATGCAGACCGTAACCACCGTAGG
>JARCRS010000052.1 GCA_029850555.1 archaeon | reverse complement strand
GCCTTCTTGAGTGGTCCTATATTGTTTTGGATCTTTGAATGTCAGTTTGCCAGAGCCTATTCTAACCTCGATCATGCACTTGGGTGAGTTGTACACTATTTGAAGTATCGAAGCTTTCGAGCTTTGGATTTTTCCAAAGCTTTTCCAATCTTTAGTTTCTTGTATTTCCTTAGAAGCCGTAGAGCTCTAAGATCGTTAATTGTTAGAGTATCTGTGAGAGTTTTTGAAAATCCGATAGTGCAAGATTCACATAGATCATTCTAACTCCAACTCCGGTACACGAAACAGCACTTGAAGCACCCTATATTTGACCATAGATAGAGGCGGGCCCGGAGGGATTTGAACCCTCGATCTTTGCCTTAGAGGGGAGGGATAATGCAATGACTGCCATAACCTTCTTTCCTCGATAATAGAGGGGCAACGCCTTATCCATACTAGGCCACGGGCCCGGCCTTTCCAAACCGAATTTTCGAGTTTGGATATTAAGAGTTTGGAGCTTTATGATCTCCGCGTTTGCAGTTCTTTAATCAGCTCTTGCGCTCTGTCGAAGCGTATCTTTCTCTCCTCGACCATGCGCTGAGCCACAATATCGACGAGTTCTCCGCTTGCCCCCGCCGAAGCAGCGACATTTCTTGCGTGCAGTTTCATGTGACCCTTCTGGATTCCTTCGGTTGCTAGAGCCCGTAAGGCCGCAAAGTTCTGGGCAAGACCCACAGATGCCATGACCTCGGCAAGTTCAATCGCAGATTTGACGCCCAATATCTTCACTGATGCCTTCGCTACAGGATGTACGGCCGAAGCCCCGCCAATTAGGCCCACGGCAAAGGGCATTTCGATTGTCCCAACGAGGTTTCCGTTTTCATCTTCTTCATATGTCGTAAGAGACCGATATCTTCCAGCGAATGCTGCGTACGCGTGGGCACCTGATTCGAGAGCCCGGGTGTCCTGACCGGTCGCTAGAGCAACGGCAGATACTCCATTCATAATTCCCTTGTTGTGAGTTGCACATCTGAACGGATCGGCATCAGCAAAGGCGAATGCGTCTATTATCGAATCTACGACTTCCTTTCCGCCGATAGTCTCTTTTTCGAACACCGCGGTGCTTCTTACCAGTCGTTTAACGGCAAGATTGGAGATAATTCGAAGAAACACCTTTCCGCGTGTGATTTTCTCAATCATCGGTGCTATAGCTTCAGCCATCGTATTGACCGCATTTGCTCCCATCGCATCTTTGCAGTCCACAATGAGATGCGTGATTACCATCTTTCCTCGACTAGTATCTATGACTCTGACTTCGATATCCTTGGCGCCGCCTCCAACCGAGACTAGCTTCGGATCTTGGTCGTTCGCCTTTGCGAGTAGGATTTCTCGGTTTGCTAGAATTTCATTTCTTGCTCGGTGTGGATCCGCCACTCCAACTGTTTGGATCTGTCCGATCATAACAGGGCCGCTGTTGCTCGTTCGAAAGCCTCCGAGTTTTCTAGCCATTTTCGCTGCATTGCTTGCAGCCGCAACGACCGAAGCCTCTTCGATGGCCATAGGTACGAGGTAATCCTTGCCGTTTACTAGGAAATTGGTGGCTATGCCCAGAGGCACAGGCATTACGCCGATCACGTTTTCAATCATTCGATCTGCAGTATCCATCTTCAGACCGGCGAGCGAACCTATGACTTGGGTTTCATTGTCATCTAAATTCGCAAATTCTCTTACCGCTTTGAGCCGATCTGCTTGCTTTAGTTTGTAGAAATTAGAAATTTCGGAACTCGGCATATTAATTTCCTTTAGTAAGCCCTCTTTGAAATCCTATTTAACTAGAGCAGAACACGATGCTAAAGCGCACGGCAATCAACGTATCAGGGTAAATAATTCTCACGCTTTGTTATGCAGGTAATTTCAAATGCCATCAATCACGAACCCTAACGATTCGAAAGCTCAAAAAGAAAACTTTTGCTCGTGATGACCCGAAGCTATTTAAAAGGACAAGAGATTCTTTGGTATCTCAAGTAGTAATAAGCCGCTTCAAGGACTCCGTTTCTTCCATTTAGGAACTTGGTGGTTGTTTATTTCTCCCTGCGGAAAGTGAGAACATTTGCCAAAATTCAAGTCAACTCAGGAAATTTTGAAGACGATTGCGAACAAGGAGCAGATTCGCAATTTCGGTGTGATAGCACACGTCGATCACGGAAAAACAACAATGAGCGATTCTCTTTTGGCCGCTGCGGGAATGATAGCTCCCTCAGTAGCTGGTCAAGCTCTCGCGCTTGATTCAATGGATCTTGAACAACAAAGACAAATGACAATCAAGGCCGCGAATGTAACTCTGTACTATGAACAGGATAACAAACCCTACGTATTCAATATGATTGATACACCTGGTCACATCGATTTCACTGGGAAGGTGACAAGGTCTCTCCGGGCAATAGATGGGGCTGTCGTGGTTTGCGATGCCGTCGAAGGGGTGATGACCCAGACTGAGACTGTCACTCATCAGGCACTTGACGAGAGAGTAAGACCAGTGCTTTACATTAACAAGATTGATCGCTTGGTAAAGGAGCTTCGTCTCGAGAAAGAAGCGATGCAAAAGTGGATTTCGGATATCATTAGCGACTTCAATAGATTGATCGAGATCTACGCTGAGCCTGAGCTCAAAGACAAGTGGAAAGTTTCAATTCAAGACAGCAGTGTCTCTTTTGGCTCAGCAAAAGATCGCTGGGCTTTCAATGCGCAAATTGCATCAAAGCCGAACGGCGTAAAATTCTCGGATGTGTACGACGCATACACAAAGGGCAACGAAAAAGAGAACTTGAAGGATCTTTCTACCCGAGCTCCGCTCCATGAAGCAATTCTCGGAATGGTAATCAAACACCATCCAGCACCGCACGCAGCCCAGCAATACAGGATTCCAAAAATTTGGAGCGGTGACATGAACGGCGAGGTCGGTAAAGCCCTTCTCGCTTGCGATGACAACGGACCTATTATCATGATGGTTACAAACATCAACGTTGATCCCCAAGCTGGTATTGTCGCCACAGGTAGGTTATTCTCAGGAACCGTGAGGGATGGTGATAGCGTATTCCTTCTCGGAGCAAAGAGGCAAGAAAGGATACAGTCAGTCAATTTCTACATGGGAGCGGTCAGAGAAATAGTAAATTCATTAGGGGCAGGAAACATTCCGGCTCTTCTAGGTTTAGAGCATGCTAGAGCTGGCGAGACCCTTTCAACCGTCAAGGATATCGCGCAATTTGAATCTATCAAATACGTTTCAGAGCCAGTCGTGACTATTGCAATCGAAGCAAAGAAACCTCAGGATCTCCCGAAGCTAGTAGAAGCGTTACGAAGGCAGACGATCGAAGACCCTAACCTTGTTGTGAGAATAAATGAGGAAACCGGCGAACAGCTGCTCGCTGGAATGGGTGTTCTTCACCTTGAAATTGCCACTACACTAATTCAAAACCAGGGAATCGAGATCGTAACGAGTGAGCCGCTTGTCAACTATCGTGAAACGATACGTGCAAAAGCAGGACCAATCATGTCACGTTCTCCTAACCGACACAACAAGATCTTCATCAGGGTCGAACCGTTGACCGATGATGTAATAGAATTGATACGCAACGGTCAGATAGGAGAAAACACCGATAAGAAAACTGTTGCAAAAATCCTGCGCGAGAAAGGATGGGACGCCGATGAGGCTCGGTCCGTAGTTACAATAGATGACAAGGGCAACATGCTTCTGGAAGAGACGAAGGGTGTTCAGTTTCTTCAGGAATCTATGGACTCGATTAGGGCAGGATTCAACGATGTAATGACAAATGGGCCTCTAGCTTACGAATTCTGTAGAGGTGTAAAAGTGGTTCTAACTCATTATGTTCCGCATGAAGATCCTGCTCACAGAACATACGCTCAGCTCATGCCAGCTTCAAGAAGGGCCATTCTGGGAGCCTCGCTTAGCGCAAATCCTACGCTTTTGGAGCCAATATTGGGGATCGAAGTCAAATGCCCTTCAGAGCAGATCGGGTCGATTGCTAGCGTAATTTCTTCTAAAAGAGGAAAAATGCTTAACGTGGAACAAAAAGGACCAGTCACCGTGATAACTGGAGAGATTCCAACTTCAGAGACATTTGATCTTTCGGAAGTTATGAGAGGAGCGACAGCAGGTAAGGCAATGTGGAACACCTACTTCAAATCCTGGGCCTCGGTTCCGTCTTCAATGCTACTTCCGCTTGTAAAGGACATTAGGAAAAGAAAAGGTCTGTCTCCAGAACCGCCCAGCCCAAGCGAATTCATCGACAAAGAGTGAGCCTAGTTCCAACAGCACTTTCTGAACCTCTTGTCACTTCTTGATGTTTTCCAGCTCCGATTTGGATAATTCTCCGGCGAGTCACGATATTGTCAAGGAAAGATCTGAAGTCCTCGGAAGGCAAAAGGATCGCAGTCCTTGTCTTCGATTATGATGGTACTCTGACACTAGAGGATGGTGAGCTCCCACCAGTTACTCAGCAGGTGCTGAAAGAAGTTTACGAGCGGAAGCTTGCTTTACTGGGGATCGTTTCTGGCCGAGAAATGGCTTTCTTGAAGCAGGTGAACAATAGATTTGGCCAGCTTTTCTCCTTTCTTGTAGCGGAAAATGGCGCGGTACTTTATTTCTCTGATTACGGCGAGCTTGCAATCATGGGTAGAGAATGGTCACAGAAGGCAAGATTGCTTTTCTCGGAAGCGGATTTTCCGATTCAGTTTTGGGAGATCATAGGATCTTCGAAGAGAGAGAACACAGATAAAATTACTAGATTATTGAAAGTTTCAGGATTAGAGGCAAAGCTCGTCCCTAACAAGAACTCGATCATGATATGCCCTCCTAATGTTGACAAAGGAATCGGAGTGGCATCCGCTGTGGCCCATTATGGAGAGACATCTGAAATTCTACTAACCTGTTTTGGGGACGGAGAAAATGACATTGCATTGTTTGGTCCTGCGGACATCCGAGTTGCCGTTTCAAACGCCGTTCCTCAACTGAAACAAATTGCAGATGTAGTTACAGAGAAGGAAGGAGCTTATGGAGTCGAAGAATATCTGAGAAAAAATATTCTTTGGACAAATACTTGAGAATTAAAGGATACGGTATTGTTACCCTTGCTCTTCAATCTCATCTGTCTTCAACGGAAAGAGAAATGGAGAAAGGAAGAAGAGAGCTTTAGCCCAAGATGATGGCGTGATGATCAATTCCACGGAAAAAAGGGTATGATCTGATTGAACAAACAAAGATCCCGTGATATTGCGGTACTCGTCAGTTTCTCAAACAATGGCTTTTTCTACGGATAGTATGTCAACCGCTGTTTTTTTCTGTGACCATGAAACAGGAGTAAATTTACGCATGCAACAAACAATGGCTATATTTCACTGATAGTATCTAGTGCGCGGAATTTTTTTTACAATATAAAGGAAGTTCACGACAATTACGCGGTGACCTATAGAGACCTGAGTGGAAGTAGAATTGGTTCTTCCTAGAGCGCAAAGGATTTGATCATTCCAAAGAGGGGTCTTCTTTTAGGTAGATCGGTCTTGCAAATTTTTTGGAGTCTATTGTACCCGGTCGGATTTCTTTGGGAGCCCAGAGGATGCCAGTATCGGAGCAAGCTCCTTTCTTCTTAAAGAAACCATCACTAGCAAATAGTCCATAAGTTGGCGAGTGATCAAGAAGTTTTCTCTTACGTTCTCTCGCCCATATCGACCAAGCCTGGCCGCAACATCTGGGTTCCTCAAAAGATAGTGCATTCTATAAGCAGCTCCTTCGACGGTATGGACAAGGTAGCCGCTCAATCCATTCTTGATTTGGAGTGGAATGCCCCCTGTCGCTCCCGCTATAACCGGTTTCGACTTCCAAAGAGCTTCAGCAACCGTCAGACCAAAACCCTCCTTCACTGATTTTTGTAGTATGATGGTCGAAGCTCTCTGAAGCGCGTTGATTTCGAGATCGCTAAATGGCGGAATCAACAAGATATGAATATCCTTTCTTCCTTCTGCGGCTTTCAGGACTTTCGAATGAACTTCTAGGCCCTCAGGATCATCGTCCGCTAGACTGCCCCCCAGCACTAGCTCACATTCGATATGTTTGCTAACGAGTTTGAAAGCCTCTATGACTCCTATTGGATCTTTTGCATAATCGAATCTCGATATCTGAGTAATCAGCGGCTTCTCCGCATTGAGCGCGTATTTTGAGAGCACTCTATCGATGTAAGTTTGTGGCAATTCGCGATTCTTATCGGCCAAAGGGTCAATCGAGGGTGGAACTAGAAATTGCGGTATCTGCAAATCGTTTCTTCCGAATTGAGGTGCAGAAAAAATGGAAGCGTCAAATTTGTTGATATACTTTGCAAGAAAAGTCCAAACGTCTGACGCAGGATTGGACACGTCGATGTGACATCTCCAAATCCATCTTTGATCTGAGCCTTGCTTTCTCTGCGCGATCATCCCTGCCGGTTGTGGATCGTGGATGAAGACGGTATCAGCATCGATTCTCAGATCTCTTAGATTTTCCGTTGTCTTTCTCTCAAATTCTTCGAAATTCTGTGGTTTCGCTATCTTCATACCTGTTTGTAGAGCATTGTGGAAAGTCTTGGTTGCCTCAAAAAACAGCTGGTCCCCCTTGATTATCTCCCATGAAGCGTTCAAGCCAAGCTCATTCATCAAAGGTACAAGGCGGAAAAGAATCTCCGCCACCCCTCCGCCTGATTTCGTAGAATTCACATGAAGGACTGATTTTTGATTGATGTTATCCGCTAATGTGTGAAGATCGTCTATGACTTGCTGACCGACTATCGGTTCATACTCGCTGAGCTTGTGTGCCTTTTGCAACATCATGTCTGCTAATGCCTTCTACTAAACTCGTCCCATGCGCTTCTGCTTTAGATAGCGTTGCAATATTTTGACGACCTCTTGCTGAATTGATTTTACATTAACATGTGTCGTAGGATCAACAGCTCTTATTTCTTCAGCGAGTTCAGTGTCTGAAGTGTTTCGACGAATCCACTCTGAAAAATCGTCGTAACGCGATCCTTTGAATAGTCTTGAAGTGACCATGTGATAAAAAATCGAAAGCTCGGAAGCTTCTGAAATGTTGTCGGCAAGCTCGTCTAAATTCCTTGCCGTTTGGCCTGTCGGCAAGACGATGACTCGGCAGTTCACGAAATTGAAGTCATTTCCAGGGCGGACATCATATGTGATCCTTTCTCTCAGGGCCCTTTCTATGCGAGACAAAAGTATTTGGCGAACAGATTCTAGGCCTCCTACGTCTGGAAGATCAAAATTTGCGACTTGCTCGGCGAGGTCTTTGTCTTGCAAAGTATCGGAAAACCAAAATGAAAAATCGTTCGGAAATTCGTATGGCACGAGATGAGAATCAAGGAGAGGGTGATAGATGTGATAAAAAATTGAAGTTAGATCGGCAGTCTTGAGGTAGTCCAAAAAGTCTTGGAGATTTGTTGCCCGTTTACCAGTGAGCTCAACGATGTACCTTGCTTTCAAGAACGCAAATGGAGAATTCTTTGGGGAATCGGTCTCGATCGCAGAAAGGACGCTCAAGAAAGTTTTCGCGGACACACTGATAAGATTACTTGTATAAAGATTATTTCTAGGGAAACTAAAGCTAATGAGTGGAATCATCAAGCATTTTTATCAACCGTTTGTCGAATTTTTGTTTTGTAAACTCCAACAGTTTTTGTTTCTCGTAGCCCATTCTCATGTAATCTTTTGCCTGAAGCATCATTTCCAATTTGTCGATCTGCCAAGCTAATGATGATTCTCGAGTCTTAGCGGCCAAAAGCTCTTTCCAGTCTCTAAGTAGAACAGATCTGGATTTCTCGGGCAGTTTGCTCAAAATATTTCGCATGATCTTATCCTCATTGCGCCTGTGAGCTGCAAATGACTCTTTTTCTTGGGGCATCTTATCTCCGATCACTGATTCTGCTAAATCATGAATCAAACACATTCTCACTAATTTAGCGGAATCGATTTGCAGCTCTAGTCCTACTGTCATTGCAATTATCGCCATTCGAAATGAATGATCAGCCACCGATTCCCGATCGGAAGTAATTCCTGCCTTCTTTAGCCAGCCTCTTCTCTTTACTCTTTTCAAGAGACCACTTGCGCGAACTAGGTCTGGATAATGAAGTTGCTTATTGCTCAAAATCTCAGAGCCATGCCAAGCTATTCAGAACGTAACTATGCTTCGAGTTTTGATTTGATGTTGTAGAAAATTTGGTTTACTTGCTTTTCACTTTGGCCCTTCAAGACTGAGCCTCCGATACCTGCTATAAGCCCTGAAAGATCTGCATCTGCGCTCCAAATCACTAGGGTCGAGTTCCCATTCGGAGAAAGGTCGAAGACGCTCTCAATATGCATCTTGCTGCCAGCTCCTGACCCATCTCCAATTAGTTTTGCATGACTTGGAGGCTGTTTATCTTGTAGCGCGAATTTCATATCCACAGTTCCTTTCACGAGAGATATTCCGACCCTTATCTTCGCATCAAAATGATCAGAATCATGAATCGTGTTTGACTGCAAGTCGGGGATGCAGCTTACCATGAAAGCGGGAGTCGTAAGACTTTCAAAAGTCTTGTCGACTGGACTATTGACTGTGTATTTGCCATCTAAATGAAATTTCATGCTAAAGCACACTTCCTCTAGTAATTACAAGATGGATTTCATTCTGATTCCTAATAAGATTTAACTTATGCAGTTGCTCTGTATAGCGCCTACCTCAACAAAGTTAATTCGGTCACAATTGCCCTAATGATATGCTTCGAATTCTCTGCCGAGAATACTTGAAGCCACTTTGAGCTCCATAATCTCATCGGTTCCCTCATAGATTCGCGCGACCCTTGAATCAAGAAGATGTTTCCCAACTGGCGAAAGTATCGAGTATCCAAAACCGCCAAAGATCTGAACAGCTCTATCCGAGGAGTCGTAAGCATTTCTCGATGCGATCAATTTCGCCGTAGCACTCTGTCGGTCAACAGCTCTAATTAGCTCTTGGTTCTTTGGGTCTTTGTCGAGCTCATCCTTCATCAAAGCAGCAATGTAAACTGGCCACCTTGAAGATTCGAGATTAGTTGCGATTTGGGCGAGGTGTTTCTGAATTAATTGATGCCTGCCGATTAACTTTCCGTGCTGGGTTCGGTACTTTGCCCTTTCTACGCAATTGTTGAGACAATCTTCCATGACGCCTATACATCCAGAGGCGATTCCTATCCTCCCATTGAGCAAAGCAGAATATGCTACAGAAAGCCCTTTTCCTAGCTTTCCCAGGAGCGCATCTTTTGGAATCTCCATATCATGA
>JARCRS010000051.1 GCA_029850555.1 archaeon | reverse complement strand
CTCTCTAACCTAGTTCAAAAAGACACACTGTTTCCACTTGCGCCGAACAAACCTGTCGTTGGGGATCGGGTCTTTACTAGGGAAGCAGGCATATCGATCTCCGGATGGATGAAGTATTATCTCGGCTCAGAATCCTACCTTCCCGAAGTCGTTGGAAACAAGCACGGCGTCTTCTTGGGAAAAAAGTCAGGCAGGCATTCCATAGAATGGAAACTAAAGGAAATGGGTCAGAGTGCTAGCGAAGGACAAATGGAAGCAATACTTGCAGCGGTAAAGAAGAGATCTGAGGAAACGAAAACGAACGTCGATGATTTGGAATTCAAGGAGATTGTACAGTCTGTTCTTGGATCAAAGTAGAGATCCGTTGGTAAAATCATTTCTTTTTCTTGTCAAAGAGGCCCGAAACAAGGAAGAAAGGCGGTTTCAACAAAAATGTGAATTAGTTTAGATGAAAATGTACGCTAGTTGAGTATAAAAAACGAAGAACAGGACTCAAATAGAGCATCGCCAAAGCCAAAGTAGATGAGTTCCCACTTCTATTTATTTCTAGTAGAAGAAACCTATCCATTAAGCCACAAGGCAGTTTTGCATTGCTCTAAATTCATGGTTTTGGGTTTTCGATTATCCTCTCTTTCATTCGAATCATGTTCTTTCAATGAAATTTTTCCATTCCTAAAAACTCGGATTCGACCATTCCTCGGAAGAATTCCTCCCTCCTGAATCGGGAACCAAGTTGAGCAAAGTTACTCCGCTTGAATACTCCTATGTCTACCTGATTCGAGAAGTAGAAAATGAACAAGACTTGTCTGGCGACCCACCTTATGAGTTCTGGCAATGACTCTGATACCAGAACACCGAACGGAGAAGTGGCTCAAGAATAGCTGCACACTTCTCAGAGATTCACAATGTGCTCTAACAGATTAGGGAAAAGAGTCCTCATGGATCATTTAGAGGCAAGTCGTTGGTTTTTGATCTGCTACATTTAATCCTGAATTTCTACTAAACATCACAATATCATATGAGCAGTTCGTGAATAGCTTTAGAGCTGACCATCATCCAATTCGAGATTTATTATTGTTGCTCGCTTTCTAATTTATTGAGACCACGCTTCATATCATCCCTAACGAGTTAGGGGTTATCGTTTTACGATGAGATTAAATCTCATTCAAGAAATTGATTTCCAACAAGTTGAGTCTTTTCTGTTTCGTTGTCGTTGGAACAGACCGATCTCTTGGAAGTGGAGAAGATAAGAAACCAAATTGAACTTTGAAAGCAAGCCGCTTCTCGTCTTTTGGGAAACTACGAGAGCCTGCAATTTATCATGCGTTCACTGCAGGGCATCTGCGATTACGGAGCCGCTTCCCGGAGAGCTTTCGACCATTGAAGGGATGAAACTCATAGATCAAGTGGCTTCTTTTGGGAAACCGTATCCAACGATTATCTTCACCGGTGGCGATCCGCTCAAACGGAAGGATTTGTTTGAACTCATATCTTATGCAGCGCGACTCGGCATTGGTTTCGCACTCTCGCCTGCCGTTACGGATCTCGTAACTCCCGAGATTTTGTGCAAAGTCAAATCATTGGGCGCATCCTCAATCTCAATTAGCCTTGACGGCGCTTCCCATGAGACACATGATTCGATCAGGGGAAGGGAAGGAACGTTTGAGAAAACCGTCGAAACGATTCAGACCGCAGTAAGAATGAGTTTGAATTCTCAGATAAACACATCCATCATGAAAAGAAACTATCAGGAGCTTCCTCAGATATTCCGCCTGATAAGGGGCCTCTCGATCAAGACATGGGAGCTCTTCTTTCTGGTCAGGGTAGGAAGGGGAACAAGTGTACAAGACCTCACTCCAGAGGAATACGAAAGTGTGTGCAACTTCCTTTACGACGCATCTCGGTACGGTATCATAATCCGTTGCGTCGAGGCGCCTTTCATCAGAAGGGTTGCAGCTGAGCGAAACGAACGTGGATCTAACAGGGATTGTGCAGAATACCAAGAACTTCGAGCGCAACTTGAAGGTCAACCAATGACCCAGTCTACCATTCGTCCAAGGGGTACTTTGGACGGCGACGGCATCGTCTTCGTCGCATACGACGGCGCAATCCAGCCGGGCGGTCTGCTTCCTGTCGAACTGGGCAACTCAAAAAATGACGACTTGGTCGAAGTTTACAGGAGTAGTGAGCTTCTGAGAAGGATAAGACAAAGAGATTTCAAAGGCTACTGCGGCGCATGTGAATACAAAGAGGTGTGCGGTGGCAGCAGGGCGAGGGCTTTTTCTTACAGTGGAGATCCTCTTTCTTCTGATCCCGCTTGTCTATGGTCTTTCGGTCGTTCGTAGTAGCACCTACCGAACAATCAGGCAATAAATCTCCTGCATTTCAGTCAGAATCATTTGCTCTCGACAAGGTAGAAAAGTAGCATTGTCAGTACTCAACATAGTAATACTTTGGGTGCACCTTTTCTGCGCGGTGCTCTTCGTCGGCGGGTCATTCTTCATGTGGCTGGTCGTCGTGCCAGCATCACATCACTTGGCAAAGGACGAATCGGAAAGGACACAAATAGTTGGAAAGATCGCGAAGGATTTCGGGAAGATAACCAACCCGATACTCGTCATACTGGTGCTGAGCGGGATTTACAATGCCACATGGTATCTCCCATCGCTAGGTGATCTTTTCTCATTCAATAACTACAGCGGCTCAATTCTATTCGTCAAGGTTGTACTCGTCATCGTGCTGATCGCATTGATCTACGTTCACGGCGCATACTACGGCCGAAAAATAGTAAGGCTTGCGCGTGAGAAAGACGTTAAAGGACTGAGATCTGTAAGAAGAAGGAGCCGCATCATATCATTTGCAAATCTTGCTCTAATGGTTGCAATACTCATCCTCGCAGTAATGCTCCAGTTGACACCATGAGTGCTTCACAATTTTTCATTTTGCCCAACCAGACTTTCTTTCGATTGAACGTTACGGCTCACTCTATTTCGTTAGTCAAGGAGGACTGGAAGGATTGGTACAAAAGAGAGAGAAGCGAACAAAGGAAGAGTCCGATTCCGTCTAGAAAATAAGACCTCTCTTTTTCGCCGATAAATCAAATCGTGATTGATGTTATTTTACAGTAATTGTATCAAACACTCTACTCGTGCTATTTCTAAACGAAGTAGAAAATATCAGCGCATTACTGTTACGAGTTCTCAAGTAGGTATTTGCCGTTGGTTTTACCTTCGCATTCCTTGTTCAAACCCTTGCTCAGCAAGAATCAGTGATTGTATAGTTGTTTCGGCAGTCGCTCTGGCGATTGGACTTCCACTGACGTTGGTGTCGAGCGCTATGTGGAATCCCTATCACGTAGGACACCAACAAGCACCATCGTATCAATCATTGCAAGGACACGGCCGCACCTAGGCAAGATTCATCCCTAATCTGTTAGGGACTAAGGTAATACGCATGCGCTATCCAGATTCTCAAACAGATTTCAAACTCTTCCGTGATTTTGTAGAAATGAATAACCATCAGAGAAGCGAAGCAATACTCGTGCTTTTTGACGCGATAAATTCGCGCGGATTGGACAACGTGACTGACCTCGCCGAAATTACCGGCATTCCTCTAGAGTCAACAAGATACATGATTTGGCACGAGTTCCCTAAACATTTCATCTCTTATCAGGTCGAGATCGACTATGCGGCACTCGGGCTGAGAAGATGGATGATGGAATTCACGCCGTTAAAAGCCACCTCTGGCAACAAACTTCAGAATGGCGTCCTTGGCGGCGGTGCGGGAGTGATATACTCTGCAAAAGTTGTTCCTGAAAATTCACATCTTGCGATTCTCGCGGTCCCATTTGGGGATCAGTACAAACTGTGGATGGAGATGGAGGATCTCGTCAAGACAGGAGTCATTAAGAATTACTCGCTGCGGGAAATTCGGTCGATGCGAAAATTGTCGTTCAATCCTTCATACTACAGTTTAAGGGAGAGCAGATGGAGCTTCACATGGAAAGATGTTGAAAGGTACCAGTATAAAATTAAAGGAAAATCTTCAGAAGTGCTTTCTGACGCTAAAACCAGAACGGATAGTGCCATTTTCGACTACAAGGATCTTCTTATTCTCAGAGAATTTCAAAAGAGGATACCAAAATCGATTTCCAAGCTCGTAAAGCCGCTTGAGCTTGACCATTTCAACATCCGTTATCACTATAACCATCACGCAAAACAAGCCATTCTTGGGTATCGTCTGAAAGTTGTTCCTGAGCGACCAAAGGAGCTTTGCTCCTTTGTCTTCCTCTTCAGTCGGGAAAACGGTGAAGACGACGCTCTGGAAATGGCGAGATCTGTCGCGCTTTCTTTGCCATTCACCGATTCAGAGTGGGAGACGGAAAAAGAATATTGCTGGGCGGCATCATGTCCTGGAGAATATGCAAACGAATTGCTGCGCTTCACGCGCAACAAATTTGCCCAAATCAGGGGAAACTTACGTTTTCTCACCTTGGACTCCACAAGCGAATTCCAGGGAACCGTACCAGTCCAATTCTACGATGAGAAAGCCCATAAGTGGAGTTACTCGCCGAAGATATCTTCCAAGGGACCGAACGCAAGCTTCCAAGAGCTGAAAAATATGTGCAGGTATGAGGTCGATCGGCGATGTCTTGTGCACGAAACAAGTCCACAGAATTGCACAGTCTCTTCCTGCCCGTTCGTATTGTGCCGATCTCCTTTCACCTTTTCTGAATGATTGTAACCAAAGTTAATTTCCTGCTTCTTTTGGCATCTTCAAATGAAATGATTAGGGACAGAGAGTCGCCGCGGACTGAACTTCAAAATTGTTGGCGGCTTGGCTCGCCTAAGCTGTTTCCTGTGCTGCGCTCTCCATGAGTACCCAAATCTCGATCATGCAAAGAGAAAGGATCTAGCTACGAATTAGACAGGTTATTCGCTGCCTTGCATCTGATTCCCAGTCGTTGTTTGTGGCTTCATTTGGTCGTGGATAGTTTACAGACCTCTCTCGCGTTCCCTCCAGCCGGTGGCGGTTGGGAGTTCGTCCTTCATCATCAGCACATAACCGCTG
Source organism: archaeon (assembly GCA_029850555.1). Taxonomy (GTDB): domain Archaea; phylum Thermoproteota; class Nitrososphaeria; order Nitrososphaerales; family CADDZS01; genus JASHOD01. Next base: position 3,605 of record JARCRS010000051.1, on the reverse strand, counting down.
CCGCTTTAAGCTGACCACACGGCTAGCGCGACGCCGTGGCATGAGCTACTCGAAGCCGTGGATAAGGGAGTTAATTACAAGGTTATGGAGTATTCAGTTTTCCTTCCAAGCAGGAGAACAGTTGCTTGATTATCTTCTCTGCTTGCCCTTCCATGAGCCTTTGACCAAGGGAAGCTATTCTTCCTCCTATTTTTGCTTCAGCACTCCATTTCATGGATGTTCCACCATCAGGGCCGTCAGACAAATCCATCAATGTGTCCATGTCAACTGTGCTACCTATTCCTGTCCCATGAGCGACAAGCTTCGCATGAGTAGGCGGCGTCTTTTCGACAACCGTAAAGTGCATATTGAAATCTCCGCGAATGAATGAAACCCCCGCCTTTATCAGAGCAGTAAAATCATCTGGAGACTTGATCTCAAGTTTCTGGAGATCTGGCATGCATTGGGAAATCTGATTAGGATCCATAAGGACCCCAAAGACTTTGTCCTTCGGCGCCTTGACATTGAATGTTCCTTCGAAATGCAATTTTGTATTCCAAAACTCCTTCGCTTTACTTATGGCCTACTTGTTAATAGTCAAAGAGATAGTTAAAAGCATTGAGCGGCCCATTAGCAAAAGAGTTTCCCTCAACCTTGACATTCCATAATTTATTCTTATCAGTGGCAGTTGAAGCAGAACTAGACATGTGTTGCTCATTTTCTCTATGACTATCATAAGAGATTTTGTGCATTCTGGAAAAAAGTTATGAACTAGGCCATCGTCTTTAGAAAGCCCCAACCTGTGTCTAAATGACTCTCAATTGCAATGTCTTGAAAGGACACTATCCCGAATATGCCGTCTGGAAACCACTTAGACTAGATTGCCATCTCTTCGCTTCTAGATAACTTGACTAATCATCTTTAAGATGGCCGTAAAGGAAAGTAAGCGTATCAGGATTAGAAGTTTTCATTACGAATGACAAAGGAAAGAGCTATTTCGACAACATTCACAGCAATCATTTTGGTAGTGGCTATCATTGTGGCATCTGTTGGAGCCTTAGAGACGGTTCGGTTCAACACAAATACCAGCACGAACCATAGTAACACTTTACCGTATTCATCTAGTACATCTCAATCTCTCCATTCTACTAGCTCATCCTCGTTTACTAGCTCATCCACTTCTTCAACTACGACAAGCAGCTCGACTTCAACATCTCTGTCACAACCAATGATTGTCTTAATTTACGGCAACGCAACGGTTGGAGAATATACTGGTGAGTGTGGTGGTGGATTCTATCCTACTGGAGTAACATTTACTTCGAGCAAAGGAGTCAACTATTCAAGTGATGTTACTAATTTATCCTCTTATCCTTCTAACCTGACTGGCCCAGGCCCAAGACTAGAAGGCTACACCACAGGAAATTATTCACTAAAGCTCCCAAATAATGACCAATACAATATGACTATTCAGCAGAAGAATAATTGCGTCCCAAATGATGCTTCACAATATTGCCCTGCAGGTACACTTAACTTGGATACCAACGCAGCAATAGAGCACGTAAACATTCAGTCAATCGATACTCAATGCGTCAGTCCTTCGAGTTCAACTTCCTACGGCTACGTGATTATGTTCCAATGCATTTCGGGATGTGTTCAGAACCTTACAGGATTCGGCTTTAATGAAACAAATGCTCAAATGGCCTGGGGAATAAATCAATCTTCATACGGCACGGGCACTTACACTGGAGGATTCTCATACAATCCTGACTGCGGTAGTTGCAATCCATACACGGGCAACGGTTACGAATATCCTTACTCGTATCCGACATACTTAACCCAGCCATTGGGCGTTTACTCCGAGGAGCCATATGTGAACATAATTTCTCTTCAATTCACTGCTGCATATGGTGGAGTGGGAAATCATGTTTACACTCAAGGCCAATATCCCATGACCATTGAAGTAAGGGCGTACAAGGTTAATGGGTCGCTGACCAATGCCATCTATACTTCACAGCCCTCAGGTCAGCCAGTTCAGACTGCGTACATCACAATATTTCCTAATGCGACTTCATGCGGAGGATTCATAATTCCCTCTAGCAATGTCACATGTTCATGACAAATGCGATTTTGATTTTTTCTACTTCTTGGCTGTAGTTTTCGTTTCAGGACTCGTAGTAGCGGTCCTCTCTTCCTGCATCTTCTTTGCTGCCGCTTTGATCGACTTTACAATGTTCACATAACCGGTGCAGCGGCATAAATTACCTTCAATTCCTCGGCGAATCTCCTCTTCTGTAGGGTCGGGATTTCGCTCTAAAAGAAACAAGGAAGAAATTAGCATTCCTGGAGTGCAATAACCGCACTGCAAACCATGATTCTCCCAGTATGCATCCTGAACCGGATGTAACTTGTCTCCCCTAGCTATTCCCTCAACAGTTAGGATGTTTGCCCCCTGAGCTTGCACTGCCAATAACATGCACGACTTTAGTGATTTGCCATTGAACATGATCGTGCATGCGCCGCAGTGTCCCGTGTCACAGCCAATGTGAGTCCCTGTGAGATTTAGGTCATCTCGTATAAAGTGGACCAAAAGGGTACGAGGTTCGCAGACCCCGCTGTACTCTTTTCCATTGATAGTGCAGGTCACGTCGACCCGGTCTGTTTGCAAAGCAGATACACTTCGTTGAGCCATTTTTATCTCACCCTCCCAAGAGCAAGCTTCAGACTTCTCTTGGTAAAGACCTTGATCATTTCCATTCTATACTCTTTGCTCCCATGCATATCCGAGGGCGGATCGGCCCCCTCTGGCTTTAGATTTGAAGCCTCGATTATAGTTTTGTCATCTAGTTTCTTTCCCTTGAGAAAATTTTCCGCGTTTGTAAAACGTAGCGGAGTTGAGGCTATTGATCCCAAAGCTATCCGTACATCCTTGCAAGTAGATCCTCCATCGGTTGTTAGGACAACGCCGCAACTAGTGATAGCAAAATCACCTTCGCGTCTTGAGTGTTTGATGTATCCAGAAGCGGTGTGGGAAGGAAAAGTTGGTAATCTAATCTCAGTCAGAACTTCATCATGCTCCAGTGCTGTAGTGAAAATATCGACAAAGAAATCCTTGGAAGAAATTACTCTTTCTCCTTTTAGTCCTTTAGCAACAAAACTAGCATCGGCAGCCAAGAGAGCAGTTGGAAGATCAGCCGCAGGGTCAGCGTGGCATGCGCTCCCGCCGATTGTTCCTCTATTTCTTATCTGCTGATCTCCGATCTTGCTTGCGGCATCTGTCAATAATGTGTATTTTTCCTTGATTACAGGCGAAAGCTCAATCATATCGTGAATCGTAAGAGCGCCGATTGCCAAGTATCCCTTCTCTTCTTTGATGTAAGAAAGACCTTCAAGCTTCGTAATGTCAACAATGCTCTTTGGCGAGGCTAGTCTTAGCTTCATAAGAGCCAAAAGGCTCTGCCCGCCCGCCATCACTTTAGCTTCTTCTTTCGTGCCCAGTAACTGTATTGCCTCACCGAGGGAAGTCGGAGAATAATAGTCAAATTTCTTTGGAGTCAAAATGAGAAGGCAACCGGATTCTGAGTGACGCTTGAGAATATTTCAAGGTTATGCCTCTTGCGAAATTGGTG
>JARCRS010000050.1 GCA_029850555.1 archaeon | reverse complement strand
GCATAGATGGTGTACTGGTGAAGATACGAGCTCAGTTCTTCGGATGCTGACTTGACGTCCACCGGAGAGTCAAAAGTCAACCTGTGTTTTTGCGCTTGCAGACGCAACTCTTGAATGAGTTTTAGCACGTCGCCGATGTATCCAGCACCCGTCGCGCCGAGATGCTCATCTATTTGGTAGATTTTCTCTGCAGGATCAACCAGTGCTCGAGTTGGCTTTAGCTGGCTCGCCAAGATGGCGTAGTCATTTGTCCTGATACCGATTGTCGTAGAGCCACGGTTGACCGCTTCCAAGGCGAAATCGACTTGCACAAGCGCTCCTTCAGGTCCGTAGAAATATGGCATTCTTCCTAATTGTTGAGATTCCATTGTCTTTTTCCACCCTTTAAGCTACTTTAACCTCTGGAGCAAGAACTGCCGAAGGAATCGCGACGACATCGATTCCGTTTCCTGAACCAGGATCTCTCTCCATGGCCGCGTGAACTGCGTTGGTTCCGAGAATTTTTGCTTGATCAACTGTCATGTTTTCTTTGTAGTTGCTCTCAAGAACGCCGTAAGCGATTGGGCTACCCGAACCACTTGAGACAAAGCTCTCTGCGGAAACTGCTCCGCTCATATCGGTCACATATACATGAGGGCCTACTGCGTCAACACCGGCGACAATGAATTCAGCAAAGTAAGGCTGGTAGCTCTTCATTCCCTGATAAGCTACGTTTGAAATCAGCTTTGTAGTTTCCTTGACTGTCAGAGGATACCCTCTCTGAAGTGTCACTAACGCCCGTTCTGCCCTAACTGCATTCACGAGATATTCTGCGTCCGATACTTGCCCTGCGATTGCGACGGCCAAAGTATCATCAACTTTGAGGATCTTTTGAGTCAGCTTCGACCCAATGAAAAATCCTTTACTTGCTCTTTTGTCTGAAGAGAGCACAACTCCATCTTTACACAAGATTCCAACTATTGTTGTCATTTTTCCAATCCTACTATTTTCGAAGATTCCATAATTCTCCGTGTTCAGTAGATAAGAAACCCAAGCGAGTTATTGACTAACCCAAGGAAGAAGCTAGTCACAAGAAAAATGAGAAAAATTATGCTGCTCGGTATAGCGAGCTTTTCTGCTCAGCAGAAGGTATTATGCCCCTGTGCTTGAAGACCCTTGAGATGTGATCGAATATTTCATAGGCTGCGCGTATCGCTGTTTCCATGGACTCTTTTGTGGTGGCCTGACTTTCTACTGTCAAATAGCCATCACTTAATCGCGCAGACAGTCTCAACTTGCCGTCGTCGGTTGTCCAGGCAAGAACAGTGCCCTCGTCGTTTCGTGATGAACCATACCATCTCAGGCTGCCGAACCATTTGTGACTCAACGCCTCTTCTAATTCTAGTTCAGTAGCATCTGGCGGAAGAATAGTTCTCAAGATCGGAATCGGAAAGATCACATCCCTCGAAGATTGAGAGTTTTTTGATTTCGTTCTGCTTAGGATATCAGTCCCTTTCTTGCTTATCTTGTAGTCGTGCTCGGATTTGCCCACCAAGCCGTCGCGTTCTAACCTTCTTAACGCTCGAGAGAGAGATTCTTGATGTAGGCCCAGTTTCCGGCGAATGCCTTGGAAAGAAATTGCTCCGGCGTCTTCGAAGGACCCGCCTAGAGCTTCTAGGACTGCAAGATCATGACCACTCGGAACCTCTACGGTTTCCTCTTCCTGAACTAGAAAAAGATCCTTGGATTTCGCACCAAGGTCGGATGGCGTCATATCTTGCTTAGATCTTCGCAATATCGTTGAAGCGCAGATATATACTTTCAGCCCACACTGGAAAAGATGAAGTGCGGCTCTAAATTTCGAGTACGATTACATTACAAGAAAAATTCAATTGACTTTTTGCAAATTGAGATAAATCGGAGTGCCTGTATTCCCGCTTGCCAGGGCGGCCTCGGCAACGATCGTATTGTTCAATCCATCCATTGGCTTGACAAGGGGCGGACGGCCATTTCGTAGCGCGTCAAGAAACATCTCCATCTCAGCTAGTAATGGTTCCCTAAACTCTCGTCTTGGTGACTGTGTGCCTTTTGGATCATCAAATCTGATTTCTTGAGAAACAAAATCAAGCGAAATTACTCCTTGAGTACAAACGACCGTTAACTGCCTCAATCTTTTCGGCGTGACCCAATTTGACACGATGAATGCGGATTTTTGCTTTCCAAAGCCTAGAGTGATTGCTGCGAAATCCTCCTTGTTTTGAGACATTACAGTACCTAGACGAGCAAAGACAAGATTAGGCTCTTCATCGAAAAGCCATCTCGCAGTGTCAATATCATGAACACTAGTGTCAGCAACTATTCCCACATCAGTAATCCTTCCAGCCCATTTGTTTTCTCTATGAAATTCAAGCAAAATAGGATCTCCGAGAATTCGATTCTTGATCGCATTCTTTGCATCGACAACGGCGGGGTTGAATCTTTCGATAAAACCCACTGTTAGAATAACTCCCGCGTCTTTTGCTAGTTGCACTAATTTCTCGCCTTCAACACTTGTCGCCGTCATGGGTTTTTCGACGAAAACATTGATCTTTTTTCCAATGACGCTCGAAGCGACTTCAAAGTGCTTTGAGGTCGGAACGCAAACAGTTACTGCATCAAGAGCCTCTGTCTCTAGCATTTTGTGGGGGTCGGTATACCCTTTGCAACCGTATTTCGTAGACCACTGGGACGCCCTTTCAGGGTCAATGTCGCATAGACATTGCAACACTCCAAGCTCATTGAAGACACGAAGGTGATTCTTACCCCACCCGCCTGTACCAATGACGCCAACTCGTAGCTTGTTTGCCAACTTTCTTCGAACCAATCATCCTACAAATTCCACGGGAAGGTTTGCTCTAATTACCTGAGACTTTGTCATGTTGATTTGGTCTTCATAAAGCTGCGTCAACCTCTGCTCGGCACTGCCAGATAAGAATACCATGAGGTTGACCTTGTCTATTCCCATCGGGAAAGAAAAGCCTTCCTTCATAATATTGAGATACTCGATGTCAGAGAAAAAGTCCCGTAATCTTTCCTGGACCCCTCGCGCCATGCTGATTTTGTCCCCCCGCATTTCTAGAGCGTCGGTATCAGTGAACAATGTAATTTTCAAGCGACTAGCTTTGAGATCCCTAGACTTTACCAATTCTCGGATTCTTTCCACTAGGAACCTAGAATATCCTTCGATGCTCTTGAGGGAACCAGAGCCAAGATAAAGCATCGGATCTCCAGTCTCAACTGACTCAACAATGAGCCTAAGATCAAACAATAACGAGCTTAGGTCATCGGCAAAAATCTGCTTGTATTCTCTAGGGCTCTCAAACCCTAGCCCAGTAAGACGTTTCGCGGCCTCGAAAGTAGATGCCAGACCGGAATATTTTGACAATAGTTTTTGTGCATGTAGCAGTTCTGCCTTTGACACACTTGAAATCTCCATTGAAAAACCGGCGGCTTCGATCGTTTGAAAATGCTGATCGAGCTTTCCATCGGTTCCGAAAACACTTGGCTTGCCGCCCTCGAGCGGTGAATAGACAAAGACAAAATCTTTCTGACTTGAGAGACCCGAGCCATGTTCGATCCTTTCAATAATTTCTTTCGAACCAAAGAGTCCGAGCGGAAGGCAGAACACGATCATGGATCCCGGGCTAATGTTTTTCGAAAGATCACTTAGCCTCGATTTTACCTCGGACAAAACGTCCTCCTCATTTCGACGAAGTTTGGGCGAGAAAAAGATGACACTAGATCTATTAACGCAGTCCCTGCCTGATTTCAAGTCTAGCAAAGGCTCATCGGCTAGCAGATCTCGAAGCTCTGGGTAATCGCCGGCCATGTGTGGCCGTAAAATCATGCCTGTCCCGAGGTTTTCATCCACGATGAACACTTCGTAACCCTTTGAAGCAAGCTTTGCTCCGATTTGATAGCCTTCGGAGCTCAGCCCATACACCGTGACGGAATCTGAGGATTGAGACAAACGTCCACTCGTAGATCAATCGTTCTTTTTCTCTGCTTTGAAAAGTTATGTTTGGGATGAAAAACTTTGTAGTGAAAAATTGATTTAAGGGAGGCTCGAGACCTTGTTTTCTCGTCTAACTAGCCCCGTGGTGTAGGGCTCCCAACCGGTACCGACTGGTTTGAGCGCAAGGCGGTCAAGCAAGTTCGAAGAAACAAGTTGGATTGAATGATTCAACCATGACCTTGAGTACTGGCCTTTGGAGCCGGTGACTCCTGTTCGAATCAGGACGGGGCTACCACTTTTTACTAGCAAAATGCTAGTACAGCAAGCGTAAAGTCCCGGCCCAATGTACGTCCGGGCCGGTAACCTTTCTGACACTAGTAACGAGAATGCATTACCCTTAATTGCGGGAGAGGACGATAGTGTAATTCCTTTGCCAAAGTTTAGTTTCATTGTTCCCAAACCAAGACTGCTGACAGCGGAACAAATCGAGATTGAGCTGCGCAAGACAGAGTCTTGGGGTCGCATTGTAAGAGGCGAGGTAGATCAAGCGATTCCACGGTGTAGATCTCCGACAACGTTCAACGTTGAGCCAGAAGTCAGGAAGGAAATTGACTTTGGGAAATTCAAAGCGTGGCTTTACGCGCAAAGTTATTCGCTTGAGCACAAGAAGGACATTTACAGATATGCCCTAAAGTTCAAGGACGCTCTCTTAGATGCAAGGTCAACGGCAGAACTAAAGGCTTTGCCTCTGGATCGTCGAAGACACGTCATGCAGGCTTTGGCAGCTCTTTCAAAATTCCTTGGTATCTATGAGGACTGGAAAGCCAAGCAAAAACAAGTAGGATTGATTTGGGAAAAGCCCGGATCAGATGCTATAATTCGAAATCTACTATCAGGTGAGGCCGATAGGGCATACAAGTGGCTCAAAGAGGTTGCACTTGCAAAACTGCCTAAAGATTATCGTGTTCCTTTGGTTTACATCGCAATCAGCGGATTACGTCCGAGCGAAGCTTGCGATTCTCACCGGCTCGTTCGGGATCTCGATTCAAAAGACAGTTTGTTTGGTTCATGGAATTCTGAGCAAGGATACATCGACAAGGAGCTGTCAATGATTTGCCATTTCAAGTTCAAACAGTTTAGTCGGGACAACAAGAAATGCTTCATATCTTTCGTTAGTCCAAAGATCACAGATATTTTGCGAAATAGCAAGCCTTTTAGCTACAAACCGGCAGTCGAACATGCTTTGTTGCGATATGAATGCTTGCCACGTCAAACCTACGGACTAAGGAAATTCTTCGCGACGACTCTACGAAAGCATGTTGACGCTGAAATGGTAAACATTTTGCAGGGCAGAATCGATCCATCTGTCTTCGTAAAGAGTTACTACCGACCTCTATTGATTGATCTTAGAAAGAAAACACTTGCAGCCACGAGAGCTATCGAGGACGATCTCCTTTCCTTCCTATGAAGCGAGTTAGCCCTCCGGATCACCCGATATTGAAGGTTGGAATACGCTTCCAAACTCTACTATTCTCAAAGGAAGATATGCAGAAGGAGCAGTCAGGAAGAAGTTAGAATCTCAAGGCTTCAACTGGACAATTCGCTCCTATGCCTCGCATGGGCCGATTGACTTGCTTGTTAGCAACGGCTCGGAGTTGTGGGCGGTCCAAGTCAAGAGTGCGAGAAGAAATGGAGGTTACCTTTCCGCGAAAGATATTGAGCTCCTGATACAGTGGTCTTCGAGATTCAACGCAAAGGCTGTACTAGCTTTCAAGAAGAAAGGGAAGTGGATCTTCAAGCAATTTTTATCGTCCACATCAGAATCCTGTTCGCAACCAGAAATCGAGGCCCTATCCATACTCGAAGAACTCAGGAAGGATGGCGCATTTGACTGATTTACCTCCGAATCATCGGGCTAGAGACTGAAACAAATACCAGAGCATCAGCTAACGGAAAGAGGCCAGCGACGAATATGAAATTGTGTCAGTGCCAAAAGATGATCTCAAGTCAGCAGAGAAACTTCTAGCGAAGGACTACGAGATGGTTGCTACTATGAATGATCATCTGATGTTTAGGCGAAAGGTTGGAACCGCAAAAAGGAGTGAAGTAACATGTTCGATCTTGAATCGTCAAGGAGAACTCCCGAAAATCCGAAGTCTGCTGCTCTATCCATGCTTTATTAGGTTCTGCCGTTTGCAGTCGCGGTGCTTTTTATGGAACTCTTCGCCTAATGAGATCTTCGTAGCTGTTTGGAAGCGCGATAGCATATTTGCAATATTTTGCCTTTGTGACTCTTTGAACGATTTCTCCGAGGGCAGAAACCAGAAAGGGATAACGCATTTTTTCCGGATTTATTTGAGGATCGCCTTTCGCCTCGATCGCATAGTAATAATTGGTTTTGATTCTCTTCGCCCTTATATCCAAGCCGTGCTCCGTTAAGCCCTTCACTGAAATCACACGATAACCTTCTCTCCCCAACCATTCGATAACTCTGTTTTTGACAAACTCTTCGGAAAGTAGAGATGGCAAATTACATGACGGCGGTTCGTCCGGTCTCACATGCCTTAAAGTTAGTGTATCAATCTAGTGTGCGAATACGATTATACAACCTTTGACTAAGAGACCTTGATCCAGGGTCTTGGACCATAGCGAGCAAGGGGATCGGTTCGATTATAGGAAGGCGGACTAGAAGCAATGGGAAGGAATACACCAGAATTTGGATTTATGTTCCCACGAAGATTAGCGAGGATTCTGCCTTTCCGTTCAAAATCGGTGACCCTTGTGAGATCCAGATTGATTCTCGTAGGCAGTCAATTTCAGTAAAGACTATTTCTCGCGACAAGGCTTCGAAAGAGGGCTGGGCTAAGAGACATAGAAGCGAAATCGTCTGAATTCTAAGCTTTTTTTGTTCACATACTT
>JARCRS010000049.1 GCA_029850555.1 archaeon | reverse complement strand
GCCACACCTCTTGCTTTGAGAAGAGACGCCGGGTTAAAGATCAATCCGCCGCCTTCTACTACAGTTGAGCAGCACGACTCCATAGTCTATATCTCAAGCTCGAAGGTTAAGACATCATGAAAAATGTGTTCTCAAGGGCGGGCTGACGATCATTACAAGCAATAAGTGTCAAGGAGAAATTCCTTCCGACAAACAGAGGGTGTAGAAATTTACGATGCCCAAGTTAATCAGCGAAAAGAAACTTGTGTCAGGGACCAGAGCCGATGCGGGAAGAAGGGAGGGATGAACCAAGCAATCTGCTTGAAATAATAAATGAACATGCACCCTCTTTCGGGTTTTTTCTTTGTCTTTTTCTTCTCGAACTTGAACAGTCCCAGATTAAGGTCGCACCAGAGTTTTTCGGACTCCCTGCTTATGGCACTATCTCCGTTTGCATTCTATGGAGCTCTGAAAGTGAATCTTGGCCTTCCCCTAGCTCTTTCTTGTTTATTGTAAGTATATCGGGAAAAACAAGGATCGATGATGAAAGCGCGAGTCTTTTTTCCTTCAATTCACTACTGTAAGAAAACTTTGTCACGTGTCATTTTCTGCCTTCAACTTCCCAATATCTAGGAAAGACATGACACAATTATTCGAGGAGTCATTAGAGCCTAGAAGATAGTGTGCTCACTTACTTTTTCTGCGAACCAATCATTCTAGTACTCCCTAGTACAGCATAGATCAAATATCATTTCAAACGCATGGTCCCTGACCTGCGCCTTACGCCAAAAGCTGTTACGAAATCAGATCCAAAAGCCGCCCATTCCAAGACCGTACATTCCCATGCCCATGCCGCCCATCATGCCCATCATTAGCATTGAATTCATCATGGAACTTTGTGCGGCCTGATGTTGTTGCTCATGGAGATTGACATGTTTAGTGAGTTCATCCTGGGTCTTGAATAGCATTCCGTCGAGTTGGCATATCTTGAGGGATGCGTCTATCCTGTGAACGATTTGTTCCCAGATGCGTTCTTCGAATTCGTGACCCGAATGGAGATCGGCTGCGGTAGCTAAACCAAGAGTTGCAACTCCTTCGATGGCTGGGATGGCGAGATCTCGTCCCCAGATGCCCGCATGTAATTGTACTTCAAATTTCCCTCTAGTTCCAGCCACTACCGCGTCTACGTCCCTAACTGTGCCTGTAACTAGTCGTTCAATGTTTGATTTCCTTGCGTGTAGGTCCCAATAATTATTCCTCGTGTCTTCGGATCCTATCTTGAAACCCTCTGACTGCAGGAGTTGCTTAATATGCTGATAGACATCTGCTGGCTCCACATCCTTCTCGACGAAACCTGATTTTCGCAAGAGATCTTTTGCGCCTCTTTCCCTTCGAACGATTGATGAACTCTTTTCTTATGTAAGGCATTCGGTTTCGCTCAGATCTCTTAGACAAAAATTTTGCTTCTTTTCCTGATTGAGATTACCGCAAGAATGATGCTTGAGTTTTAGGTCAGTCATTCAAGGAAAAAAATGGCAACAAGGCTGAAGAAATCACAGAAGCCGAAGAGAGCTTTGCGTTTTCTTTGTCGGCAGTGTTCAAAAGATCAATATTACTTTTCTGGTACAAGTATCTTTCTTTGATTCTTTCAAAAAGCGAAGAGAAACAAATCGCGTGAGAGGTCTGAGTGCTACGAATCAAAGCTTTCTGAAATGATCTGGCAGTCGAACATAGAGAAGGTTTCACCACATAGTCGTCTGTTTTATCGGAACCGGTTGCTCGCGTCCTCCCTTCTTCCCGCATCGGCCCTGATGCCGAATCCATTTCTTTCCGCTGATTAGCTTCCCACATTTAGGACAAACTGGCATAATGATTGTCAACAACTCCTGGTAGTTCTTTATTCTGGTAGCAGGATGTTGTTATGCTTTCGGGTGACTTCAAACAATGTGACTAATATATTCCATAGTTTGCAAATGCGTAGGTGGGAGAGCTATCTAGACAATTGCATTGTAGTTTATTTTGTAGATGAGTACAGATTGGAACACTCCGTTTCCACTCGTAGCTTTTGCAGCATTGAGTATACTAGAAGACTCGAAGGAAAGCTGAAAGGGCGCGGAAGAGTTCGAGCTAGGATCTTTCACCTGATAAGTATAGAACTCTGTATAGCCGTCTGAGATTCCCGAGGCGCCATTTGTCGAGCATGTGGTTCCATTGTACCCGCTGACCTGAGTTGAAAGACCGCAAGGGCCGCTTGATGTAAGACCCGCGAGAGCAGGCCCGAACTCATACTGGTTCGTTGGTTGCAAGGGGATGAGTTGCCCCATCGTAGTATTTGCCCAGAAGTATGGAGTTGGCGTGAAATCATCAGGATACATCAAAGCGCGAGATCCATTCGTCTCCTCGATTCCTCCAGCAGGGCACTGGGGCGCAACATCGCATGCCGTATTTCCGATCCTGATGAACCATTGTTTCTTAGATTCGTCTCCTCCGGGTGGATTGGGATAGGGCGTATTCACGGTCAAGAAGAAGTAAGGCGTGCTTGGTCCACCGGTTTGACTTGTTGAGGGTACTGCGTAAGAGCCTGCGATAAAGATCAGGATGTACGTAGGTTTGTGCAGGTCCTGTTCTAAGATCTGAAGGGAAGTCTTGGGACTTGAGACGAGTACTCGACCTATTAGCGCAATCTGCGTTCCATTACTAGTTGCATTGTCAGCCAAGGTAGTCCTGTTTCCCATCACAGCGACCCAGTAACCATAATCCCACCAAGACACAATGGTAGAATTAGGAGGGGTCTGTCTAATGAATTGGAAGGCCTGGAACCAGTCCTTTGATGTTATTGAAAGTGTCGTGGCGCCATTTGCGATACTAACAGGGACGTTCGCAGAGGCGAAGTAGCCCGAATTGTTAAGATTGTACGCACTTGAAGTAGTAGATGGATAAAACATTGGCAATGTTAAGACAATGATCATAAAGACCACAAAGGCTACTTTAATCTCGCTACGGGCTTCGTAAATTCTGCTCTTCTTGCGAGAAATGGTAGCGGCCGATGGTCGGAGGATCGCTTCGGCGATTGCTACTGTGCCAATAGCAGCCAAAAGGGCGAGAGCGAGCGTGGAGTAGACCATGAGCCTAGAAAACGAAGTTGCAATGTAAACTCCGGTGATACCTAGAGACAATGCAAATAATGATTCCATATTCTTCCTCTTCATAGCTGAATAGATTCCAAAGGCCGCAAGGAAGATCAGTATCGCATAATACTGGAAGAAATTAGCGCCAGTGGGAATCGCTTGCTCCGCGACCGATTGGACTAGGGGATTACCGGAGCGGTAGAATGTGTCGATCACCGTAATATATCTGCCAGTGACACTGCTCAATACGTTGCCTTTGAAGGCAAGCAAAAGCAACCCTCCAAATATTTCAATCAAGAGAACCTTGATCACATTACGAAGATACAACAATGGGTCTCCGTATGTTCGCAAAAAGTATGCAAAGAAAGTGAATATCCAGGCGAAAATGAGCCCTAGACCGGTCAGTCCTGAAATCTCCGAGATTCCCGGCCTAGGACTAAGACCAGATACCAGAAGGAATCCTGCTACGACAACCGACCCCCCATAGGCTGTTCTTTTCATATCGACCAATTTCACAAAAGGAGCCGCGAGAAATATCAAAGCGAATACTAGAATGAATTCATCTCCTCCTCCCCAAGCAGTCTCGGCATAACCAAAGAGGAGTCCTGCAAGCAAACCTCTAAGGAGTATTGACCTCATGGAAATCTTAGAGTTGAACACTGTCAGGAAGAAATACGAGCCGATTGTTGCAAGAAACAAAGCTAATGGCTCAGATTTGAACCACCCAAGATTGCCTCGTTGAAGTATCGGAGGAGAGACGGCGAATACGAGCGCTGCGAGTATTCCACCCGCGCTATTTGTTACCCTCTTTACAAGGTAGTACAGTGAAATGGTTGTCAGTGAGCCGAACAGAACGGGGAAGAAGACAAGCCAATTGTAGTAACTGATGGGAATGCGAAGCACGCTATTGATGAATAGGTATGTGAAAGCTCCTGTGAACTGAAGGCCAACTTGGCTCGTCGGAGCGATATTCCTTCCGTAGGGGTACCAGAACTGACTTGAGTGCCAATAGAAATAGCCCTGTTGAGACTGGCAATTTAGAGCAGACTGTAAAGTTTGAGCAGTTGGAACTGTGGGACAGCTTACTTGATTGAATAACGCGTACCAGAGGCCATGTTGCTGGGCAAGAGTTACAACGTGCAAAGAAGCATAGTAGTCAAAATAAGGGTCAAACTCGTTTAGATACCAGCCGTACATAGCCGGATAGATTCTCATGAATAGTGCAATGACAAACACTATTGCCATTGAAAGAAATACGATCGCGCTTCTCCGAGAGACCACAGGTCGATAAAAGATACTCCTAATCTCAGCCAGCCTCTCTCGGAGGTTCATTTGGAGCCGACATATCATGTGTGAATATACTTGATTAATTCTTGTGGTACATCCATCGAACGCATGTCAAGAGGCCAAATCTTTTCCGGCTCTTTTATGTTGAGATGACACCCTGCCTCCGAGTATTTTTTGAACAAAGTTTGTGAAAGCATCAACAAATACGTTTCAAAGGAGGATAGTTTTCCGTTTGTTCTTCCAACTCTGCGATGTCCAATTTTCTCCTCTTCTGTTGTTGACTTCGTTCAAAGAACGCGTGATGTTTATCTTTCAGTTGATAAAGAATCCGACTTTTTGGATGACAAAATTTAGTACGAGCATCTAATTGAGATCCGCTAACAACGGACATGGGACTTACGCTGGTAGCAATTCATCTGGTTGATTGCAAAAATTTTGCGACGCATTGTCTTTATTTCGACAATTGGAAGCGAAGCGGAGAGAGCGAGCATTCCGCAAAAAGTTGTTAAGAAGGGAAGTTGAGAAACATTCCCAACTCATCAAGGCGGGAGGGCACACGACCTCAAGAGCCATTCTTTCAAGAGGAGCGGGCGTATCTATGCTCGTGGTCTTTGGATTCAATGTATACATCGCGCTCTATGATAAAACGCTCAGTCAACTAAACTCCTTGCATTATTCACTCAACTGGTTAATTGTGGTAATTGACTTGGTTGCGGCAATCGCGTTGGTTGTCCGGCCGCACAGCCTGACCTGGGTTTCTTTGGGAGGAATAGTATGGCCTCTAGTCTACATCATCTTTCTATTTGTCGATGTTGAGACACTTTTGTGTCTTGGGACATATGTTAGCTGTTGGCCCAGCGTTGGGGATGCCTACGATTACCTCATACTTGGCAGCAGAGTTGAGGGCTGGGTTCTCTGGCCATACACGATTCGTGTTGTAATTATCCTTTTGATCGTCGTAGCTGTCCTAGCGGGGGCTTCATTGTCCATGGCTTACAAAGATTCGGTTTTGAGAAAGAAAAGTAAGCCCGAGACAAATGCAAAGAACCAGCGAACGCGAAATTAGCAACTTGGAACGAGGAGAATTCGAGCACAAATTAGCCAGATGCCAAGTGCCTCTTGTCCAGACTAATTAGTATGGCAGGCTGCTGGTAGTAGTTGTTGACGTGGAAGATGTAGATGATGATGGCGAAACACTCGTACTAGGGGTAATCACACCAGTGTATATGAGGCCGGCAGCATGAGGAAGCCCCCACCAGTCCGCGTTTAGGGACCACGTTCCGCCAGAGTAACTATAATCAAGCTCGTATGGGAGACGCAAAGTATGAGTGCTGTTTCCGTGACCTATGACGTACCAGAGGTCAGCTGTGACTTTCGCAGATGTTGAGCTAGGGAATGTCAGAGTGTAGTTGTAAACTGTCCAATAAGTTGGACCTGAATTGAAGAATTTGGACCAAGTTGCAGAAATAGCACTTCCAGTATATGGACCGCTTGTTGTGTTAAGAGGGCTATTCTGGACATACCACCAGAGTGCTGCCGACGAAGAGTACTGCGACATTGTTCCAGTAAGATTGGCATCGCCAATTGCTGTCCAATGTGAAAAGGCTAGCCCTGTGACGGTTTGATAGCTAGAAGAACTAGTTGAAATTGGAGAAGACGGTCGAGCGACATACAGAGTAAAACCTGCAATAGCGATTATTGCCAATATGACTGCAACAACAACAAAAAGACTTGTAGAAACACCATAGGATGCAAAGTTTACCGCTTTAGCTTGACGCAACTTGTTAGGCGTACGTCGCTTCATCTCGAAACACAGATTTTTTACGGCGTGCCATTATTTACAGCTTTTTACTAGTTCAACATTTGAAAAGAACTATCACAACTGTACCAGAAGAATCAAACAGAAAAATAATTCGTCGGCCTGAGCTCATCATGTTGCTCTAAACTACAACAATATCGCCGGAGCGAGGAAAAAAAGAATTGTCGCTAAGAGAAGGCCTACATGTGAACAACTTTTATCTCGATGCTACACGTCAAACTACATCATCGTATGATGAGTGCACAAATTCTTATCTGTGGGGTGGTTGAAAAAAGACTAGCCGAAGGTGAACTTTCGTATGACTGCGCCCAAAGAGATTTGTGAAAATTGCACGGTGGAAACCACAGGGAATGTCAAGCTCCGATACCTCTATCCGTGAGTCAGGACGGAAAAATAAAGAAGACTAATTTTGTGTGCTGTGATGATGTAACTATCTGGATTGATCAATCAGTGGTCTGACTTACATCGAGAACCAAAAAAGAGCTGCCCAGGCAAATAAACAGAAAGAGACCAACAATTTGTTTCAGTGCTTTGAGCTGCGCATAAACTTCGCTTATCTTAAGAGAGACACTGCGATGTGTAGCCAAACCGAAAGAGCTTGTAGCTTTTCATAGTTCGATTCCACAAGTGTACCATTAAAATTAAAGGAAAGTTGCGACTCTTCAAAATTTCGAAGTGCCGAAGATAAAGAAATCGAAATAGAAAGTAATAGTATCTAATGTTGACGATTCGATGCTGCCTTTTGCTCTAAAACGTCAGTTCAAATTGTTGTAAATCAAATGAAAGTGGACGGAGGAAATAACCAGCTTGAACAGAGAGGACCAAGAACAACTCAATTCACCCAAGAGCGCAAAGCTTAGGAAAGAAGGGAGCGCTGATACTGACCAGAAGCTGTCTTTCTTCAGGTACAGACGATTTGGGCCAGGTGCGTTACTACGAATCTTTCTGCTGGCCCTTTTGTCTTTCTTTCTGTATGCTTTTGGTTATGCTATTTTCGCCTTAATTCCAGTAATCCTAGTCGCCTTAACAGTCCTAACTAACTCTCTGGTGATCTTCCAGCCCAGAAAGCCGGACCAAAGACTAATCGTCGGCGGGAAATGCCACGTAATTAGAAATATCTCAAGAGCTCAAAGAGGTGTTGTCAAAGTCTACAAGCAAGATGGCAACTTTGATCATGAGCTTTGGTCCGCAGAAAGCGCGAACGGGAAGACGATAGAAGAAGGAAGAGATGCGAAAGTAGTGGGAATCAGTGGCATTATTCTTCAGGTAGAGCCAATGTGAAAACGAAGCAAGCCAAACCAACGCTGGCATTCTTTTGAACAGCAAACGGCATGACCGTTGTTCACTCTTGGAAAATCATTGAAAATCGCGTATTCATGCAAAAAATACTTTTGTGGCGATAGCACTCATGCATAGATAGGAAAGGCACTTTCGTCACAGGAGTGAATCCTATGTCAATAAGCGAGATATAGCAAAGCATGCAGACACGAATATGCTGATTGTGAGTAGCTTTGCACGCGTCACGCAAGTGAGAAACGAGGCCGAGGCATTCTTTTTCAAGAAACTTTGATTTGAATTATCTTCGAGACGTGAATGTTGCTTGCGATTTCGCTTATTGTAACGTAGTACGTACCTTGCGCGAGAAGCTGATCTTGTATGGTGAGTTTAGAAGTGAAATTTCCGCTCCCACTAGTTTTTGAGAAGCTGGACACAAACGCGGATGTCGTCTTGTTCGGATCATTACTCGAAGAGAAAAGGAAAGGTTTTGAGTAGTTGTAAGTAGAGAGAAAAGCGCTTAAATTTACCGATTCATTTGAAGGAGACATTGCATTTAGAATGAGTGTCAAATTATGACTGGGTGATAAATCGAGAGGCGCACCTGTATTGACAGTAGAGTTTTGAAATGAAATACCGATATTTATTGGAACCTGTAAATTCACCCTCCCGATCTTTCCTGCAAACAATTCTGTAAACCAGGGGGTTCCATTAGGCGAGAGATTCATCGTGATTGCGCCAGAAATATTTCCAGCCGAGACTACCCTTGTCGGTATCATGTATTCAACTAGAGAATTGTTTGCCGGAGTGAATCTTCCTATCGCATTACCGTAATGCTCGTTAAACCATATA
>JARCRS010000048.1 GCA_029850555.1 archaeon | reverse complement strand
TGGGAGCAACAAGATTCCTGAAATTGCGCGAGCAATGGGTCAAGCTCGGAGGGAATTTGAGAAAGGAATGAGAGGGATTCCGCCTGGAGTCACTCATAACGTCGGAATCACCCCTACCGAGTCAAGCCCGATCCCAAGTCCCGATGATCCTCTTGTCAAAGCAGCTGAAAGTGAAGGAATCGAGACGCATGGAAAGACTAGAGATCAAATTGCTTCAGAACTTGCTTGGAAACTGAACAAGAAATAGTTTTGGCTCTCCCAGCAATCTCAGCCTTTTGCCTGGTTGGCCGCTTGTTCCATTTCGTGTTTTTCTATTAGTTTATTCACGACTTGACTTACATCGATCAAAATCGAACTTCTCGGTTCTTCTTCCATGTTTCCCTTGCATAGCGCATCAATTGAAATAACATAGATGGTTGAAGTCATGGCATTAACTAGTATTTTGATGGCATCTGGGTTAACCACCCATTGATTTTTCTTTAGAGCTTCCGTTAGAGCAGGAATTGCTTCGTTTGGGTCAATAATGTTTGGAATGTCATATTTTGACCTCACCCAGCGCTGTTTGAGCTCGTGCGACACTACTGCTGCTTGGACCATGACACTATTCGGCACCTTTATCGAAGGGCCGTCGTCAAGTTGCATTTTCGTGTATGCGAGGCCTATGTCTTGGACTAATCCGCTATAGCCAGGCATTAGAGTTTCGTGAGAGTAAAATTTGGGGGGGTAGGCTGGAACAATAAGCCCGTACTGCCATGTGAAGAAAGTGATTCTATCACCCACTTCATAGGGTCTTGCAAGTATTATCATTACACCGGCAATGATATTGGACAATACTGTCTGTGCTGCCAAGCCTAGAACAAGTCCCGCAAATGTTCCTCCCGCGAGCAAAGCAGTAGGCGAAGCTCCTGCAATGGCTAGAAGGACTAGTCCGAGAACGATGTACGCGACAAATCTGAAAACGACAAAAATCATGTTGCCGCGTTTTGGGCCAAATAGGCGTGAGGAGACAAGCTCGATTTCCTTTCCCAGAAAGAAGATTATGACAAGCCCAAGGACTGCCGCCACTGCATCTTCAACGAGAACGTTGGACGATATCGGGAGAATGTTATATTTGTAGAGCGCGAAATAAAGGAGGACCCCTACCACAATGAGTAAAATCACAAAGCCAATCGCATAGCCGATCAGTCTTGAGTATCTTCTTTCGTTTGGAGAGACCTTCGTCATAATTTCGTGTGAAGAAACGCTTGGTAACTGCATTTAGTATTTTCTCTTTAAGACCGCTCAAAGGATGAATGCTGTAGCTTTTCGAACAAACATGAACAAAACATCTTGAAAAATGCTGAATCTTTCTGATCTCAGATTTCATCTATGCCCTAAGTTCGAACAAAAATCTGGCATAAACTAATTTTCTTAACATTAATTGCACCTAGAAGTCGAAGCTCATACAAATCTTCGAACTAATCGTAATGCTATTTTATACGGTAAGGATCAGATATACGATGAGTAATATAGCGATCACGAAGATCGTAACACTCATGACAGATTCTATCCTAGCGGTCGGTTCGTAGCTTCCTTGTCTGATCCTTTCCTGATTCCTTGTGAACCTTTTCAACGCCAAAAGTTCCATGAAGCCACCTACGAGGACAAGAGCGATTCCGATATAAGAAGAGAAATGGAATGATGTTTCGGAAAACGAAGGTACAAGTTCTTTCAGGATCAGCCCAAATTTCGAGACCACAAAACCCAAGGCAATCACGGTTATCCCGGTTCTAATCCATGCAAGGTACGTTCTTTCGTTAGCAAGATAATCCGTGATCTTTTTCCCTTCAGAATCGATGTTGTTACTTGCCAAAGAAAGCGATCTAACCGTTTTTGCCTAGTTCCAGAAGTTAGTTACCTATCTAGCTTTGGTTTCGGGTGGAAACCACTAAAGGCTGAAAAAGTAAGAATAAACAGAAATTCTATTTAAAGAAGAAAATAGAGGCAAGTGCCCATAGTTCTTATTGAATTAGCAATTAAAGGTGCCAGGTTTTGGTTTTCGTCTCCGTCACACTCATCGGTGCATTCCTTCTTGCTTTCAAATCCGTTCTCGTAGAAGGAAGTGAGGTTGCGATTCTTGCTCTCGCTACAATGAAACAGCTTGGTAAGAAGAATGTTTTGACTGGGGTAAGCCTCGGGGGCCTAGGATCCATCGCTATATTCCTTGTTGTGCGTCAACTGCTCTTCGGTCTCTCATTGGTACCTGGATTAACTCCGCAGACTCAGCAGGTGCCCGCAGATCTAGTTACGGGCGGGATCATACTCTATTTCTCATACCGTTTCCTTCGTGGGTTTGTGAAATACTATTTCGGCGGGAAATCTTTCCGCGCAAAAATGGAAAAAATGAGTTCTGAAGTCGTGGAAGAAGATCTAAAGCGAAGCGGAAAGGCAGGGATGCAAACCGAAGGAGTTAGCTTGACATCCCAGCAGCAACAGCAGGTCCAGTTTTCTTTCTCAAATTCGCTTCCTGTGCTTTCAATAACTCTCACAGAAGGATTTGAAGCAAGTCTAGTTCTAGGGGCTGCAAGCTCATTGACTGCCCAAGCTCCTCTCTATGTTCTGCTCGGAGTGGTTGTAAGCTTGCTCGTTTTGATCGGAGTCTGCGCGGTTTCTTATGATTACTTGATGAGAGTGCCTAGATGGCTCCTTGACTTAATTGCAGGAGGGGTTCTCCTGTCGTTTGGATTATATTTTCTAGG
>JARCRS010000047.1 GCA_029850555.1 archaeon | reverse complement strand
CCCTGACTTTAGACCATTTACAAAGGAAAGTCGAAACTATTCTCCCTGAAGAAGATTAGCATTTTTGGGGTTTTCCGGCCAGACTTTTCGATTCCTGTGCAATTATCAGGGAATTTGGCCTAAAATTTGAAAGTTTAAATAAATCATTTATTGCATGCACAACGATAATTTTGGATCAAGCGTCGAAAGCGCTTCTCATATTAGCGGAAGTTGTTATCTGGGGCGCGTATCTGTGGCCGTGGTATAACGTCGGCTACGCCCTGCCCACCCTAGTAGGATTGCCATTCTTTTACTGGTGGCCCTTGGTAATGTTCCCAGTTAGTGCCGTCCTTCTTTTAGCTTACACTCTTGCTTCAGAGCGAAGGGGTTCGATGTAAATATGGCTACAGCACTAACCCCAGATCTTACAATAATCCTTCCGGTTTTCATAGGCTTTTTCGCCGTCTTTATCTTTCTAGGTTTCTATGCTGCACGATGGAGAAAGGGAGACCTGAGTGGACTCTTTGAATGGGGAGTTGCGGGCAGGAGACTGGGTTGGTTCACTGCATTCTTTCTATTCGGCGCTGATTGGTATACTGCTTTCTCAATATTATCGGTGCCGTCTAGCGTTTTCACTCTCGGTGCCTTTGGATATATGGCCGTTACTTATCAGGCAATGGTTTTTGCGTTCGCGATACTGGTTCTGCCTAGGCTCTGGGCCAAGTCCAAAGAGAAAGGCTACCTTACTCTCGGAGACACGATAAAGGGAGAGACGGGAAGCAAAGCGCTTTCAATTTTCTTTGCGCTTGTTGGAATCGGTGCCTTGGTTCCATATATCGCATTGCAAGTAGTTGGATTGCAAGGAGTTCTAGTTGCAATGTTCTTCAATACCGTCTATGCAGCAACAGCGGCTGGCATCTCTAATTTACAGGAAGCAGCTTTGATTATCGCCTTTGTCATTCTGGCTGGCTTCACTTTCACAAGCGGCCTAAGAGGTGCGACGCTCGGCTCGATTTACAAGGATATTCTTGTCTGGATCTCCTTGATCGCACTAGTCGCTATCGCAATAACAGCTGTAGGAGGCTTCGCACACGCGTTTGCTAACGCCGGTGCGCCGTCCGCCCCACCACTAAATTCCAATTTCATTAAGTTCAATCCTCTCGCCAGTATAGCCTTCTCGACTAGCATGCTTGGCACTGCTCTTTCGTATGTAGCTTGGCCTCATAACGTAAACAATACTTACGCGACTCAGAGCAGGAAGAATCTGAAATTGGGCCTTTCGCTTGCGATCGTGTATGCAATTCCCCTCTTTCTCGCGGACACTCTTGGCGTTATTGTGAATCAAGTTCCGGCAGCAAGCGCTATTCTTAACAGTGGACAATTTAATGTTGGTTTCAAAGGAATCCTAGTCATACCAGCAATGGCTCTGGCGGAATTCAATAGCAGTGCGCCTTGGTTTGCCGCTATAGTTCTTGTGGGAGTTTTCATAGGTGGATTAGTGCCCGCTGCGATAATGGCTATCGCCCAAGGTAATCTTCTAGCGAGGAACGTCGTAAGGGAATTCAAGCCTAACTTAACTGCAAAGGGAGAAGCCCAGATTGCCAAATGGTCATCAGCTGTATTCAAATTCGCGGCTCTCGGAGTTGTTGCAGCAGTTCCTCCTAGCTACAATGTCCAGTTCTACTACTTCGCTGCCGCGATCGTAATTCAGGGGATTCCGGCTACATACTTCATTCTTTTCACAAAATGGTTCAGGAACTCCGCCTTACTTGCGGGCGGCGCCGTAGGCGTGTTCCTTAGCATACTTTTTACTCTAGCGGCAAATAAATTCGCTTTTCCTCTGACCACGACGATTTTTCCGATTCTCGGACCAGCCCTAAATGCCGGAGATCAATTCACGTTCTATGTTGGAGTGCTTGGATTGGGTCTCAACTTGATCGTCGTGGTTGTTGGAAGTGCAGTCATAAACGCAGTGAAGCCACGGCAGGCAGCTACAATTGCTCCGCCCATGCCAGCAGCTCGTCCGTAAGTCCTGAGAAACTTAGAAAGGGAAAGGAGCCGGTATGGCTGCCTTCGCGGCCAGCTGGCTGACCACTTTTTTTAATCATAAATGGAACTGACACTTATTGCGTTCGGTGTCGATTTGACATCCGACAGCTAGCATTATGTATGGATCTTTGAACAAAGGAAGGCGCTCTACTTGAAATTCGGGATACTTTTGCCAGTCGAAGGCAACGTTACTGGAGGAAATCCAGATGCGGGGCTTGCGATACAAGTTGCAGAAAGAGCAGAAGAGCTAGGTTATGATTCGGTTTGGGCTGGGGAAAGACTCTTGCTTTCTCAGAGGCTAGATCCCATATCAATTCTTGGCGCGGTGGCGTCTAGGACGAAGCAAGTACGTCTTGGAACTGCTGTCATGATAGCTCCTCTCAAGCACCCGCTTGTACTTGCAGATCAACTTGCAAGTTTGGATAATATTTCGAACGGCCGTGTAATTGCTGGATTTGGAGTCGGTGCAGATCGCATCAAAGTGGAATACGATAACGTCGGAGTTTCGTTTTTGGAAAGGGGAAGAAGGCTCAATGAGTGTATCGCGATTTTGAAAGAGATATGGTCTGGAAGAGAAATTTCTTTCCAAGGAAAATATTTCCAATTGAATAACGTGCAAATGAAGTTGAAACCAAAACAAAAAGACGGTCCTCCAATCTACCTGGGCGGTGCAAAGGAAGTATCCCTCAAGAGAGTCGCGAGATTTGCTGACGGATGGATGCCGATTGAGCTAGCACCAAAGGAGTATGAAAGCGCTCTAAAGAAGATCCAGTCATATCAGCCAGCAAAGTCGTTTGAAAAATCACTTTACTTTACTCTGAATATACAAGAAGATCGCGATTCCGCAAAGAAAGAAGCGCATAGGTTTCTCGAGACCTACTACAATGTCAAATTTCCCTCTATTGAAAAGATGGCTTTCTACGGCACAGTTCAGGATTGCATCTCGCGTTTGGAGGAATATTCATCAGCTGGGGTTGGAATGGTGGTAGTTCGCTTCGCCTCTTTCAGAGATCAGGTTCTCGAAGTGGAATCTTTCAAGGAACAAATAGCATCGAGATTTTGATCTTGAGAACGTAGATGTGACGAGGTCAATCTCGCCTCTCAAAGTTCATTCATTACACTGAGTAGAGCGGCGCGAGCCCGATCTTACCGAATTTTTGCTCGTAAGCACTTCCGATTCCAAGGATTGTCTCTTCGTCAAATGGCTTTCCAACTATTTGCAAACCTAAGGGTAGTCCATCTCTAGAGAGCCCCATTGGCACGCTGACTGCCGGAAGACCGCTCACGTTGAAAGGAAGTGTTTGTCTCACAAGGGCAGAATAGATGTCCGTTTGCGAGGTTCCTAAGGAAACGTTTGTTTCGCCAATTTTCGGAGCTGGAATAGGCGTTGTAGGCGTAATAATTGCGGTAAATTGCCCAAACGCCTTGATCATCGCTGATCTAAATTCTGACGCTTGTCTCTTTGCCGAAATGTATTGGATTGCACTAAACTCCTTTCCCCTTTCGAGCTTACGCCTAACATCCTCGCTATAATCCCCTGGCCTTGATTCGAGCCAGGATTGATGATAGGCAGTCGCCTCGCTGAATCGAATCGGTGCCCAAATCTCCGCGGAACGATCAATATTCGGAATCTCAATATCATCTAATTCAGAGCCAAGGGAACGAAGCTCAATAATGGCTTTTTCAAAGGCATTACGCACATCATCCGACAAGCCCTCGAGAAAATATTTTCTTGGAATGCCAATCTTCTGGGGTTTATTTTTCGCGTTGAGGCTTTCTTGAAAATAGTTATACTTTCTAGGCGCCCTCGCGGACGCCGGATCCCGCTCATCAAAACCGGCTAATAAATCCAAAAGTATCGCGGCATCAAGACAGGTTCGCGTAAGCACTCCGACATGATCTAGGGACGTGGATAGGGGTATTGTGCCTCTTGTGCTTACTAACCCGTATGTTGGCTTTAACCCAACCACTCCACACAGAGAAGCAGGAATGCGCACGGAGCCACTCGTATCTGTCCCAAGAGCTGCAAATGCGAGTCCACCAGCAACAGCCGCAGCCGATCCGCCGCTAGATCCCCCAGTAATTCGTTCGGCGTTCCAAGGATTCTTGGCTGCGCCGTAATACGGATTGACGCTAGTAACTCCAGACGCAAACTCATGCAGATTGGTAGTTCCGACAATCGCTGCTCCGGCTTCTTCCAATCTCTCGACGGTTGGCGCAGAGTACTCAGGAATGAAATCCGACAGTATTTTTGAACCCGCTGTACACCGAACACCCCGAATAAAGAAATTGTCCTTGATTGCTATAGGAATACCATCCAGATGCCCTAATCTCCGTGAAGCCGAGAGCCTCGCATCACTTTGTCTTGCAGATGCACGCGCCATTTCTGCAGTAATCGTTATGAAGAGTTTCATTTGAGGATTTACGTCATATATTCTTCTAAGATCTTCTTCAACTAAAACAGATGAAGAGATCTTTCGCTCATTCATTTTCTTTGAAATCTGGTCTATAGTCAGAAGTCCGTCTTCTTGCATTCCAGGTTTGATCGTCATTGAAATTCGAATCTCGTTTAAATGAACAGACCACTAAGTACAGCGAGCTCATCTATTTGACTACTTTGAATTTCGCAAGTAGTTCAACACTTGTTCCGCGTTCTTGTCTGGCGGAAACACGGGATAGAACACCTTCTCTATTCTACCACGATTAGACACGATTGTGAGTCTCCTTATCATGGGCGTGGATACTTCAGGCACACTAAAAGTTGGCAGTTTTAACGATCTAGATAATTCAAGCTTATAGTCGCTGAGTAATTCGTATGGAATATTCGATCGAGATGAGAATTCTTTTTGTTCCTCCGTAGATTGAGTGCTGACTCCAAACACTTCGCAACCGAGTTTTTTGAATTCTGAATATAGATCGCGATACGAACAAGACTCTGGTGTGCAGCCTCTTGCTCCTGGGATTTCATCCCATCCCAGTGGCAATGGAACACCCGGCTTACCTGTCCGAGGATAAAAGAAAAAGACAACTCTCCCCGAGGTAGCCGATGTAATCTCTCCGCCGACTTCGATTAATCTGTCCTGTGTAGAGCGCAATTTGACGCCTGGGGGGATACGCATTGTATTCAAATGATCGGCGGCCCCATCGTCTTCAGGAATAGGCAGGTTGTTCGGAAGTGGGAAAGGATCTC
Source organism: archaeon (assembly GCA_029850555.1). Lineage (GTDB taxonomy): Archaea > Thermoproteota > Nitrososphaeria > Nitrososphaerales > CADDZS01 > JASHOD01. Next base: position 4,427 of record JARCRS010000047.1, on the reverse strand, counting down.
TAGCTTCGTTCATATGAGGTGTTTAATCTCATCCGGTTGTATAAACGGTTTCTATGAGGGTTTGCGGAGCTTGTTCAAAGTTTTAACTTATATTTGTGAAAGGGTCGCTTTTGAATAGATTCGTTCACTTACTTCTGAAAGATAGACAGGTTTTGGGCTTGAGACATGCTGTACATTGGAATTGACGTCGGCGGAACGTTTACTGACGTTCTAGTCTTCGACGACGAAACTAAGAACTTCGCGGTCAATAAAGTACTTACTACGAAAAGAATTGAGGAAGGTATTGTGGATGCTCTTCGAAATTACAGTAAAAGATCTAATGAAGTCGGCCTAATATCACACTCCACAACTGTAGCTACAAATGCACTACTCACTCACACCGGACTAGCTCATACTGCTCTAATAACTAATGAAGGTTTTCGAGATGTGTTAGAAATTGGACGGCAGAGGAGAGCCGAGCTCTATGATCTAGAGAACAAAAGGCCCGTGCCTCTTGTTAGGCGAAGGGACAGGTTCACATTGAACGGTAGGATTCTTTCTGATGGAAGCGAGGAGCAACCTCTCTCGAAGTCCCAGCTTAGAAAGATGACGAGATTGATTTTGGAGGGCGGTTACGAATCTGTAGTAGTTGCTTTCCTGAATTCCTATGCTAACCAAAAACACGAGATAGAAGTTTCGCATTTCATAAAGAACGCAGGTTTTGGAGGTCACATAGATATCTCAAGCGAAGTAAGTAGAGAATATCGAGAATACGAAAGGTTCAGCACCGCGGTAGTCAACGCATGCCTTTCGCCATTAGTGTCTAGTTATCTAGCAAATCTATCTTCTATGCTAAAGAAAGAAAAATTGAAAGCTCCAATCTACGTCATGAACTCCGATGGAAGCGCAAGCACAATTCGAAACTCTGCGAAGTACCCAGTTCTAATGATCGAGTCAGGCCCAGCTGCGGGGGTGCTTGCTTCAAGATATATTTCAGGATTAGTATCTCTTCCTAATATCTTAACATTTGATATGGGAGGAACTACAGCCAAGGCGGGCGCAGTAGTAAACTACGAGCCTGATGTTGCTTACGAATTCGAAGCTGCCGGGCAGACTCATAGTGGAAGATCCATTAAAGGAAGCGGGTACCCTGTTAGAGCACCGTTTATCGATCTGGCGGAAGTAAGTGCCGGTGGCGGCACTATAGCTTGGGTTGACGATGCGGGCGCCTTGAAAGTGGGACCGAAAAGCGCCGGTTCTGATCCAGGACCGGCCGTCTATGGTAAAGGGGGAAAAGAGCCCACGGTCACCGATGCAAATGTTGTGCTCGGAAGAATTAACCCTGATTTTCTTCTCGGGGGCGCCATGCGACTAGACAGAAACCTTGGATTTGATTCTCTAAGAACAAAGATCGCGGAAAGATTAGGTATGAACGTGCAAGAGGCTGCACAAGGTATCATAAGGATAGTCAACAATACGATGGCCCGCGCGATATCAATTGTTAGTGTCGAAAGGGGAAGAGATCCGAGAGATTTTAGCCTAATCGCTTTCGGAGGAGCGGGGCCAATACATGCGTGTGATCTTGCCGAAGAACTTGAAATTTCAAGAATAGTTCTTCCGGAACACGCAGGATTATTTTCAGCATACGGTCTTTTGACTGCTGACTTGGAAAGAAACTTTGTGTTGCCTGTGATGAAGGATCTCTCTAATGCAGAACTCGATGCGCACTTTTCAAAATTAAGGCACATTGCTCGTAAGACGCTAGAAGAGGAAGATATAGCATTCTCAAGGTTCAAATCGATCGAATTGGTCGATGCGAGGTATCATGGGCAATCCTATCAGATACCTATTAGGTATAGTAGGAAAGGGGGCCTAGAGGCCATAAAGAGACAATTCAATGCGAGGCACAAGGAGCTATACGGTTATTCCTCCAATGACGAGGTCGAGATAGTTAGTACGAAACTCAGAGCGATCATTCCTAGCGCGAAGCCAAAGCTAACCACGAAAGGAAGGAACTATCTTCAAAATGCAATAGAACATTCTACAGGACTGAGCTATCCTTCAGAGGTTAAGACTAGAAGGGCCTGGCTTTCGGGCAAGTATCACGATGTTAGAGCATTCTCTAGAGATCTCTTAGAAGCTGGCTCTCGAGGTAAGGGGCCCTGTATTATCGAGGAATATGATTCGACTGCCGTGATAAATCCCTCTTGGTATTGGAAAATAGACAGATATCGAAACATAATTTTGACGAGAAATAAAACGAAAGGAAATACCTGAGGTTGAATATATGGTAGATCCTGTAACACAAGAGCTGATTGGCAGTTCGCTACTTTACACGAGCGAAGAAATGGGGGTGGCACTAAGAAACTCATCTTACTCGCCCAACATAAAGGAGAGAATGGATCATTCTGCGGCCCTGTTCGACACGCAAGGAAGGCTATTAGCCCAAGCTGAGCATATTCCTGTGCATTTAGGCTCTCTTCCATGGGGTATGAGAAAGATAATCGAGTACTGTGAAAAAGAAGGATTAGAGTTTGAAAATGGCTCAATGATCGCTGTCAACAATCCGTACATATCTGGAACACATCTAAACGACGTAACAGTCGTGAAGCCTATCTTTTCAAAGGAAGCGAGCAAGAGGTCGCTCATTGCTTTTGCAGCTAATAAGGCCCATCATGCAGACGTAGGCGGCAAGGTCCCAGGAAGTATATCGGTAGATGCGACAAGCCTCTTTGAAGAAGGGTTCATTCTGAATCCAACATATCTCATGAGGAGAAACGAATTCGTTCGTGAAACACTTTCGACTTTTTGTTCAAATTCAAGAACTCCAATTGAAAGGCAAGGCGATCTCAAAGCTCAGGTGGCTGCAAATATAACAGGGGAACGCAGAGTTCTTGCCCTAATCCAAAAGTACGGTGTCAAGCATTTTCAAGATGCTTGTAAATCCTCTTTTGATTATGCCAGGCGCTTGCTTGTCAAGAGACTTGCTGGAATGAAAAAGGGAACTTACAAAGCACAAGATTATTTAGAGCATCCAGACGGTAAACACGACATAAAACTAAGAGTGAAAGTGACTTTATCTGATGAAAGAGTATTGGTAGATTATTCAGGAAGTGATTCAGAAGTTCAGATACCGCTTAATGCTGTGTTTGGAGTAACACTTTCCGGAGTTCACTATGTGATCAGAACCTTGACCGGAAAGGATATTCCTCCAAACCATGGCGCATTCGAATTAATCTCTGTTTTTGCTCCCGAGGGCACAATTGTAAACCCTACCTTCCCTTCTCCTGTTGCAGGCGGGAATGTAGAGACAAGCCAAAGAAATGCCGACCTACTCTACAAGGCTCTTTCGAAGGCAATGCCTAGAAAAATTCCTGCGGCTGCTGGTGGCTCCATGAACAACGTGATGATAGGAGGTGTTCATAAAGGACAAGGCTGGGCATTTTACGAAACAGCCGGGGTTGGCTTGGGAGGACGCTTTGGGTCAGACGGAGTGGACGGAATACAAGCCAATATGACAAACACAATGAACACGCCCATTGAGGAGGTTGAGCGAAGTATGCCTCTGCTAATTACGCGCTATGAATTTAGGGAGAATAGTTCTGGAGCGGGACAATATAGAGGCGGTTTGGGACTTATTAGGGCGTTTCAATCCCGTAGCGATTCCAAAGTCACTTTTACGGTTTTAGCAGAACGTGGAAGGCATGAACCATGGGGTCTACGCGGCGGAAAAGGTGGAGGAAAGACGAAAGTGTTATTCCGTAACTCTGAGGGAAAAACAAAAGATATTCCGATCAAATCCACGATAACTCTTGATAAAGGAGAGACGGTTGAATTAAGGACGGCGGGCGGCGGAGGATACGGACCCCCGCGCAGGCGAGTCAGAGCAATGGTTCAGGCCGACATTGAAGATGGACTAGTTTCAAGAGACTTTTCGCGCAAGTCTGGATACAAATGTTGACAAAGAAATAGAGAGATATCTGCAACGATAAGATAGAAATTACGCTTACGCCCTTCAGTAGGCTGGTTCTCAAATTTGAGAAACGTCTGCTCTCTGTAAATACTTCTAGTACTCTAGTAACTCATAGGAGGCGAAAATAGGAAAATGACACAAAAGGTAGTGGTAACTCAGCCCAGACCAATTCACATTGCAAGGTATGGTATCACATTCGCAGCGCTAGGTGCTCTTTTGATCTCGATAGACGGGATAGTAGCGATGGCTCGAAACTCTTTGCTAATCCCCACCGTCGGTATGCTTGGCCTCGGTGTGTTTATCGTGGCGGCAACGGAAGCGATCCTAGGAGTCCTCGCATTGGCTTCGCTCTATATGTCAAATGATACTCCTAATGTTGTGGCGTACCTGGTTGGAACACTTGCAGTGCTATCATTTGCATTCGGAGGAGGCTTCTATTTCATAGGAGCAATAGCGGGTCTCGTCGGGGCGTTCT
>JARCRS010000046.1 GCA_029850555.1 archaeon | reverse complement strand
CTCATAGATGTTTCAACGAATGCAAGCAAGTTCGAACCTGAAAGTGAAACTCACGATGTCGTCGCGAGTAGCGGAAAGATCAACAAGCCTCAAGTCCTTCTTCAGAACCTCTCATTCATCAGCGCAAAGCAATTTAACATGCCTTCAGCCAAGGAAGAATCCGAGAAATCGGATTGATGCCATCATTTAGTCCAGATCTTCTGAAAGATAAACGATTCAAGATCAAGAAGTTGCAGTTCAACACATACGAAGTAGATCATCCTAACGCAAAGGGACAACTTCGAGTAATTAATATTGCTGGAAATATTTTCGAAGTACCAGAATCTCTTATTCCTCCCGAAGCTAGAACTGGACTTCCGAATTTTGCCATAGCAGCTCAGACTTTCATTGCATTCACGAATCGAGGAGTGAAGGGCACTCCTTCTACTGAAGCACTCACTCCCGACTTAGTTAAGAGGTCCAAAAGAGTTGACGTAACATCATACGCGCAAGATTCTCCATCCGAGCCGTGGAATGAATATGTTGTCGAAGGTGAGCCGCCTCTCATCGTTAAACAAAGAACCATTTTAACGAAACTGGAACTGATTGTAGGGCATTACAATCAGTTTGGCGATCCTTTCTTGTGGGCCAACACACAGTCCACCACAAGCGTCGCGACTTCAGAAGCTAGCGAAGCAGGAATGGAATAGCGAGAAAATCCCAACGGACTTTATCAGATTCGATGCATTTCTTTCTGATGAACACGCCGAGCTCTCTTTGAATTAAAGGGCATGTTACATTTTTCGCAGATGAAGATTCTGCTTCTATCCAAAAGGAGCTTGCCAAAAAGGGAAGTTATGACATTTTGGACAACTATACGATGAAAGCTTTTCAAAAGGAGCTTTCACTTCAAATTCAGTAGAACATAATGCACAAACAAGAGTCGCACTACTCAAGATTCATCCTGTCTCGTTGAAAGAAAAAACCAAAGCACTAGTAGTGCTGCGATAGGAAATCCTAGGAGATAGATGAAGCTGCTGTAATCCAATCTCTAGTGCCTCTTCGGTGAGGTTGCCGCATGAAGCTGATGCAGTTTGAAAATCTCGGGATGAAAAACTCTCAGATGAGCCAAACGATTAGCGATAGTGATGTAATAACCGCATCCGTGCTTGCAAAGAAAGGGATGACGTGCAGCTACCTTACCAGCTTCTGATTGATGCTCAAACGAAAAAGTTCGTCTCAAGCTACGTCATCTGTCTCTGGAGTTTTTCGATTTCTTCGATCTTCTGCAGAAGAAGATTTTTGCTTGCGAGAATATACTTGTATTTGAAAACAGTCTGAAGGCCATTGACATATTTGTATGATACGTGCGGTAACAAAGGCACTTTTGTCAAAACACCAATTCTCGTGAGCCAGCTAATTCCAGTCCAAGAAAAGCCAAGCTCAGCGAGCTCGGGGGACAGAAATTCGTTTCGTTCATCGCTGGCAAGTCTTCTGAGTGCAGTTTGGTAATCGGAAAAAGTAACGCGAGGAATAGGACGCGAAGCCATATAGTGAACTTGGCTTCAAAGAAGAGGGATAAATGCAAACGAAATCGGGATTTTTAGATTAAATCCCTCTTGCAGCTTTGAAGCTTCGAAGCTTCTTTGCGTGAGTGTAAGCATACTCGGTTGACAGTAATAGGCGGAGAATATCTTCGTTGTCGCTATTGCGATCAAGTATTTCGTCTGACAACTCCAAATCGTCGAGAATTTGGAGCGATCCAAAAATTCGTGGAGCTTGGCTACAATGTTTCTCGAAATGCTGCTTTACGGAGGAGATCGGCCTGACAAATTGCAGCAATTGCAATGATGTAGCTATAGAGTCATGTCCTCGTTGCGAAAGAAAGCTTTGCTATCGTTGTTTAGAACTGCACAAGAACAATCACGGCAGTGGTCCTTATCAGGAAGAGTGGTAAGATAAAAATTGAGTTTCAATGACGACGAAGATTCTGCGAAGAAAGCTCTACGGTCGTATGCAGCGAATGAACAAAGAGAATCCTCAGTTAAGAATTTCAAAATGAATACTGGAGCTGCAACAGCTGCTGAGGAAAATCGAAGGACTGCATATCGTGAACAGCAGACTAAAGATCTCATTGCGGACATGAGAAGCAATCTTGAAGATCGTATTCGAAGACGGCAGCAAGAAAAGCTTCCCTTCCCTGGGTCTAAAGTTGGCGCGAAAGTAGCTCATCGTGTTAAATCAGGATTGAAAGATTTTGGAGCAGACGTCAAAAGAGGATTCAATGGCTACTCAGTAGGTAGAAAGATTAACCAAACGATTGTTGAAGGTATAAGGAATCCTTTTGATGAGGAAGATCGAAGACCTCGAATTTCAGTCGTCGTAAATAACGCGGCAGAAGCTCCTAAACGAAAACGAAGCTTCTATTCGAACTATAACACTCTTCCCTCTCCCGAAGAAATAATGGGAGTGCCAAGAAGATCTCCATCATCCCAGTTACAGCAGCCTCAGAGGACTGTTGTTAGATCTTCGCTACCAACTCCTCAAGAAATTATGGGAACCGAATCTACAACTACTGCGAAAGCTTCAGCTCATCATTTAGCAAGAAATGCAGCTGCGTTTGGAGCTGACATGTTTCAACAGCGATCTACACAAACCAAGCAAAGATCCCCTCCCGCTGTCGGTAATAATGTTAGGTCATTTCGAACTACCAAGCACGGTGTTGAAGAAGTACATGGTGGTAAAGTCGTTAAGCTTCATACTAAGGGCAAACGCAAAGTAGAGATTCATGACTATCGTGATCCCTTTGAAAAGTTCCGCTTGTTTTAGAAGGTGAATCAATCTATTTGAAACGAAAAATAACTAAAACTACAATCGTCAAAACAACACAGTCACTAGAGATGGGAAATGATACTGCGCACAGTTATGAAAGATTTTACAACGACAATCTCAAGAAAAGAGCCAATAACGAAAAAGAGTTTTGGGATAGATAGAAGCTACTATGCCAAAGAAACAGCAGCATCCTGTTTCAATTGAAACGATAAACAACAGTGTTGTTTTTCACACCTCCTCTAATGGTGAAGCTAAACACATTGCTGATCTTCTAACTCGTTTGATTACTACTATGCCTTCGAACCTGTGTCTGGAAGACATTGTTGATATGTTTCAACAAAAAAGAGGTAAGATTCTCCTTCGTAAATACAAAGATCCTCTCACTGTTTGCG
>JARCRS010000045.1 GCA_029850555.1 archaeon | reverse complement strand
CTATTACTTCGACGACTTTATCACTTTTTTGAATTTGGTTGGCTCGCTCAGGAGACTCATGAGCACTAGTTCTCATTATGTACATTGCTAATGAAAGAAATATTGTTATCAGTCCCAGTCCCATTTTGAATTCAAAGTTTGAAATACTCGTCTCTAAGAAAGTACCAATTACGACGCCCGGAATCGCTGGAATCGCCAGATAGATCCCGTTCCTATAATCAATGAGTCCCTTCCTTGCGTAACTGATGAACCCGGCGAGAGCAGCTACGAGGTAAGCCACAAACACCGATCCAAGCAAAACGTTATGGGGATCGGTAAAAGTCGCAACCATCGCCGGTACGACGAATAGACCTCCTCCGCCGCCAGAAATTGCACTGACTAATCCAAAGAAAATGCTGATTATTGCGAGGACAAAGTCTTGTAAAACTGTCGGGAAGAGCAAATGCATTCCTCGAATTTTTCATATGACAAACTATCGAAAACAGCGAGTTGAACGATTTGCCATACTACAACCCTTAAGAAATTTTGTATATCTCTCGGTTTGCCTTCTAAAATTTACGCCAGAGTGTGTAAATCTCAAATAAATTTATAGGGTCGTGAATTCTTGCATACCTTGCTTGCAGACACTACAAACGCAGCTTCTACAGGTTGAAGGTATAAGGAAATCTTTCACTAAACGTAGTTCTTCTACTCGGAAAGAGGAACGTATTGAGGTTCTTGGCGGGGTATCTTTTCAGCTAAAGTCAGGCAGTTTTACTAGCATCATCGGTCCTTCAGGCTGTGGTAAAACTACGCTTTTGAGGATAATTGATGGGTTGATTCCTGCGGACAGCGGCGAGGTAATGTTCAATGGTGAGCCGGTAACCTCTCCTCCATCTAAAATGGGCTTTGTGTTCCAGGGATTTGGGTTGTTACCATGGAGAACAGTTCAGAAGAATGTTGAGTTTGGATTGGAGCTAAGAGGTGTAGAAGAAAGAGAACGTGCGGATATTGCTCACAAGTTTATCCAGATAGTTGGTCTTTCAGGATTCGAGAATCATTACGTTCACGAAATTTCTGGTGGAATGCAGCAACGAGTAGGGCTTGCAAGGGCACTTACAATAGACCCTGATGTGCTTCTTATGGATGAGCCGTTTGCTTCGGTCGATATGCAAACAAGGGAAATCCTCCAAAGACAACTTCTTCAAATCGTGAAGGGCGCTGTTCAAAAGACTACTCTTTTTGTAACCCATAATATCGATGAAGCGATTTATCTTTCGGACGAAATTGTTCTTCTTAGTACGAGGCCAGGACTAGTTCGTGAAGTAATTGAGGTCAATTTACCTGGCGAGAGGTGGAAGTATGATCCTAGGACTGATCCAGAATATGCGCGGTTAAGACATTATTGCTGGAGTTTCCTTGAAAAGGAAATAATGGACAAGGGGGTATTTGGATCTGACATCGCCTAAATGCGATTCATTTGAGTGGCATACCTCTTGACAACCAAAGCAAAGAGAGACTCAACCACAATTCCTGTAGGAAGGGAGCCTCCTATTGCAGATAGAGAGTCTTCTATTCCCCTTGTAAAAACAAGAACAAAGAGACGACTCAGTTTTTCGTTTTTCGGCTCCATTCCAGGCAGGATCAGTCTGATAATCATAAGCCTCGCTGTCTTCGTGGGGATCTGGCAGATTTTAACCAATGCGGTAAACGACCAGGTCATTTTGGCAGGCCCGATACCTGTAATCACTGCCTTCGCGTCCCTTCTTTCTGGTAATGTACCGGCCGCTGCGGCACATAGCGAAAATTTAGGCAGCGCGATGATTGAAACACTCGAAATGATCGCGGTGGGTTACTCGATCAGTCTTGTCGGGATCCCAATTGGAATCATTATGGGAAGATGGAGAGCCGCGGAATCCATTATTGATCCTTGGGTAAACGCTGTCTATGCCATTCCAATGGTAGCGCTGACTCCTCTCATATACCCTCTCACTGGCGGAACTTTTTCGGCTGCCGTGTTAGTCGTATTCTTAATTTCAGTTTTCACAATAATAGTAAACGTCTATAGCGGCGTGAAATACACAAGCAATAATCTTGCCGAAGTCGGAAAGACATTTGGCGCTTCCGAGTTCCAGTTCCTGAGAAAGATAATCTTGCCAGCCTCGTTGCCTGATATTGTAGCTGGCATGAGGCTTGGTCTAGGACGAGCGGTACTTGGGGCTTTCGTCGCCCAAGTTCTTGTGACATATTCTGGCTTGGGACAAATTATGATGAATTATCAGAATCTGATCAATACGCCGTACATGATGGCTACCGTTTTTGCCGTTGCGTTGATCGGAATAATCGCCCTTCAATCACCTAGAATCATCGAACACTACTTCTTCAAGTGGAAAGAAACCGAAAGACTCGAACGAGGATTCAAGCGATGAGTGCTGTATATCGCTACCGATTTGGAATTTTAGCTGCAACTGTAGTAGGCTTTGTCCTAATCTGGGATGCGTTTGCAGCGTTAGTTCACAACCCCTTTGCACTTGCCCCTCCTTGGGGTTCAGCTCCATATGACGTTGTTTATTGGTTTGGTCAAATAACGTATAATCCTCAAATTCACGCGTTGTTCGTTAGTTCACTCAGCACCACCATAGTCGCTATCTTTGAGGGATTTGTCTTGGCGACAGTCGTTGGTATACCAGTAGGATTCATCATGGGTCGTTACATTATTGCTGATTATGTGCTTGATCCCTGGGTTAACGCGTGGTACTCTATCCCCGCTGTCGCGTTTGTGCCTCTGGTCATGAACTGGTTCGGGCAAAGTTCGATTGCGACCGTACTCGTTGCTTTCTTGATAGCTGTATTCTCGATAATAATCAACGTTTACGAGGGAGTGAAGAATGTTAGTAATTCTCTCGTAGAACCCGCGATGTCATTCGGCGCGAACCAGACCCAAATGATCTACAAAGTTATCTTCCCGGCATCTCTTCCAAGTATAATGGTTGGCCTAAGAATCGGGATCAGTCGAAGCATAGATGGTGTAATTATAGCCGAAATGATATTCACTGTAGTCGGTTTCGGCGGAATGATATTTGACGCTGCTGATAAGCTAGAATTAGGCCTAGCAGTAGCCCTGGTCATCGTTCTCGCAATCTTGAGTATAGCTCTGAATGAGATGATGAAGCGTCTTACGAAATATGTTGTAGCTTGGAAAGAATCCGCTGCGATGGCCCGCTAGACCAACTTTTTTCCTTCACGGCAAGCGCCTCTCCACCATTCTTTCCTTTTTGATTCCTAGCAAGCTAAATAGAGGATAACAACGGTCTCTGAAAAAGTATCCTTGATCAGTGCGACAGAAAAGACTTTGACCAGCAAGGTTGCCTAGCCCCTTGAATCGATCTCGATGCTGGCGCAGCTAAACTCCCAGTTAGCGCGAAGTTAGCTGTTTTACGCAGAGCTCGCTAAGTTGTCATAGTTGAAGGTGCAGGAGTTGAAGGAGGGACTGTCGTTGTAGTTGTTGTTCTTGGAGGAGGAGCCCTCGGTCTCCTACCCATGTCCCATGTCGCGGTGGCGATCGCTCCTCCAATTACCAGAAGGGCAACACCGGCATACAAGACAGTTGAGTTGACCGCGTGTGTTGTTACGGGACCATATCCAATGATATTAAATTGGCCAATAGTATTGCCTGTTACATTCTGAGCAACATAGGAAGCATAATTCGGCCCCCTAGAGTTATCGAATACAAAGTAGTACGTTCCGGCCGTAGGCGCAGTAAAGTTGTGATTACTATACGGAGATGATGGCGTGACTGTTTGGTTAATGAAGGTTGCGAGAGGAGTTGAGGCGAGTGGAGTTGTTGCATTATTTCCTGCGTTAATGGCAGCAGTCGAGTTCGCAGGCGCTGCTTCGCACCAAGGCGCGCAACCATACCAATTATAGTACTCACTTTGATTCATGATATAGAAGAAAACGAGAGTCTGGTTTGTAACACTAACCGTTTGAATATTAATAGTCTGACTCTGGTTCAACGGGACATTTTGCGACTCGTAATCGTTGGGATCTATTTTTAGAGAAGTACTGAGAAGGCTATACGATGTTGTCTTTGTAGAGGAAACTGGAGAATACGCAGCGTAGACACCGAGCAACAATCCAACAACTAATATGACGAGACCGACAGAAGCAATTCTGCTAACCATCTGATTATTTCACTTCCTACCTCTAGCTAATGGATCCTAGTGAGCTTGGAACAGTTTCAGTGACCCAACTCTTAAACGAAGGAGTGACCCACGACGCGCTACCAGGATAGGTGTAGGGACCAATTGCAGCCAAAGCTTCCTGCTCAAAGTGACTATTGACAACGCCGTATGGCGACACACTAGAGTTCGCTACAGCACTAGTAATTATTCCTGTGCTAATGAAGTACTTTTGCGTGTTATTGTACATACCCGTCGCGTTCCAAGGGCCCTGTAAGTTGAAGGCTCCATATGGCCAGTAAGTATAGTGTCCTGGGTAGAACGTTGATGTGAAATTAATCTCGCTGGGCGCGGTCAGCGGAAGTTGGCTCTCAGCGAAGGACACCATAAGTGATGGATTTGAGATAAAATCCCTCTGCGCCTGAATTATCGCTTCTATGTACGTAACAATTAGTTTCGAATTTGGTACTCCATTAGTCGAACTCTGTAGCCAAGAGTCTCGCACCGCAAAACAGTTGTCGTAGTAGTTGCTCGGCGCATAGAACAAGACATGAAACGGCCCACCATTGGCCGTGTTGTTCACGCTTGGGCTCGTGAAATCAGCTAGAATAAAGTCATCTACAGTTATAGCCGCTGCCTTACCAGATTCCAAGTCATGAACTCGGGCAATGTTCCCTCCACCATTTATCAATTCTACTGTACCAGCCTTCGGGACATCTTGAGAAACTGGAACACCCGCTTGGGCAAAATCATACAGGTCGAGAGATCGCGTACTTGTTCCGACTCCAAAATCTTCTGCCACCTTGCCAATCATCTGGCTAGGTGAAGTAATACCTTGACCAGAAATCGTTAGGAAAACTCCAGCCATCGCATAAGCTGTGACACAAGTTGTCTGCTCGCTTGGAGATCCACCGGGGCCTAGCGCCATAGTCTGAGCCGAGGTATCAAAAGCGATGTCCTGTTGACCGGATATCAAGCCCTTGTAAGAAAGAGGTGGAGCATCGTAGAAAGTAGGTATCACATTGATGCCTTCCGCAGGTAAGATATGAGTATAAGCGTACAGATCCGAAATGTCGCTTTCGTCAAGAGAGTCGGGATACCCAACTCTCAAAGTAACAGTCGTACTGGCGCTTGGAACATTAGAGTAAGCTACATAGACCAAAGTACCTGCCAAAATTACTGCAACGATGATTGGAAGAAACTTTACGGTTGACAAAGGCAATTGCCTCTCTTATATTGAAGTATAAAAGCATTCCAAGCTTTTCGGTTTTTTGATAAACCGACACATTGGTCTGGACCCTTCGCAAGAATTACAACCCCCTCGACTGTTTGTAGACCAACTTGGATCGAGGGTAAGGAAAGAATAGCAATACTTTTCCGTCCAATCGAAACTCTCTCACGGTTGTCAAATTCAAAATGGGAAAGAATGGTGGAGAGGCGATTGCAGAGCTTCTATCTAATTACGGAGTAAAGTGTGTTTTTGGTGTCCCTGGCGGTCAGACACTTTCATTTTACGATGCTATTCAAAGACTCGATCCCAAGATTAAACACGTGCTTGTTCGCGACGAGAAATCCGGCCCGTTCATGGCAATCGGCTATTCGAAGGTGACCTTTCGGCCAGGCCTGTGCGATGGCACTGCGGGGCCGGGAGCGGCAAACATGCTTCCCTCCGTCATCGAAGCTTTTTCAAGTTCCACGCCAATTATTGTTCTAACTAGCAATATTGTAACAAAATGGATGGGTTGGGGAGCTTCACAAGAGTTAGATCATTTTGCCTTGTTTGATTCCTTTGTCAAGGCGAGCCTACGCCCTAAGAACACGCATGAAATTCCGAATGTTATACGCAGCGCCTTTAGGCTAGCGACATCTGGTCGGCCCGGACCTGTTCATGTGGATCTGCCGCAAGATATTCTCGAGGGAGAAGAGAGCGAAAAAAATCCATTCGATTTATCTGTTGAAAACGCATACTCCCATTATCCTAGTTACAGACCTAGACCTGATCCAAATCAAGTATTGGAGATCTTGGAATTAATCGAGAAATCTTCCAACCCGATCCTCTTTGTAGGCGGAGGAGCGATGATGAGCCAAGCATCGAGCGAAGTTCAGAAACTTGCTGAACTCATCGGAGCGCCAGTCGTAACTACCTTAACTGCCAAAGGAATAATTCCAGAAAATCATCCACTTTGCCTCGGTTGTGTAGGAAGGCAGGGACACAGACCCAGTGCAAACAGGGCTCTAGGAGAAGCTGATCTCGTTATTGCGCTGGGAACAAAGTTCGCACAAGTTTCGACGAACAACTGGACTCTCATAGATGAAATGAAAACAAGACTTGTTCATGTGGATATTGACCCAAGTGAACTGTCGAAGATCTACAAGGAACAAGTTTCTATCTTTGCAGATGTCAAGGCAACTCTCGAAGAACTTATTCAAGCAATAGTTTCGCGCTCACGAAAACAAGCAAGTACTCGTTCTGATTGGATGAAAAGGATTGAGCGACTACAAAAAGAATGGGCGTCACTGTTTGACAAGCTCTCCTCAGATTCTTCAGAACCGATCAAAGCAGCTTTTGTATTGAAAGCGATTCAAAAGGCGCTGCTTGGGAAAAGTGTGCTAGTGTCGAGCGGGAGTTTCTCAGGAGCTTTTGCAGGCTGCTTCTATAACGTTACTGGCTCTGGAAACATCTCGCGCTTTATTCAAGCTCGTGGGATGGCAGGTACCGAGCCTGCGCTGCCTATTGCGATCGGGGCGGCTCTAGGCGTCGAAGATCAAAGCAAGGTTTTTGCAGTAACTGGCGACGGCGGTTTCGGGTATCATGTGGCTGAGCTTGAAACCGCAAAACGAGTTGGAATATCCCTTCCGATTGTAGTCATGAACAACAACTCTCTTGCCTGGATGAAACTACTGCAGGAAGAAAAATTTGGATCTCGTTTCATTTCTTCTGGCTACCTTCCTAGTTTGAGCTACGCGAAAGCAGCGGAAGTATTCGGTTGCAAGGGAATAAGGATAGAAAGAGCAAGCGAACTCGCGCACGCGATAGCTGATGCGGTAAAATCTGACGAGGTGACCGTCCTCGAAGTAATGACAGATCCTAAAGATTGCAGTTCTACACACATGGCCGGCGATATGTTAGCAAAGGAAGAAGGTTCGTCTGCTTACTAACAATGGCTAGAAGTCCAAAAATTTCTTGGTCTACTTTTTATCAAAGATTATGTCCAAGCTAGAGTTAGGGATTTTGGGTAAGAGAGGATTTTGAGCTAAAAGGAGAACTGGGTTTCGTTTTTCATCATTCTTTAGGCAAGGAATCACAGCAGTAGTATGGAGATGAAACTGAAAATGGATAAACCAGTGGACATTGGGATCCGAACCAAAATGAAGAATGGCCATCGTATTCTTCGAATAATATTTTTGTGGTTCTCGCCTATTCTATTGATCATCCTTTATGACATCGCGACATATATTCTCCGGTACTATCGCGTATCCCATATTCCCCTACCCGCTGCCCCGACTATCACAAGCTTGACGCTCTTTGGAATACTTGCCTCACCCTTGTGGGTGCTCGCTGGATATGCGCTTACGTACCTCTTCGGGAGCATTGGTATAACGTATGTAATCAAATTGTTTTCTCATAGCAAGCTCCTTCGCCGCAAGCTTGTAATTCAAACGAAGGAAGAACTAAACAATATCTCCTCTGCTAGAGATCATGGAAATACGGCCGAATACCTTACGCCAAAATCCTTTTCCACCACTCTCGGGTTAGAGTTGGGACTGAATCTAGCCTACACTCTTCTGATCATTAGGTATTTCCAGAACTTTTTTGCTCTGCCGAAAAAAATCTCATTATATCAGTACTTGCTATCTTTGCGCTTTATCTCGGTGGAGTTTTCTCTCGCGCTTTTGTTTCTCCCACTAGTGACAATTGTCGCACCTCTTTTGATTGGAAGAATTCGCATCCGACAGATCGATTCTTCGCCTCTGCAAAATTATTGGCTGAGTTATGTGTTTTCCGCAGCGGGCGGGGCTTCAGCGATTCTGCTTTTGCTCAGCATCTTCCAGCACAAGTCCACAACTGCAGAGCTGATCGTGGCCTCTCTTTTTGTATACGGAATTATCTCTTGGTACACTGCCTTGGGAATCAATCTTTCGGTTCCACTTACTGAAAAGAATCTCGCATCTAGGCTTTTCAAGTTTGGAGAAAAACAGAATATCTTTTTTGGCAAAATCTTTGTTGGGAGTTGTCCAAATGATGCGGAAGAAGTTTGATAGATTTCAGGAATCTTTTCCTTAACACGGTCAGTACTATCTGCCTCTGCCATCAAAGGTAATCATGGCTGATTATGATGAAAGAGCGCGAGACATGTACGTTCGATTCAAAGAAACTCAACACACAGAGGGCGAGCCAATGGATGATGGATTGGTAATTGTGCATCGTTATAAGAGCCGCATTGTTGCGATCGAAATCGTTAATCTCAGCAAGCTCACTGAAAGCGTTTGAGCACTGCGCGTTAGAAGAGAACAAGATGATTGGAGTGTTCAGCTAGTGTGTTAGAATTTCAATACCAGTCGCCCATCTACCTCTCCATGCGCCAAAAGATTTAGAGCTTCGTTCACTTGTTCTAGAGAGTATTTCTTCGTGACTATAGACTTGAGTTTCCCCTCCGAAGCAAGGCGCACAAGCTCTCTTAGATCTTCTCTCGTGCCAGCATTTGAGCCTCCCATATACAGGAAACCCCGAACTGTTTGAACTGGAATCATCTGGTCACCAGGCTGATAGCCCAATAGGAATATCTTTCCGCTTCTCCTGATGTACTTGGCATCGCGAATCACTGTCTCGGCCGAGCCAACAAAATCGAAAATATGGTTGACTCCATATCCGTCGGTGAATTCTTTCACGGCCTCTACTCCATCGTCCTTTGTGGTATTGATAATTAGATCTGCGCCGAGCTCTTTTGCCATGTCTAGTTTGCTTTGAGTCCTTGAAACTGCGATCACCTTCGCGCCTAGAATCTTCAATACCTGTAAACCAGTGAGAGCAAGGCCGCCCATTCCGACAAGCAGAGCAGTTTCACCTGCCTTCACCTGTGCGCGATCAACAATTGCGTGGTAGGGAGTGAGACCCGCGTCAGCTAAAGGAGCTGCATCCTCAAAACTCAAATTGTCAGGAATTTTGATCACATTGTCTGAACGAATGCTGACATATTCTTCGTAGCCTCCCCATCTGTTGCTTCCAATGTAACCTACGCGATTGATGCATTCATTTTCCCTTCCGGTCTGACAATAATTACATTTGCCGCAAGTTTCGTAGAGGTAAACTAGGACCCGCTCGCCTTTTTGTACTCCCCTAACATCGTGGCCTAACTCGCTTACAGTGCCTGCAATTTCATGTCCAAGAACATGAGGGAGCGGAGCATTTAGCGCTCCGATTCCCTTCCAAATTTTAACATCGGTGTAGCATATTCCACACGCGCCGACCTTTACAAGAACTTGATCGTCTCCAACTTTGGGCATTGGAACGTCTTTGATAATTAACGGAGCTCCAAATTGTTCGAATAAAGCAGCTTTCAAGATGATCTATCTTTTCTTGGCGGAATTTATTTTTGTAAAATGAGCATGTTAAGCATTTTGCGTCACGAAGCTATCGCACTAGAATTTTCAAGAAGCAATAGCGTATTTTATATCGCCGAGGTCATCTTGTATTTCCCATGTCACTATACACGAAACTATCGGATTTTCCCTATTTTCCAGATAATCCAAATTTCAACATTATGGCAATTAGAGCTCATTCTATGAGCAACTCTGGTTGCACCGATGTGGGGGAGGTTTTCAGGGCGCTAAACGGGATGAACAAGGTAGGCGACCCAGATGAATGGCACAACCGATGGAGGGACATGGCTGACTCTGTTCATTTTCTTGCGGAGAAGGCAGAAAGAGAGGACCATCTTGTCACAGCAAGAAAGGCTTACCTGAGATCCTCGACGTACTACAGGTTTGCGACCCTTTTCATCAAGAAAGATGCCCGTGCTCTCGAGATGTACAAGAGACACATTAACGACTTTGCCAAATTTGCGTCTCTAAGCGATCCGATGATCGAAAGAATCCAGATCCCCTACGAAAGTATACAAATGGCTGGCTGGTATATGCCACCAAAGAAAAAGAAAAGCGCAAGGAATCCTGCTTACATTTATTCGACAGGTCAAGGAGGAGGCTGCGAAGTCGCATTCCAAACTAGTCCAACAGAGGCTGTGGAGAGAGGAATCGGCGTTCTCTTTTTCGACGCACCGGGGTGCGGTTCGACTCGAATTTATCATCATGTATACGGCTCTCCTGAGTTTGAAAAGCCGTTCAAAGCAGCAATGGATTACTTGACAAGCAGGCCTGATATTGACCCAAACAACGTGGGCGTGGCTGGATCTGACTTTGGGGCGTACAACGCTGTTAGAGCAGCTGTCTTTGATAAGAGGGTGAAATGCTGTGGCTTGATTACTGCTTGTTATGATGCCCTAGTAGATCTCTACGACTATGGACAGGAAGAGCACAGAGAATCCTTTGCTTCGTTCTTCGGAGAAAGTGATCCACAAAAGATCAGAGAGAAACTCAAACTTTTCACGCTCAAAGGGATCGCAAATAAGCTTACGGTTCCACTTCTGATATTGCACGCGGAAGAAACCGTGAACTATCCCATAGAGCCGGCGTACAGGCTGATGGAAGACGCCAGGGGTCCGAAGGAACTGAGGGTGATCAATTCAGATCACAACACCGGTGTAAGACGCATGGAGGTACTTTGCGGTCTCGCCGATTGGTTTTCGGACCAACTCAAGTAATCAGGTTCGAACAGCAGCTGCGGCAGCGACAGCTAAAGAGGAATGCGTAGTTACGTTTCTGTAACCATTTCGGAAAATTTTTTTCCGCATGTGGTACCGTTTAGCAACGAAAACGTAACCTCGCCTTAAGCAAGTGATCATAGCCTTTGCTTGTAGAAAGAAGCCCTCAGCAGAATTTAGGCTCTATTACTACTTTTGAGGAATCTTCTAGCTGGTCGTGATCCACATTGCAACAACCTATCTTGCATCATGGCTATCTGCTAAAACTGTTTGCTCAAACTCCGACTTACCTAGCCGAAACGTAATCCTTGTGAAAAGCAATTTGCTTGAGAAAGATATAAGTCAGGCATTGCTCCTCCGTCGCAGAGAAAGAAGAGGAATTCAAGCTCATTTTGACACAGCCAATCACCGAGACAACAACAAGCTCTGAAAGCGTCTTCATGTACTTCCCAACGAATCGAGGCTGGTCCCATCAACTAATCCGCCTGATCGGAGAGGCGCATAACGGCGGCGGAGATTTCGGAGAAATCAATCGCGCAGCAAGCAAAATGAATGTTGACGACCTAGAATCCTGGTTTTCAGAATGGAAGGCTATGGGCGAGCATGTTGAGAAGCTTGCAAATCAAGCAGCCTCTAAAGGATTCAAAGTGACCGCAAGACAAGCCTATCTTAGAGCTTCAAATTATTACAGAATGGCCGATTTTTATCTAGATAGAGACGATCCAAGAGAACTTTCAACCTATGAAAAACATGTCACTCTATTCAAAAAGGCAGCAGACCTTAGCATTCCGAAGATAGAGAGTGTTTCGATACCTTTTGAAGGAAAACACCTGCATGCCTATTTCATTGCCTCAAGTTATGCAAAGCCAATAAAATCGCCGACGCTGATCATCTTTGGAGGAGCTGACGCGACATGCGAGGAAGTTTATTTCAATACTTCCGTGGAAGCTCTCAATCGCGGCTTTCATGTCCTTATGGTTGACGGTCCGGGCCAGGGGTACACTTTACGTTTTGAAAAACTGTATGCTCGTTTTGACTACGAGAAAACTGTCGGGGCAGCTATTGACTTTCTCTTAAAGAAAAAATCAAAATTCGTCAATCCAAAGAGAATTGGAATTATCGGGAGAAGCATGGGAGGTTACTATGCTTCGCGCTCTGCGGCCATGGAAAAGCGGATCAAAGCCGCAGTGGTATTCGACGCTATCTTTGACATAACTACGGATGTTTACGATTTTTTCCCAAACGTTAGGCGCGCAATAAATTGGGATCTTGGGGCCGAGAGCGAAGAGGATGCCCGGGCAAAACTTGCAAAATTTAACTTGACAGGCGTTGCTGAAAAAATACTGTGCCCCACTTTAATCATACACGGGTCTGAAGACTATGTGTCCTCTCCCAAAGCTGCCGAAAAACTGTATGCGGCAATAAAGACGAAAGACAAGCTCCTAAAATGGTACAAGGCTGGCCACGGTGTTTCCGCATACAGGGCCGAAGCTATGGGATTCGTATTTGATTGGCTAAAAGAGAAACTGTAGCTTGAAGCATTCGAAGAAGACTTTCCTGCGAGAAGTAATGCTAAATTTTTACCAAGAACTTTCGAAACTTAATATTTGTAGTCTTTGTCGAACATCCCGCGGCTTGCGCCGTGCACCTTGAATAAATTGCGGATGCTTTGAGAGAACTTTGCCACGCAGCCTACTGTTCCCAAGTGTAATTGTCGATCTGTTTCTTCTTTGAGAGTAGAAATGCGTCCTCGATTATTCCGTAAGCGATCATAAGATGGCCGTGAACCGAAGCCTCTTCGGGTGAAATTTCCTGATTGTTCAAGAATTTTAATTGGTCCATGAATGGCTTGTTTAGTTCGACTCTCGTCAATAGGGTCTAGCGTACTTTCGTTTTCAATTCAATCGCGAGTAAAATTGCTCCCGCAACAAATGCCGTGAGAGCAGCATAAAGATACGAATCAAACTGACTGAAAACAAATAGCACACCGACGACGATATTTGAAACAAACAAGCCAAGAGCTCTTGATGAACTTAGCCAACCCATTCCGCTTGAGAGTTTGGAGGATTTAACCAAAGTTGATGTCAAGACGGGCTCGAATGTTTCTACAGATCCCGTTGCGAAACCTAGACCAGCCGCTCCGAGATAGTAAATCCCCAAGCTATAATGTAGGGCAAATGAGGTTCCAATGATGAGCGAGGATATCGCGGCAAGCATGTACCCGAGAGACCAAAGTGTCCGAAAAGGTCTCTTGCCTCTTAGCGAACCTAAAGAGTATCCTGCGAGAGCCGAGACTCCAAGATATATTCCGAAGGTGATTATTCCTAGGACTGCGCTACCCTGGGACTCTGCGACTGTCACAATCGGGAAACCAAGAGCATAGTAGCTGAAACCGAAAAGCGTAGCTGAAATTAAGACTGCTCTAAAGATAAAATTGTTCTTTCTTTCAATTTCTGCAAGTTGATCTACTTTTTCTTTGGAATCTTCTTTTGAGTTTTGAGCCGCAGCTTTCTCTTGTTCCTCTATGTAAGCTGCGTGTTTTCTAGTGCGAGCAACAACTAGACACAGGCTAGAAACTAGGAGCGGGATAATCGTGACAACTATAATGTCGCGTAGAGGAACGTTTAGCAGGACCAAAATTATTGAGTATATGACGGCTATCATACCTCCTCCAACATCGAGCGCGTGTAAGAACCCGAATATTTTTGAGCGGTATCGGGGATCTGAAACTTCGACTAACCACGCCCGTCTCGCGGGGGTTCGAAAATACCTTGCCCACCAGCCAAATGTGAACAGTGCCCCGATTGAGAACACATTTGGAAATAAAGTGCTTATTGACATGAGCGGAATGAGGAGGTTTCCAGCTAGCGAAAGGCTCTTTTTGCTGAATCTATCTCCCAGTTTTCCTCCCGCTAGAGAGAAAATAGAGCCGGCTCCATAGCTTAATGCAAGTAACAGCCCGTAGACGTAGGCCGGCTCTTTTAGTTCTATGATCAGTAAAAGAGGAAAGACTGCTGTTACTGCCTGGTAGCCCATGTCTGCGAAAAAAGCTGAGAAAGATATCAGTGCTACATCTCTCGTCAGCCAATTCGTTGATTTGGGCCGAACGCTTTCTTCTTTCAACGGAGCAATCTTTCTTCCCCAGTCCAATATAGACTTTCTAAATCACAAAGTTTGAAAGTAAATCCTAAAAGCATGAGCGACGCTATTCTAGATAAGGAAGCCAGGTGTTTTTCTAACAATTGGTAGATGTAGGTCAAAAGGCTCCCGATGTGGAGCTCGTGGATACAGAGAGAAAACCGATCAAGATTTCTGATTTCAAGGGAAAAAGAACCGTGCTCGCGTTCTTTCCGGGGGCTTTTACAGGAGTATGCACGAAAGAGATGTGCACGTTTCGTGACAGCATGGCAAAATTCAACTCCCTAGACGCAAACATAGTCGGTATCAGCGTAGATTCCCCGTTCTCAAACAAGAGCTTCAAAGATCAAAACAGATTGAATTTCTCCATACTGAGCGATTACGATCGAAAAGGTGTGGGTGCTTTCGGCGTTGAGCTTTCAAACTTTGCAGGGCTGAAAGGATACACAGCGGCTCAAAGAGCGGTCTTTGTCCTTGATAAGGACGGGACGATAAGAGCTAAATGGGTTGCCGAGAACCCGGGAGTCGAACCAAACTACGACTGGGTTTCAAAAGAAGTCGAGAAGCTAAGCTAGACGCCCATGCTGTTGATCAGCCTGCCAGAGTTTGCATCAACAACCAGCACTATCTTTTTTCCCTTGTGATCGAACTTTGAAAACCAAATTGGGGCATGCAAGAGCTCAACGTCTCCGACATCGGATTCTGTGTTAATCCGCTGAATCATGTGGTACTTTGAGTGAGCTTTTTCTGATTGCAGCTGATCGACTAGGGTCTTTGCCTGAGATTTTGCAACATCTTCGCCAATGTCCCCGTTAAGCACGTGGATGTCTTTTGGTATCTTTGTAATGTCAAAGAGTGTTCGGTTACTTAGGTCGAACTGATAATCCCTGGGTTGGTAGGCAGTAAGAGCTTTTAGCGCTACGACTGGAAAACTATAGTTCTCGTCCATTTGCTCTGACTTTGTTGCGCCTCCTCCGCCCATCCCCATTCCAAAGCCGAACATCATAGTTGGCTTTAGTCCAAAAGTACCATTAAACAACTGGTTTGCGATTCGCGAGTCAAAGTAAGCTCTACGGCCGAATCCGCCTCCCATTCCCCCCAATATCACTCCCATTAGAGCAGCTTGGGTCGCAGTTTGTCCAATAACCTGCGCTTCATTTGTGGCTATAATCGAGGTGCGCGCAGATACGCTTACGATCCAGTATGGAACATATGATAGAGTCATTTCTTCCTGCGTCGAATTTTCCTGAAGATGCCTGTGAAGGAGACCTTTGTCCATCATAGGCCTGATCAAACCTTTTAGGTCATCTGCCGTTGCGATCTTCAAGGGGAGCATTGTCTGCTTTTGTATGCTGCTCCATCCTTCAGTTCCAAGACTGACTGCGCTGCCGCAGTACTGGCAGGTGATTATCATCTCTCCAAACTTTGGAGCAATTGGAGCACCGCAGTTTGGGCACTTGATCGAAGTTACACCAGACGGAGCTATGATATTCTTTGAAGAACTTCCGGCAGCTTGCGCGGATGAACTATCACCGGTTCCTGCTAGGTTTGTTCTAGCTCCGCATTTATAGCAAAATGAAGCATCGTCTGGAAGCTGAGCACCGCATTTTGGACAATACAAATTCTATTTTTCTCTCCCTATTTTTAAAAAAGAAGTTGACGAGCTACGCTTTTATTGGATAAGATATACGGTTTTCCGTTAACTTGGTTTCAAGTTGATTCTCTAGTCTGCTCTTTTGATGTTCCAAAACCAGCAATCAGAATGACTAGGGCAGCGAATCCCAGTATTCCGCTAACTAAGACGAAAGCTACTCCAAGCGAGTTGTAATCGGCCATTACTTCGAGATACACACCAAGTGGCAGTTGGTTGGTTTGCTCGGAACTTTTTAAAATTAAGTCTTTTCGGATTTCAGTTTCTCAAGCATTTGGAGGCCTTCACTTGTTAGCGTATAGTATGTTGTGGACCGCCTTCCTCGCTCGTCATTAGTTCTCGAGGAGCTGACCTTCCCCTCGGTTAGGAGCCTGTCCATGTGTTTAACGAATGATTGGTACCCTACTCGTGCCTTGATCATTATCCAGTGCTCCACAGCTGGGCTGTGACAGGCCTCAAGAATTTCGTAGAGAATCTTGTTCCTTGATCTGATCTTTCGCCCTTTCCTCGACCTCATTCTCAATTGGATCAAAGCGTCCAAATTGGGATACTGCTCATCTTCCCTTCGGATATGTGTCGCTTCTTTTGGTTCCATTAGATAGATCTAGCCTTTCCGGTCTTGTTAGAAAGTAAAGTTATCCCCGTACACTCCTCAAGTTACAATATTTAGGATATTTCCAAGAATGTTCCCAAATCTATCCCAAATGGAGCCACAAAATGCCCGACTAGCGTAGATAAAAGGCACGCCCGCGCTCATGAAAAATTCCAAGCGCTGATATTAACAACTTCATTGCAAAAACACCGTGACATGGCTCTCTTCCATCCTATTTTTTCTTAAAATCTTTAGCTTGCTTGGCAAACTCTGTGAGATTACCAATTAAGGTACGGATTCAGCGCATTATATCGGTCGCCACTAGTGCATTTTCATCAATTGCATGCCTTCATCCAACTTGAATAAACCAAAATTGCTTACGTGCGGGTTCCTTCCTACCAGTACCACGAACGAAAACCACGGGAGCAGAACAAAATCATGACACATCCAAAATCTAGATCACCTTCGACGTCGCAAACTTTGTCAACAAAGGATTTGCGAATGAGGGTCTATTCTTGCGAGTTTTGCGAGTTAATCCAGACTGGTCTTTCAACGCAAGTTGAAGGAAACGCTAGCGCATTGGATCCTGCTTCTGAAGCAAAGTATCTCTATCACTTGAGAACAATTCACGGCCTTGAAAAGTGAGCTACCCAAAACTATCAAAAATGATGATCGACAACAGGCACCTTCGTTTGTATATTCAAAGGATCAGGTCTATAGCGAAGACGAAAAAGAAATCTCGAAAACAATGAATGTAAGGAACACTCGCTAGGCGAAAAGGGCCTGAAAGTACTCCTCAATGATGGAGGTACACGGGATAGCTAGCTATTTTCCGCGAGGAAATTTGGTTCCCTAATAAAGGCAATACAACACGATAAGTAGCGCCTGACTAAAGCAATTACAACGGTGTACTCTCTTCTTATGTGTTTGTCTCAAAACCTATCCATTAATGAACAAGCCACTCTTTGATTGCTCTAAAAGATAGACGGAAGAAATTTTCGAGCGAAGTTTTTGAAACCAAGAAGCGAAAGGCGTCTAGCCGACCCCTTGAGGGTGTCCGCCAATAGGAGAAGATGAAGGACGCTTGAAAACTCGCTAGTGAGTTATTTTCTGCTTCGTTCTTCGGTGTCTTCTTACGTAGGCAACGATTTCGGATTTAGGTATCACCCAATTCCTGCCTTCTTTCGTTGCTGGTATTAGGCCTTTGTTAGCCAATACTCTAAGGTAGTTTGCAGAAGTCGATGATAGTTTGGCCGCCTCCTTAAGTGAGAGTTTTCGCTCTTCAGGCTTTTGCTCAATTGCATTCAAAACCATGTCTAAATGTTTGATCACGTACTGGGCGACGAAATTTACAAGAGGTATGTAATTCTGACGATCCGCTAATGCGAGGTACTTCAAATATTTGGAACGATCTGACTTTGGAATTATTATTGGAAAGTATCGCTTCTTCATCAAAATAAGATTTGTAAGAAGCCTAGCGATCCTGCCGTTGCCGTCGTAGAATGGATGAATGTAGACAAACCTGTGAAGGACAATTGCGGCGAGCTCCGAAGTTGTGTAATCATCAGGATTGTCGTTTACAGTTCTGACGAACTCTTCCATCAATCTTGGTACCTCGTAAGCAGGTGGTGGAATGTGCTTTGCCCCGCGTATCCGCACTTCTCCCTTTCTGTATCTGCCGATCTCACCTCGTCGCATGACATCCTTCATTATCATCTGATGCAATGTCAAAATATCATGCTCTGTTAGTCCTCGTTTTTCTTCGGCAAGGGCCGACACGTATTCGATTGCTTCAGGATGATTCCTTGCTTCGTAAATCTCCCTGAGACTCTTTCCTCTTATCGTCTGTCCCTCTTCGATTACGAGTTGAGTTTCCCTGAGGGTGAGGCTGTTTCCCTCTATCGCATTACTATTGTAGGTGAATTCTGTTCGGAAAACACTCCTAAGATTTAGCAGCACGTCCTCCGAGAGCGGCCTCATAGAATCGATGAGCTTCCATTTTTGTATCATCGTCTTGTGCAAGGCCCTCTTGATGTACTGCATTTTGCGTTTTCCTGATATCATATACTATTTCGTATACTATTTTATACTTTTAGACTTATCATATACTTATTTGCATACGTTGCGAACGTAAATTTCTCTATGAATTCTGCTGCTCTTCTCGAAAAAATGTGAGACGGGGTTGATCAATGAGATCGCGTAGACCTGCGAAGGGATGCTCTCTGCACTCTTAGATGGTTTGAATCACACAAAATCAGAGATCGTGAGCTTAACTGCCTCGCTTCATTTAATCGGGGGATTCAAAGATTCCAAACTTCCTGCGCAGCCAAAAGGTTAAGTATATCCAAAGCTGTATATCCTCAAGTCATGGAAGTTACAACAGTCAAGCTTCAAAAAATCGGAAACAGCATTAGAGCTACGATTCCAAAGAAAATCGTCGAAGGCCTCTCTCTGCACCAAGGGGAAGACATGGTCGTGAATGTTATTGATAACTCAATTCTCCTAAAGAAGAAGAGTAGACGCAAGACCGACAAATCATCTCAATTCTACGGGGTGCTGAAGGAAAAAAAGGGTCCCGTTGATCATTGGCCGAGTCCAGAAGAAATCAAAAGTATCTGGGAATAGATACGAGCGTTCTGGTCCCATATCTTGTGCCAGATCATCCAGATCATGAAAAGACGAAAAGTTTGAAGAAGAAACGCTACGTTGCTGTCAATCCTACCGTACTCCACGAAACTTATCACACATGTGTCTTCAAATTAAGGCGAAAACCGGCAGAGACAGTTAGGACCCTTTTGGACTATATGGAGTTCTCATCTTGCCTTCAGATAGATTCTGCAACTGTTAAGCTCGGACTGAAGCTTGGTCTACAGCTTTCTCTTGGTGGAAGAGACGCCCTAATACTCGCTTCATACGCGGCATCAAAGGACGTCAAGGCGTTCGTAACTTTGGATAATACTTTGTTAGCGATCAAGAGCCTAAAAATTGGAAAAAGGACTCTAAGAATAATAGGGCCCGAAGCTCTTTCTTAAGAGAAAAGGGGTTCGAACACTTAGCTTGCTTTGAGACCGAAGTTAACACGAAAAATGATCAAAGTACAAACACAAGTGGGGTGTCTCTTGCTCGGTCTTTGCGAAATCAGCAAGAAATTGTCCTGATAGAACATACCTTTGCTGATCCCCTAGGCTCCCTATTTGCTAAAACAATCCTATAGCATTTGATATGCTATAATCGAAAAAAAGCTTAATGAGGCGTTCGTGCGAGCAAGTCCTTCCACTTCATCATTTGTTTCGGCTTGGGCAAGTCGATGTTTTCTACCTTCCTGAACAGTTCGTGCAGTGGCCCATCTTCTGTCAGGAGAATACATCGCAGTTCGGCCGCGGTTGAATAAATTAATCTATCAAAATAGTCTTTGATCGCAAACTTTGTCAATAAAGAATCAGCGAGTTCTTCAATCCGCTCGTTTGTCAAGGAAGTACTCTCGATTCGCTTATCCCTTTGAAGGGATAATAGCCCCCTCCTGTAAGATTGGAAAAGAGCATCCGCCCACCCCCTCTCTTTCTTTGACTTTCTAAGTACATACCATTTCGCTTCGATCAGTGAGGCAGGGTTGTACTTTACGACATACTTTTCAGTCAAATTTGAGAAAAGTGATTCAAAGTTCCGATACTCTAGCTCAATTCCAAAAATGGGAAAAAGGTATGATGAGTCGAGCAATAGTTCATCCATAGATTCCCTCTTCCTTTTGGATTTCCTCGCTTGTTTTCTCAACCTCTTTTGTCGTCGTTCGCATAATCGGCGGTTGCCTAAGCAGTTCTTCTATGGAAGGTATCGCTTCTATGATGAGCTTGTTTCCAACAACGTTGGCTTTCACCTTGCCGCCCTCTTTTATGTTAGCGCGCTTTCTCAGATCAGAATTAGTGAATATTTCTCCTTTCCTTCCCACCTTTAGGGTTATATCCGACTGAGTAGGCGTATCGGATATTACTACTCTCTCCGACTATCTAAGGATTTCGGGGAGCTTGCAGACTCTTCATAAGTTAAGCGTCTTTTTAAATAATCTTTCAAAGTTTCGTCCGAATGAAAGATTGTTCCTAGGTCTTGGAGGGTCGCGTATCTTGGAGAAAAAACTCAATCTTACGTTTTTTTGATGGAAGTAGTAAACTTAGGAAAATCGGACAACTTTCTTATTCGTATATTCTGTGACTTTTCTTAACTTGCATAATCTTTTATCTCGATTCCAGTTTTGATAACCTCCTCCAGGATCAATCAAGAGACATTTGGACTCTATTGAATTTTCAAAACACGTGAGGCAGAGAAAGTACTCCTGCCCCTTTTGCGATTCGATGTGGAAGAAAGAACGCCTGTCAGGATCGGACGAACTGGCTTATGAAACCCATCTCCTGAAGGTCCACGGACTGGGAAAGTAACTGGATGCCTACTTGGGAGAAAGTAAAGCCTTGAAAAACGAAGACGATGACAAAGAACCGTTGATCGTATACTCGGGAGATTGGAAAGTGTACAGCGAAGATGAGAGGGTATATTCTGAATTTCTCAAATTGAAACGCTTGACGGAGCTCATCCAGGAGTTTGGAATATTAAAGAACGATCTCAAGTTCTTCGAAAGGGAAATTGATTCCCGCCCGAAAGACAAGGCCGATAAGGCGCGTAAAAGAAAGGATTGGACTTTTAACAAAATATGCGCGGTTGAAATGGAAATCGCGAAAAGGATGAATGCTAGTCTTCCTAGTTAGGCGTCAACCATTCCGAAAGAGGTGCTTGACATCGAGTCGTGGACCTAGAAAGGCCATTTTTGGTTATAGTCTGGATTTCTTCTCTGAGATTTTCTTGGGTGATAGTTTACATAGTTTCAAGGTCAAAAGACCCTCGTATTTTTTAAACAGCAACGAGCATGATTTACAATGGACATTTTTCCGAGTACGCCCCTTTCCAAGTCACCCAGTAGATCAATCATTGTTCAAGAACTGAAGGAAATACAAGAACGAGTAGAGAGTTTGATAGAGACCTTCGGGATTAGCTAGGTCTTTTTCTCTTTAGGACTGTAGATTCGGATTGTCCGTCCTAATCAAGAAAAGCCTCTTCACTTTGAAATTACTGCCCAGGCCTTATTTCGCCTCTTGAAACACCTACCCCACCAGCAACAAAACCATCTACAGAAAGAATCTTATATTATGAGCCCGCAATTGAAAGTGCAGGAAAAATCAACTTGTCCACCCAAGAACAAGAGTTTCAAGAAGATCTCAAATTCCTGAATGCGAAAATGGCACAGCCCAAGGAGCAACGTGAGAAATGGTTGAATGAAATAGTCGACAAATGGATCGCTCGCCGCCATGCAAAAGCTCCAGCAAAGAAAAGAAAGTCCACTAAAAGGAAGTAATCTAAAAGGCAATTGAGTGACTCCTCCGAAACTGTCAAAAAAGTTTGCGCCCTTCTTTCTGAACTTGAGCCTGTCATGCTTCGC
>JARCRS010000044.1 GCA_029850555.1 archaeon | reverse complement strand
GGATCTTTTAGCTCAATGCCCATTTCGTAAAGCTTCGAGATCTGGACACTTAGCTCGTCGACAGACTCATTTCGCTTTATCCCAGTTAAATAAGGAACCTCTTTGTTGAGCTGAACAATTCGGTCTACTATAAGACGTACCTTTGGCAACGTCTTATTTGCTTGTTCGGGAGTGAAAAACTCTGGCATGCTCAAGGAGTTCAGTAGTAGTGACTAAATAAATGTCTTCGTATCATCTTGAAATTTTCAAAAAAGGAGAAAGATCGGCATTTGAAGCATAAGCTAAAGACAAGGTCACAAGCTATCAAAATATTAAATCTGATTCGAAAATCCATCAAAGAAACTACTTCGCTAGGCAAGATAAGTAGCGAGCCGGGTTCAACGCCTTTTAATGTTCTGATTTCCACGATTCTCTCGGCGCGAACTCGTGACCCGGTGACGGAACAAGCTTCCACTAGGTTATTTTCGCGATTTCCTGACGCTAGTTCTCTTTCAAAAGCTAGTCGTAGAACTATAGCTAAATTGATTCGGCCAGTTTCGTTTTACAATGTTAAGGCGGGCCGAATAATCAAAGTGGCAAAAATAATTGAGAACGAATTTAATGGAGTTGTTCCTAACAATCTAGATCGACTCCTTGCTCTGCCTGGTGTCGGCAGAAAGACAGCGAACTGTGTTCTAGTCTACGGCTTTCAAACCCCTGCTATACCAGTTGACGTGCATGTACACAGAATCTCGAACAGAATTGGACTAGTCGATACGCGAACGCCAGAGATGACGGAGGAGCAGCTGTCCAGTCTTTACAAAGAAAGATACTGGCTTGATGTGAATGAGCTTTTTGTCAGATTCGGGCAAACCATGTGCAAGCCGACCCGCCCGTTCTGCGAGATTTGCACAGTCCAGCCTTTGTGCAATTATTATCAATTTGTGGTGAAGAAAAACAAACGACGCCTAGCTTGATTTCGATTCGCTTGTCGAATCGCTGGCTCCTTCGTCCTTCCTTTCTTCTTCTTGCTTTTCTTCAGCTGAGGGTTGCTTTTTCGGTTGTTGTCCTTGAGTGCCTATTGGAGTGCCAACTCGTGGAGCTTGCATTGGCTGAGTTCCAATCGGCTTGCCTATGATCGGAGTGCCTATTCTTGGGGCGGTCTGCGATGGCTTTGTTTCTCCAGTTTGAGCAGGCTGAGACTGATCTGTTTTAGTTTCTTGTTGCTGAATTGCAGGAGACGGCCGCGTTTGTTGTCCCTGCGACGGCAGTGGTTTCCCAATTGGCGTTCCTACTGGCTTTCCGACAACTGGAGTCCCTACAGGTTTTCCAATGACTGGAGTTCCTACTCTGGGAGCCTGCTGCGGAGAAGAGCTCGGACGTGGCTGAGCAGCTGGCTGTGACTGCGAGCCAACTGGCTGACCCACGCTTGCAGGACGTCCAACAGGAGGAGCAGTCCCAGGGGGTCGCGTACCCAAGGCTGGTGTAGCAGGCTTGGGAGCCTGCGCCGTTAAAGCTTCAATTGGGACAGGTTTCAAACTCTCCGCTATCTCGTCCCTCTCCTTGCTTGGCTCTCGAAGCCATCGCAACCCTGATTCGTAATTCTTGAGATCCGCTGCGAGCAGCTCGATATTTTGGTTGACAAGATCAAGTTGGCGCTTGATCTGCATTTTTTTAAAGAGGCCGGATTTAGCATAACGCTCGTTGAGCTCATCCAGTCTCTTTTTTTCATCTTCAAGGCTTTGACGAAGGAATTTTTCGTAAGGTGTAAGATCGAGTTGGCTGTGGCTCATTTTTTCTCGCGCGTGAACTATATGATCTAAAAGGGGCAAATGCGTTTTTAACTGTAACTCTAGGAAAAATCAATTCTCACTCTAGATTAACCCCAAGGAAAAGGGCATGATTTTCTCTCTATGAATCTTGCAGTCGTACTTGCGATTTTTGTCCTAACATACGCTCTTTTGATATTCAGAAAGATTAGGGGTAGGCAGATCCCAATTTGGGTCTCAATGGTTGCAGGAGCCTTCTTAATGGTCGCCACTTTATCGATCTCTCCTATCAACGCGTTCAAATCTATCGATTTTTCGGTGCTGGGTTTTCTTTTTGGAATGCTCATCATCACTGCCGGTTTCGAGAAATCGGGTCTCATTAATTACATCGTTCTTTGGATCTTGGCAAGGACAAAAACAATTGACGGGATAATTCTTGCCGTAGTAATCGGCTCGGGTTTCCTCTCGGCATTTTTTGTGAATGATACAATTGCGCTTCTTTGGACTCCTATAGTTCTCGGTATCGCGACCAAAATTGGACTCAAAGAAAAGAAAGCTCTTTTGATCCCTCTAGCGTTCGGTATAACCATAGGTAGCACGTTCACTCCGATCGGAAATCCACAGAACCTCCTAGTAGCTTTAGACAGTGGCATGCAACGGCCATTTGCGTCGTTCATCGAGTTTCTCGCGATTCCGACGTTTGTTTCGCTAATCGTAGTTTACTATGTTTGCAAGTCCAAACTTTTCTTTGGTCGTTTACTGTCCCAGGCTACTCTTTCAAATGGGAATATCCCAGAGAGCGAACTTCAAAATCCTTCAAGCGCTATTTCTGATTGGCTTCTGGCGAAGGAGAGTGCAATCGTTCTAATTATGCTTCTAGCATCTTTCGCGATAACAGAAGCATTTCCGGCCATCCAATCTCTTGCGATAACGATAGGCGGGATAAAAATCGGAGTGACGATTAGTTCCTTGGCTTTCGCGTTTGGTATTCTTCTTTTGATTATCTCTCCAAAGCGAGAATATCTCCTGGTCAGTTTCAGCTGGTCCGTGCTAGTTTTCTTTGCCGGAATGTTCGTCGTGATGAGCGCAGTTTGGAATTCTGGGATCGGAAAGACTCTTCTTAACGCACTTCCCTCGCCTGTTCACGGAAATAATCTCCAATCAGTTGGCGCGATAATGCCAGTATCTATTATCTTGAGTCAGATTCTGAGCAATGTTCCATTCGTCCAACTCTACAGTTTCCAAATGCACAATCTTGGTTTTGGTGCGACAGACATTATTCCTTGGCTAGCAGTTGCCGCTGGAAGTACGCTTGCAGGAAATCTTACAGTACTCGGAGCAGTCAGCAACGTCATAATAATAGACTCTGCCGAAAATCGAAAGGAAAAGGCGTTTGGATTTCTTGAATTTGTAAAATATGGAGCGCTGATTACAGTTGTAACTGCGCTGATTTTCACTGTCTTTCTTGCGTTTATTTAGCAATGAAAATGGATTCTTGAATTGCAAAAGGCTAGACTACAATTACTCCTAGTTCCATTCCAACTTTCTGAATCGCCTTTATCCTCTTTTCCAGTGGTGGATGTGTAGAGAACAGTCCCGCAACACTCTGCCCCTTTAGCGGGTTTACTATCCAAAGTGGTGAGGTAGCAGGAGACGGGGCGTTATTTTGTCTCCATTGCTTTGCGCTCGCGCTGGAGGATATTTTGCGCAGCGCATTTACTAGCTCTTGAGGTTTTTGAGTGAGTCTTGCACCTGCCTCATCAGCTGAAGTTTCTCTGCTTCGGGAGATCCCGAGTTGAATCAACATTGCTGCGATCGGGATCAATATAGCTGCGATGATTGCCAAGATTGCGTATGAAGAATTTTGCTGACCTCGTCCTCGGCTGTTTCCGAAACCCCCAAAGAAAGAGCTAAATATTACAATTTGCCCGATGTAAGAAATTGCTCCAGCAAGAGTAGCAGCTATGCTTGAAACAAGTACATCGCGATGGGTGACGTGGCTGATTTCGTGACCTATTACTGCTTCAAGTTCGGAGGGAGATAACATCCTAAGAATACTAGTCGTGCAAACAACAATTGCCTTCTTCGGACCTTTCCCGGTCGCAAAGGCGTTCGGCTGGGCAGAGTCAACAATTCCCACCTTTGGCATCGGAATGTGAGCTTCGTTTGCTACTTTTTGCACGATTGAGTAAAGCTGCGGATTCTCAGAAGGGCCGATGAGTTTTGTATGAGTCGACCAAAGGACAAATTTGTCACTCCACTCATAGCCGATGAAATTCATCACTCCGGCAAGCACAAGGCCCAAAAGCATGAAGGTCAGAGCCGATGATGCGGTCCCAAAGAAAACATAGCCTACGATGAATCCGATCAACATAAACAACAGCGTAAGCGAAGTAAAAAGTAGCATTGTTCTCGCTAGCAAGAATCCTCACCAGTTCAACCCGAAACTTTGGAATTCGCAACATATAACGATAACCATGACCTTTTCTGATCATTTCGACACAAATCTTTAATCCCTAAAGCGAAGTCTAAAGTTCCAAGCAAAGCATTTTGAGCGGCAAAACACTCGCTGCGGAATCTTCGCTGATTGAATCTCTTTCGCACTTTATCCGCAAATTAAATCACGAAGAGGATGCCCTTGTCGTGGTAGAAGGGATAAGAGATGCAAAAGCTCTTCGGGACTCTGGCTTTGACGGCGAAATTTTCATGTTATGCCACAAACAAAACGTCTCGAAGCTTGAGAACGAAGCGACAAAGTATAGAAAAACGATACTTCTGTTAGACAATGATACAGAAGGCAAGAAACTTTCAGCCCGAACGCGGAGGATTCTTGGAGGAAGAATTAAACTCGATATGTACTATCAACACGAACTACTTCCTGCAAGCAAGGGGAAAATAAGACATGTCGAAGAATTCGCGGGTTTCGCGGAAAAACTCGCATCCTTTGTTGGCTAACTAACTCGGTACATAATGTTGAGTGCTCAAGCTGATGTCCGCGTCTCAAATGCCAAAATTGACTAGAAAGCAACTTGAAAAACTGCTGTCAGATTGGACCATGATTGCAAGAAGCACACTTGATTGCTCAATATGCGACAAATATTACGAAACTCCCTTTGAATGGCTCAACAAAAAAGAGAGAGCAGAGTTTGTGGACCATCTTTACGAGGTCCATGTTCGCCCTAAGAAGACCCGCCTGTAGCACTAGTGCGAAAGACAGGTGTTCACGACTTCGACTAGTTCTTGCATCGAGAATGGTTTGCCAATGTAGTCGATTGCACCCGACGATATAGCATCTTCCATGATGGAATCGTCAGCGCTCGCGAAAAGTATCTTGGCACTCGGATCTATTTTCAGTAACTCTTTCAGAGCCTCAAGTCCGGACATCTTTTCAAGCCTGTGATCGAGAATAATGAGATCTGGTTTAGGATGGGATTTTTCGAATATCTCTACAACTTCGTTCCCGGAGGGGACGATTGCAATGACTTCATGGCCGTGTTTCTTCAAAACCAAGTTGTACAGGTTTGCAAGTGATTCCTCATCTTCAGCGATCAGAATCCTGGCCAAGAGATTACCCTTCCCCTAGCTCAGGAAATGGCAAAAGTCGCCTAACTGTGAAAGTTTCTGATAACGTCAAATGGGCTAAGGAATTGATAATCATCGCAAGTTCGTAAATAGCCTTTGCTATATTTTTTCGGATGAGTTGCTCTATATGCCTTACATACTACCCGTAGCTCGAATATCTGTTTCGCATCAATTTTCGAAGCTCCGAGGATAACCTATCTTCGAGGTGCTTTTGTTCTTCGGTGATTCCAAGGTTCATCCGATCTGTCAACACGAATGGCCCCTCGGCATAACTTTCCCCACTTACGGGAGCAACGGGTTTCAAAGGACGCAGTACTCGATCTAGAATTATTCGATTTTGAATTGGATCCGAGTCTTTGTCATCGACCTTTGCCAGAGTTTTCAATAGTTCAATGGCCACTTTCCGGTCTATCCTTCGATATCCATATGGGATGACTCCAAGATCAATTGGCTTTTGGAGATTTGACTCTACTTTTGCTCCAAGCATTAGCGGATTCGGTTTGAAAATAGAGTCAACTTTTAGCTGCCATACTTCGTCAGGACTTCCAACAAAGGCTCCAAAGAACCCATTGTCATCTTTGGCCGGTGGAAATAATGTGAAGCTCCAGCCACTAGGATTCTTTGAGTACTTGTCAAGAAGATGCTTGCCCAGGGCTTTTCCTTCTAAGAACTCGACCATTCTTTTGCGCTTGAAAAATAGGTTAGTCATTAATGGCATAAGAAAGTTGTGGATAGGCCCTGCTTCTTGCTAAACTCATATAATATCAGAAATCAAAAACGGAAAGGCTAAGGCATTTCTTTTGTGGCCGCCGTGGTGCAGTTTGGTTAGCATAGGAGGCTGTGGCTCTATTCAGAGCAGATACCTCTCGATCGTGGGTTCAAATCCCACCGGCGGCCCTCCTTCTAGGGTCTTTATGAATCGGCTGTCTAATAGAACAACGCCCATGGAATTCAGCTCTGAGATTAGCGATGCCTTGGCTGAATACGACAGCTCTCTTCACAACGAAGATACTGAGTATAACTATCACTTGATCTTATTCTACTTCTTCACTGATTTAGGCATCGCGAAAGATGCTACTCAACACTTGCGAGAGAAACTTTCGAATCTAGAAAACGGACCAAAGGAAAGGATGAAGAAAGAAGCGTACAGGGATCATCTTGAAGAAATCCGGAGAGTGAAGGAGAATATTTTGCGGATTCAGGCGAATACATTCATTCCCAAAGCCAAGAAAGACCCTCAGTGGGCCTACGAGATAATCAAGAATTGGTTCGTAAAGGTACAAGCCATAGTTAAGGCCAAAAGGAAATCGCAAAACACCGTGAACGGGTACATCCGGCCGATTGCCGGTATTTGCGAGATGAATTGGGTTCCTCTCACTTCCGCCCACTGGAAGAAAATTGTATCGAAACTCGGAAAGGGGCGTCTAACTGGAAAGGACAGAGCCTATTCGGTCGAAGAGATAAGAACTCTATCCGAATACGGTGATAAGCGAGTCAAACCAATTGCTCTCACTCAAACCTCTTGCGGTTGCAGGGTGGGTGCCTTTCATTACCTCAATCTTGGGCACATCCGACCAGTGTTTCTGAATGCTGACGGAAGTTTTGAAGAAGGAGAATCCTTAGGTAAGGCTCCTTTGGACAGAACAAGAAAACTAGTAGCCGCAAGAATTGTGATCTATGCTGACGAAAGAGAGGAGAACGACGCCCCTTTCATCAGCCCCGAGTGCTGTCGATCCTGGGATGACTACGCCAATTACAGAAGAAAATTCGGCGAGAAAATTACGGATGCTTCTCCCGCTGTTCGAGACTTGTTCTTTCCAGACAAGGGAGCGAGAGGCAAGCCGGACATTCCAATAAGATTGAAGGATGTTACGATAAAGAATCTGATCCTTCAAGCTCTGGTCGATCAAGGTCTTAGGCCACAGAAGCTGCCTGAAGGAAAAACGAGGGCGGAGGTTCAAATGGATCACGGAATGAGAAAGTTCTTTGACACCGTTTGCGACGACTATCAAGTCAATATCGTTCATTCAGAAAAGATGATGGGACATTCGGCAGCTCTAGGATTAAAGATCAACTACAACCGTTCAGAATGGAGAAACGTACTTCTGAGCTATCTCAAAATCGTTCCTCATCTTACAATAACGGAAGAAGAAATATTCCGGGCCAAAAATGAAGATGTCTCTAAAATAGACAAGGAAAAACAAGAGGACCTTCAAAAACAAGTTTCTAATTTGAAAGCGACGATTGACCACTATCCGCAAGTGATCAGAGAGACTATCGACCGGCTTATGAAAGGTGTCGAAGAAGGAGATGCCAATAGAACACTCTCTGAGCAGGAAATTGCAGAATCGGATGCTGCTTGGTGGGAAGAAGTCTCTCATCTTGAAGTACACCATGAATCCAAGGGAAGAAAAAATTACGACCCTTAGCCAGATGGAACCCCATTGGCACGAGCCCGGAAAAAGAAGCAACACAAAGATGGGGCAGACTGGTTAGTCTCCCAAAAAAGCTGATTAGAAAAAAGCAAAGATGCTCTTCCGGCAAGTTCTTGAAGAAAGAGATCTTCGCGGAGATTTTTTTTTCCTTGGGGTCAGATTATCACAGTTGTCATTGATATAGAGGTTAGTAGTGTCGGCCCTTATCAAGGACCCCTTTCGAAGACGAATTACAATGCGGGAAATCAATTGACTGATTTCGATAGCTCAATTCACAATGACGATACAGCATACAACTACAATTTGATACTGCGTATGTTCTTCAAAGACATAGGAATAGCAAAAGAAGAAGTTAAGGATCTAGAGCAGGAGGTTTTTGAACTAATGCAGTTTCGTCGGATTGCAAAGCGCCTAAATAGAAAAGCCTACTCAGATAATCTCAAGAAAATCAAAGAGATTTATGAAAAGATACTTAGGATTCAGAAGAGGGCATTTATCGAGAAAGACCGGAGAGAGCCCAATTGGGCCTTTGAAACCATATTTCGTTGGATTGAAAACAAACAAACAGAAGCTAAAGATAGGCTAAAGTCTGGGAGTACAGTAAAAGGCTATCTCCGGCCGATACGAAAACTCTGCGACAATAATGGCATCGACCTCTCTTCAGATCAATGGAAAAGGATCTATTCTATAGTAGACGAGTCGCCTCGAACTGGAATGAATAATCCTTACTCCTTGGAACAGATAAGGAAGCTCATCACCTACCCAGATCGCCGCGTCAAACCTGTCGTTCTCACCCAAGTCTCATGTGGATGCCGCGTGGGAGCTTTCGAATATCTCAAATTAGGTCATATTACCCCTGTCTTTCAAAACAAAGATGGAAGCTTCGAGAAAGGGGAATCTCTGGGTGCGAAAGCGTTGGATGGGTCTAGAAAGCTCGTCGCTTCTGAGATAGTCATTCACTCAAAAAAGCTGGAAGATGAAGATTATCTCAGCTTCATATCCCCCGAGTCTACAAAGGCTCTCGACGACTACGGTAATTTCCGAAGGCAAAATGGAGAAAACATCACCGAGTCTTCTCCTGCAATTCGCGATCTATTCCCGCCTGATAAAGGAGCGAGGCCGGCAGCACGACCAAATCTTCCAAAAAGACTTGCAGATTCGAGTTTGAAGAATCTTATGCTTGATGCGGTCGTGGGAACCGGCCTGAGACCGCGAAAGCTCTCCGATGGGAAGCATAGATGGGAGTTTAAAGTGAACCAAGGGCTTTGTATGTTCTTTGAGCGCACTTGCGATGAACAGGGGGCCAACGTGTACACCAAAGGGCTGACGCGTCGGGGAAAAGTAAGGCACGGGGCCAGGACAGAAGAATGGAAGACAGCACTACTTTCCTATCTCAAAGTCGTTCAATTTCTGACAATCACGATAGAAGAACGGCATTTGATCAGGCTCGAATTCATTAGCCAAACGGATCAAAAAAAGGCGAGGGAAGTCAATAAAGAATTCGTACGACAGCTTAACTCTTTGCGAAGAGATCTTGCCCAAGAACGACAAGAAAGACAAGCAGAAAAGAAACTTCTGATCGACGCGATCGCTACCCTCCTACCTCCGAAAAAGAGGAGTTTGTTAAAGGCGCTCATAGTTCCTCAGAAATTTCAAGACGAGCTTGGGAAAATTTCTGATAAGAAATACGGTGATATTCGAGTCGAGATAGACCATCTTGCGGACGACAAGTTTCAGAGAGACAAAAATGAAACTAATGCAAAAAGAGTCGTAGACGATCAACTGACTCAGCTGGCCGTTGCAAAGAAAAAGACTACGGTTACTCTTTCAGAGCTTGCCAAGAGGAAATGAAGTGAGCGATATTGACCAAGATACCTTAGGCTAAAGACATCGTCCAAGAAATTCGCGCAAGCCTCCGTATCCAAGCTACCCACCAGTTTTCTCTAGCGGCTGAGCGCATCTCACAGTTACGAGTCACCTGGTCCCAAAACTGCTCATAGCTCTACCTCTTGACATCGCTATCCGGGGCGTGAGCATTTTCGTATTGTTTGTGTCGTACCAAATGATTCGCGGAGTTTATGACAAAGCACCAGGTTCAGCTTGGGTTCAAATTCTTGCGTTTGACCTCTTTGCGAATGCCCAATACTTCCCATCTTCTATTCTTTGAGCGTGGATGCTCAAATTGAATCCGACTGAATCGAAAAGACGAGACCATTTTGTCGAAGACGTAATGGCCTTACTCCTCCGGCTAAAAAATTCCGAAGTTGGCCGTTATGCTTCTCTGGGCTTTGGAAAAGACAGGCACGGGATGTTTCAAGGATTCTATCTTGAGTTTCGTCTGCCACTGAAAGACATACCAACGCCAAAGTCAGAATCTTGGGAAATGTTCGCTTTAGCAAAGCAACTCGCACAGAACACAAATGGCCACGCGAAGTACGCCCCACTTTGGAGTGATGGACAGATTGGCTTTGAGCACGACCAGCAGGCACGAAGTGAGAGCAAGCCGGCTGGCATCTATGTGGAGCTCTTCTTCAAATTTGACAGGCCAATGCCGGCTAATCATCCCCCGTTCAGAACCTGGTTGAATAACATCCAGGCAAAACATCCCGACGCTGTCTGGCATGATTGAGGTGATTTTCATGAGCAACACAATTAATTCTGAGAAGGAATTTCTCAGAACAATTAAACCCCTTCCTGGCGCGCAAGAGAGACTGCGACTCTACATCAATAGCAAGTCGAGTATTCAAAAATGGCTTTGGGCGCTGTTAAGTGAGTCGAATGAGCTACACGGTTATTTGCGTGCCGAGTGGATATCGGACGATCGCGGCTGGACTAAGGAACTAGTTGTAAATCAGCAATCTTCGCACGAGCACAACGAATTCTATTCAACAATAAACAAAACAGGTTTCATGATATTCGGAAAGGGGCGCTTCGATGACTATAGAATTCTTTGTCGAAAATGCAATTTTGAATGTGTGGTGCTGGAAGGGATCCCGCTCACCGGGGACTATGATATCCTGTTGGACGCAGAGCACAACGAAATCGTTGTCGAGAGAAAAGAGTCCGGAGAATCAACCAAAATTTGAGTGAGGATACTTTGAATTTCAATTCAACTCAAGAGGACGAAGAAAGCATGTCATCGGATTCAGGCCAAAAATGTCCGCCTTATCGACACGCTCATGTGCTTGAGGCCATGATGCCAAGCGGAGGATCCCTTTTGATCCTTCGATTGCCCAGATTTGTCAGATAAAAGGATGGGAATGGATAAAGGTCGACTACTACGAGTGGCAAGAATTGGTATTGGAAAACCCAAGTCTATTGGAAAGACAACCAAAGACTGCAGATTGGATGCAGGAAAAACACCACGTGCTATATGTCCTCGTCACAAAACAAGGGGACCAGATCCACATCCACTCGGCGGAGGTTTGAAAAATTTGGGAGTCCTAGCTCTCGGGAAATTCGACAGGGAATGAACAAGGTTTTTGTGATTTCGAAATTCTCACGGAACCCTTATGACGGAGTAGAGGTTGACACCACATCTTCCTCTTACGACTTTGCTGGGTTGTCGCCCTTTCATTTGAACGCCGAAAAGTATGGGGCAAAGTGCTTCGAGAATCTGTGGCAGTTTAGTAAACTCTATTCTCAACACGCTAACCCTGAAGGAAATCCTACGTCAGAGTTTTGGGAATGGCGACTCCGAGGTTTCTCCAATCCAAGACCGATCCGTTATCCAATGGGTAAAGGAGCAATTCCCCTGTGTTCTTTCTGGGAAGGGAACAAACTTGGCTATATCGAAGCTCGAAAGAGAATCTATGCCCCGATTTACGCAGAACTAGTTCAAAAGACGCAAGCCTTTGCACGACTCAAGAAAATATTCGATGAGCAAGACCTCGTACTGCGCGACTACGATGGCTATGACTATGTCGAGCTAGGGCGTAACCTAGTCGATGTAATCAAAGACCCAACTAGGAAATGCGGCCACGCCTTTGTTCTTGCAATGATACTCACAGGCGTCTTGGAGGAATGTCTGAGGTGAATCTATATTGTCCAGCAAATTGCAACAGATCCCCAAAATAACCGACGTCGAGAAACTAATTTTGAAGGAAGGATCTCTTCAGCCGGACCGGATGTTCACCATTAAAAGCATCACAAGGACGATCGCAGCAAAGGCAGGCCTCCCTCGGGAAATGATAGCCGATGACGCGATCAGGATTGCGCTTCATAGAACATCATCTCTTTTGACCTCCGGTGCTGTGGAATACATGACCGAAATCGTTTACAAAACGGAAAGTACACAAACTTCAGAAAAGTGGCCATTTGGGAACAAGTACGGTTACTTCAATTCGCAAGGAAAACTTTCCGACGCTCAATTTCAGCGATTCAAGCCAAAGGGAAACCATGTTCGCTATCCCACCGTTTTCAGGATAACCGAACTTGGGCGAGCGCTGAACGCAAGAATACAGCGCGAAGAGCAGAGCTCCAAGAATAACTCTTCCGAGGTCGGATACGTCAGATGAATGAGAAACAGGAAAGAGAAGAAGATCAACCTGACTACAGTCCTCTCCTCAAGAAGATCAATGCTATCGTCCGTAAAGAGCTGAAGAAAAGCAACAGGAAGGGTAGAAGAAAGAATGGCGGCTAGTGAAGAAGAAAAAGACGCTGCTTTCTATCAGTTGGGGGTCGAGGTGTGCAACTTCACTAATCTGGTTCGCAGACACATTCGAAGCAAGATTCAGCAATACACTTTCCCGCATGCAATCTTTGTCGCATTGCAGTCCGAAGCGATTTTGATGGAGGATTACTGTCGAAGCGAGCTTGGTATGAACGAGGACGAAATAAAACTCTTCAGGAATACGGCACAAAGTCTGGCAGAAGGACAACTCCGGGAGAAGGAATCAGAAAATAGTTATGGCGTACGCCATAAAATAAGAACTTAAGTGCTTGTGATGTAACATAACGGAATTTATGACCATCGAGACGAAAACTGTACAACTGCCCTATTGGAAGTGTCCGAAGTGTGGGTTCGAAACGACAGCAAAGACCGAAAAGAGACTCGAATATCAAAAAAGAATGCATGTTGTACACCGTAGCAAGAAGTGATGCGACCGATGATTCTTGGATGTGAAGAATGCAATGGATTCGCATCGGAGGAAGAACTACTCCGTACATTTTATGTCAACGGTGTATATCTATTCAGACGGAAGAATAGAAGATGTTATCCCTCGACCACAAACAACAGATGAAGACAACGTAGAGAATGTAATTGCTCTATACACCAGGCGGGTTGGAGACCATTTCCACTGTGTGCTGTGTCATATGAATTTTCCTTCAAGAAGGAACATCGAAGACCATCTGCGTAACCATCATCACTTGAAACAATGAAGACATGAGGTTTCCTAGTTCAAATGAACAAAGAACAAAGGGATGACTTGCTTAACGTAGTCGGACAAATATATGCCGACACTCAATTCTGGCGAGATGTGTTGGAAAGCAAAGACTACCAGAGACTTGAGTATCGAGATTCAGATCAGCAAGAGCTGGCTGAGATTGACACAAACTTCATGTCTCTTCTCTCCAAAATGTTGCATAGAGAACGCATGGCCTCGGTCGTTGAGAAATGATGCGAGCTAGCAGCAGTGGAAAAGGGACAAGCGCCATCGGAGGCTGAAACTTAATGACCGAAGAGACCGTAAAGAGCGCCGGCTTCATAGAGAGCTACAGACAAGAAATTCTAAACGCAATAAACACTTCAGAAGATTGGGCTGAGAGCATCGCAACTACTTTAGTGTCTGTTGCGGCCGGACCCGGCAAGAAGGCCTGGACGAAAGTTGGTGATATGAATCTCAATGTGTGGTTCATGAACATTGGAGCTTCCGGGATAGCACACAAATCTACACCGTTGAAGTATTTCGCCACGCCGATCATCGAATCATTCGGGAGCCGCATTAATACCGAATTATTTTACCCGGAGCGATTTAGTACTGAAGGGATGATCTCGCATCTCGTGAAGAATCCAGAGGGGTGCTATATCAGAGATGAGTTCACTTCCGCATTCAAAGACATGGGGAAAGACTACATTGCCGATTACACAGAAGTAATGTCAGAATGCTATGACGGAAGGGTTACTCGAAGGGCCACCAGGAAAACTGCGCTTGAGAAAGTGCACGCATACATGACTTTCCTCGCCGCCACCACGCCCTACATCTTCAAAGTGATGGATGAGAGCTTCTATACTCAGGGAACTGGTAATAGAATAGAATACATCTTTGACATGCGCTTAACTGTTGAACATGAGAGCCCCGAATCTTACTTCGGAAAAAGGCCGTACCAACTCCAGGCAGAGAGGAATCAATTGATCGATAAATTCTCGAATTACATGCTCAAGATCAGGAGTTCCAAAATTACAAACATCATTCCAGATATTGAAGCTGGGA
This sequence comes from archaeon, assembly GCA_029850555.1. Lineage (GTDB taxonomy): Archaea > Thermoproteota > Nitrososphaeria > Nitrososphaerales > CADDZS01 > JASHOD01. The sequence goes on along the minus strand of JARCRS010000044.1, from coordinate 3,991 downwards.
CGATTCTGTTAACCTACAAGGAGGAGGTCGAAAACGAGATGGTCAAAAGATACAGGATAAACCCATACGATACGCATCCAAGTTATATGGCCCGTCTATTTGAACATGCCCTGAAGCTGACATGCCTCCACTCACTATCAGCTCATTGCGCTAACATCGACATGTCTCCAAATGACGAACATATTGCGATGACGGAAGATGCGAACTGGGCAGTAGCGAAAGTTAAGCGGCATTTTGAATACTTCAAGCTTATAATGGAATGGTGGCGAATCCATCCGGTAACATTTGTAGCGAAGACCATAGACAATCAAATAGCTCCCATAATTGATCTTCTGAGTAGAAAGGAGGAAGGTATCGGGTGGAGTGATTTACGTCATCAGTTCCGATGGGAGGGGCACACTTGGAGAGATGTTCTCGAATATTTATTTGAAGCCAAACGTGTGTATTTTTTCGAGAAGGGATCGGGAACGCACAAGGCAATGGGACTAACTCTGGTAGAGAACAAGGCTAAAGCTGAAGGGAATGAACTGACTTGGGAGTTTGTAAAGCTCAAGTCGCATCTCTGGTAGATTCAGACAATTCAGACGGAATACAGACTCGATTTAGCCGAGTTCCTTGGAGCGCAATTCAGACAATTCAGACAGACCCCTTATATGATCAAGTAAAGTAATAGAAGCTACGATTCAAAAATATCCAAGGTCATATATCCTATAACTTTTTCTTTGATCATAGGGTATTCGGCCGTATTGTCTGAATTGAGGTCAACCACGCTCGGCTAAATTAGGGTGAAATTACGGCCGAATTAGCTCGGATCTGGAATAACCCAAACAAAATGTCCGTACTCGCGACTGTGAATCTCAGCACACCAATAACAGAGTTCTTGCCCTTCTTCACATTCGAAACCAACATGCCGGTTTCTGCAGTCCTCGCAAAGCACACAGTTAAACCCCCCGTGTCTCTTATTTAATTCGATCTTGCGGAAGACAAGTTTGAATTAAATGCCCTAACATGAGAGAATCTTTGTCGATTCTTAAGGAAACAGAGGGACAAGAAGAGATCTTAGTTGCGACAGAGAATCTTGTATTTCTTGAATGCTCATGCTGCGACAAGGTTTGGTATATGTTGAAGGAGGATTACGAAAAGGAGATGAATGATAGATTAGAGGTTGAGAAAGAGAGAATCATCGAAAGATGCAAAGAACAGGATAAGCATCGATTCTCAACCTAATGGCCCCCTAGGGAATAGCTTGCGATCTTCAGATTCTTTAGGGGCCTTTTTACTGGCAACTTGCTTCAGCTTCGCAAAGGATCAATGCGGATGTTTATTGGGAATGAGGTTGGGAGAATTTCATTCAAGGCCACAGTAATTCGTCGTGTGGAATGTAAGAGACCTCCATGGCGTATGAAATACGCTGGCTTTTCGGCGATCTGACCATTCGATAGTACGTCGGATGGATAAGTAAAGATTTCTGACATGCTTCCGAGAGAGAAAAAGGATTGGCTAAATTATTGGTATATCCGAAACTCCTACGTAAAAGAGCATATTTCGCCATTTTAAGCGATAATGATATTACAATTGTTTTGCATTCCTTGTATTGTCAATGCAACTCAAGAAGTTTCGAGTGCAAATGTATCGATGTATCATAGATTCTGGTTGGGTCGATGTCGAACCTCTGACCGTTTTAGTAGGAAAGATGGAAGCAGGGAAGACATCACTACAGAGTCTTGTAAAGAAATGGCTCACTAGATACGACGCGGCAGAAGCCCGCGTATTGACTCTGGGCCCAGTTGTCGGAGTTACTGATCGTCCATTTGCCATCGAGGATATATTCACGGATGATTTCTACACAAAAAGAGTATGGCAGGTCTACAGCAAGGAACTGAGTGCAGCGGGAATTAAGAACATCGACTTGAAAGGATCAGATCAGCTTATTGCCAGAGTTCAGCGAGAGCTGTCAAATGCAAATATTTCCTTCAACAAGGGGTCAGTGGCAAAGATCATTCGGCGAGATCTAATTGCAATGAAGTCGGCTAACGACCTTCCGGCAGAGACTCAAGAGAGAGCCGCGAAACTCATCGAAGCTATCGTGCAGGCGACTAGTTGAATAGAAGACTCTCCAAACTGCCTTACACAGTTCAAGTAGATAGTTAACATGAGCTATGGGCCTCCAAGCAAAAGAACAGGGACTCTTGTTGTTGTGCTGGCCTTCGAAGGAGTAGAGCCTAGAACTCTAAGTTCGAAGGAGTTTAAGATATGTGCATGAAGACAGTGCCTCTCTAGAGCAGGTATATCTTCGAAGAACGCTTGGTATAGAGTCCTATTTGAGCTAAGTATTGCTGTCGACCACGCTTTATTAGAATATTGAGGAGGATGTTTTAGAGTATGCCCTTGACTCTTGGGGGGTTTTCCATGTTGAGCCAAGTGTGACTAAGTGCTCTCATTAAACCGACCCTTTGGGGTGAATCTCCCCGGCCACTCTACTCTAGTTATGCTTCAACCCGCGCTTGGCATAGTATATTTGTCTTAGATCGTGTACATCCTTCCTAGCGAATCGTTTGAACAATATACCTTGGAGAATTTGTGTTTAGAGCAATTTTGGACTGATCAGAGTATCGAAGGCTTTTTCTCTCCCGCACCATCTTCTTTCCAAATTCTATCTTTTTATTTGGTCCAACGGAATAATCAAGGGATGTCCTAAGATATTCTCTCAACATCTTAGCTGAGGATTGTTAATTATTTAGACCTTTAACCCAAATTGAATTTTATTTTGCATGTTATACGGCCGCTATACAATATCTATGAGCCAGATATGCGAATGTTTGTGCTCGAAATGAAATATAGGATGAGATGCCTTGATTTTATTCGCTCAAATATTTGTTGTCCTAACCAAAGATGTTGTGTATAGCATCAGGCAGTTTTTGGAATCACGCAGGAGTGATAATACTAAGAATCAGTATCGGACAGGATTGAGACAGTTCTTCATAGATTTTGGCGGAAAGGAACTACCAGTAACGGACAATGAAGGAAACCGAGGATCCGTCGAGGATTTTGATACATCTTGGTGGTTTGAAAATAAGAGTCCCGAAAAATACACGGAGCAGCTTTTGAACTTTATCCAATGGATGAAGCAAAAAGAGATTCTGCCCAACAGTCGGGCTGCCTACGTAACTTCTGTAAGATCGTATCTATTTCACAATGAGATTGGATTTAACGAGTTTCAGAAGAAAAAGATCAACGACGCATTAAAGGCGGAAGGAGCAGAATTAGATGTCCCTACAAAGAAACCATTCAGCTATGAAATTTTGTGGAGAATCTTCGGATGTCTCCCGTGGTCAGGGAAATCGTATTTTGGTATCTGTGCATCGTCGGGAGCGAGATCATGGTCAGAACCGTTGCAACTGAGAGATGAGGACACAATGCTTGGGCTAGAGCCAGCTCGTGTGAGATTCCGAGGCTCCACTTCGAAGATGAGACAAGAGAACTGGGCATTTATTTCTAGTGAAGTCAAAAGAGCTACTGAGATCTGGCTTGAAATCAGAGGCAGGATTGGTCACCAACTAAATGGAATGCTTTTCGGGAATCTGACCAAGGTAGAGTTATACCATGAATGGTGCGTTGCTTTGCACAAATCGGGGTATGATCAGCGGAACGAATACAATGGACAGTTTGTGTTTCATCCGTATAAACTCAGACACTGGTTTATTGGAAGAATGACTCCGGAGCTGGGAAACCTCGAAGCTCACATGCTCGCAGGACATGCGAAAGCAAAACTGATCTTATCAGGAACATACGATGAAGATGTCGTAGAATCCTTGGCTCCAATCTACCGAGAATGCGAGAAAGCTGTAACTCTGAATTTATTTTCAGATACTTGGAACGAGTATGTCCCGGGGCCGAAGATTGCAAGAGAACCTCTTCAACCAAAGATTATTGAAGTAATTCCAAAGGAAGTAGTTCCTCAAAATCCATTAGCTCAAATCTTGCCTCAAAA
>JARCRS010000043.1 GCA_029850555.1 archaeon | reverse complement strand
ACAAACTGGGTATCGGAAAGGGAGACAGGCTCATCGTCGTTTTGAAAGATGGAAAGATGCTCATCATGCCGGCAAGACGAGCTTGGAAAGAGAACATGGAAGCAGAGTTTGACTATCTCTTAAAATTATCAGAGGGCACAGCTAGAAATTTATGGGACAACGAGACTGATGAGCGGATCTGGAGCGCGCTTTGAATTCGGAGACGTTGTTCTAGTACCCTTTCCTTTCAGCTCAGATCCTAGGGAGTCTAAACAACGCCCCGGAGTTATCGTATCCAACAGCACCTACAACATTGGAACAACCGACTTGATATTGTGCGGCATCACATCGGTTCTTTCAAACACTGGATTTTCGATTCCGATTGCTCAAAGTGACATGGAAGAAGGAATGATGCCGGCGAAAAGCCTAATCAAGTATGGCAACATTTACACTCTTCGCAAGACTCTCATCATAAAGCACATAGGGAAAATCAACGCAAATAAAAGGAGTGAGCTGGTGAAAGCACTCGCCTCACTTTTGAATGGCACTTAGACTTTTCAGTTTGAAAGAGAGTCATCCAAATCAAAAGAGAACTTAGTATCATCGTCATCAAGAAGGAAAGAGAGTCCCGGTCTCGCCGTGACTACCATTGTCTCCGCGCGTCTTTCTAGAACTACCTTGTACTCGTCTTTTTCTTCTGCCAAGCGACTTCAGGGCTACCTCAAGGCGGAAGACCATCGACAAATTGATTGTTTGCTAGAAACTCTTTTCGAGCCTTTCAACAATTTCCGCCGTATTCCATACCTTGACCAATTTCTGCCCCTTCAAATGTCCGTCATTACTCCAGATCCACTCACAGCTTATGCTGAGGGCCAAGGCCACAAAGAGGACATCCTTCTCATCTACATTACTCATAGCGTCTGAAGCCTCGTCAAAGCCTCTCAAGATCTCTTTCATTGCAACCACTTTTAAGTTGCTCAATAGTACGTCAAAAAGGAGCTCCAGATCCTTTTTAGTTAAACCAGATTTAGTTTGGATGAGATCGAAATATTTCCTTACTTCTTCAATCGCGTATTCTGGCAAATAGAAGCCATGACTGGGGTTTTGCAGAATTGATCTCGTCGTCGAATTTTTGATCAGGGCGCTTAGGACAATGTTTGTATCAACGACAAGTTTCAACTGCTAGTGTGCCTGCTTCTTCTTTTGATGGCTTTCCTGTAGCGAACAGCAAGATCTCTCTTTACTTCATCCCCGATCTCTAAGGCATCTCTTTCAGTGAACCTGCTCTTGCTAGTTATGTCATCCAGGACTTCCAACCTCATTGCATATTCTTTCATCGCATGCCTAGCGATTTCACTCCATTTTATCTCTGGGTGGCTCCTCATTATCTTATGCAATTCTTCTGGAACTGCGAGAGTTACATTTGGCATTGTGAGATAAGTAGAATAAGTAATATTACATATAAGACTATTTCTGCTCGTTGATGACGCAAGTTGGAAACTCGCTCTGATATCCGAAGTGGGAACTAGCTCAAAGAAGAGAGCAAAGTACGTAGCATCAGGACTCCAGAGGACGTGGCAAGTGCAATCGCAGCCGGAGCGCACATTATGACGATTCCTTCAAAGATCTTAGCCCAGATGCCCTTCAACAAGAGATCGGAAGAGACCATGAAAGAATTCGACGAAGCTTGGGAACAATTCCTTGCAATGAGGAAAGCTGGAGCAGCGCCTATCACCGCTCAAGCAAAATAGCTGAAGCTTGTCTCTTCTTCGCAAATCGTCATAGATCTTTAGCCACCACCGGATGAGCGTCTAGAAAGAATTTACCTGCCCAACGCTTGGAAAGAAGACCTTCGTTTTTTACATCCAATGAAATTCAGCTTTAAAAGTCATTACTTTTTAAAAGGTCTTTATTGGGTTGTTTTCCTATTTGATTTCAGAATCTGACTATCTCCATGAATATCTTGAAACCGTACTTTTCGAAACTAAAATCGTCTTTCTGGAAATATCTAGCTTTGGGTCCGGTTCAATTATCAATCTCAGTATCCATCGAAAAGATCGTCGATCGACTCCGGTTGCTTAACATGTATATCTTAATTAACATGTATAATCCTTCTCTCTAGTTATCGAAAATGGCGAAGAAAGATGTTTTGATTAGAGGACTGGATGAGTCCATCTATCGCCGGGCAAAGGCTGCCGCAGCATCAAAGGGAATTAGTGTAGGAAATGCAGTTGATGAGGCTCTCGCTAGCTGGGCGAAAGGAATGGAAAATGCAGAACTTGAGGATGAAGTTAAAAAAAACCAAGAGTTCGTGAAATTCAATTGGAACAAGATCAAGAAATTCAAGGGCAAAATTGCTGTGGTATCCGAAGAGCGGCTGCAGGGAGTCTTTTCCACATTTGAAGAAGCACGTTCATTTGCAAAAAAGAAAAACAAGATTGCTTTAGTCTTTCCAATTGAGAGACCACCCATTCAAAGAGAGATCGAGCTTGGACCTGAAATGGAAATATAACAAAGGAGAGCAAAGGATCGCTCCTACACCGATCGTGGAGCTCACTCTGTCAGGGTTTCCAATTCAGTTGATGGTAGATACTGGTTTCGCAGGAGGGATACTTATCCCATTCCCGCTTTTCCAATCCCTTGGTCTTGTGTATTCTCTGACTTTGGATTCTTATTATGCTGTAATGCCAGATGAGCGGCGTATACAGCTACAAACTGCAACCGCGGAGGTCACTCTTGACTCGCTTCGTTTTCAAGTTAACATTCACTCATCCCCGTTACTCAATAAGAGGATATTGGGCCGATCATTTCTCAAGACTTTCGTCGCAATTCTCGATGGAACAAAAGAGGAAATCACGCTGCGCTATTCAACGAAATAGAATCGAGCGGATTGGAGCCGTCTTTCTTCTTGCTCTTGCTTTGGCTTCCTTTAAATTGGCTCATTAAGGCCCCCCCATCCCCCTAGCTTCTACATACACCGAATCCAAATTGCCATAGTAAGCATCACGCCCTAAACTCATGCCTACGAGATATCTTCATTTGCGATATAGAGTTGCACTTTCAAGCGAACTTTGATTACCGCAAAATAGAGAGCTGTACTGGGGCCGACATAGCCTAATCCGATTACCGTAGCCTTCAATCTCAAGGCACTTTCGCGGAGAGTATGCCTAATAACTTTATTTTAGATCTAAACTGTACCAAGACATAGCGGGCTAATCCTTTACAAAGATGAGTGTCTGTAAATTTGTAGAACTTTCAAACTTGGCTATATATATTCGACTAATCAGTTTCACATATTCTGGATAAACTGCTCTGCTACCTTCAAAGGATCTCATACACGGTATTGAACGTGAGAATTATCTAAAGCTCTCAGCCTATTCAGATAAGTTTCGAAGATTTGTCCAGCTCGACTTTGTTGCGCAACAACCCACGGAGCTGTTGGATCAATGACTATGAAATCTGCATTAAATCCTAGCTTTAGCTCGGCGGAAGCTTCAATGATTGGAGCAAGTGAGGTAGAATTAGACAATCCGACTAGGAATAATGAAGCCAATCCTCGTTAAGGAACTGGAGGGTTCTCGCACAGTCACCGAACAGGTCGAAGAGTTTCTAAAATCGCATCCAAGCAATCGATGCAGCATTCAACGCTTGATGATAGAGCTCTTTGGCAGAAGAGAAGAGGACATTCTGGGTTCTTTCTCCGATTGGAAAACAAGTGACTCGACACTATACTCGCGGATAACGAGAGCCCTCAAAAATCTCGAAGAAAATGGAAAAGTTTCAGAAAAGCACCACGAAAAGGCAATGGTGTATTATTGGAAACAATAAACACTAATTGCTCGCACAGGAAAGAACTTTTGACTAATGGATTACAAAACCTTTAGTCTTAAATGACATGTTTTGCGAATTAGAGAGTGAAAGTGGAAGCCTGAGAAAAAACGCATGAATTTGCGAGAACGCAGAATAGTTGGAATTTCAATCTTTGTCTTGTGGCTGATTTTGCTCCTCGCTCCTGTTATTCCGACTCAAAGCGGACAATACAACTCTAACTATTATAACACATGCACAAATCCACCGCCCAATTACACCTGCGGAGTGCCGGACCCCGAAGGCGTAGGGTTTCTCTATCATAATGGAACAAGTGTTTCTCCAGATGATTGTAGTATCCCAAATGCCATATGTGTCAAATGGACAACGTATGTTTCACCAATGGTCATTCTTTTTGCAAGAACGGGACTTCTATTTCCTGCTGGATTTGAATACACCGTGAATCCACAGCCTTGTGATGCTCCCTTGTGCGGTCTCGTAATCATTGGTTACTTGGTTGTCGGCTTTGTGGATTTCATTCTTGTCGTTATACCCCTTTGGATACTCATAAGAAAAATAAGAAATCCGACTGTGAAAAATTCCCCCGCCACGACCCCTCCCTGACAAGAAGACCAAAAAAAACTTCCTCCTCAGCTCTCATATAACTCGAAAGAATTGGTTCTGTTTCACCTTCGGTTGTTTTGAAGTCGCGTTTCATTTTGGTTGGTGGTGGTCTCAGTTTAGCACTCGTTCTATCAATCGTTTCATATTATTCACCCTCTGAGTGAGCCTAAAATTGTTAGAAAATTTCATTCCACATATTTTTTCGCGCTCTTTTTAGTCGTTTAGGGCATGTGCGCATACACACTAGCATTCATTCATTCTGAAGCATTCATTTTCAAGCATACAAGCATACACATACGAGCGGGGGGGGGCGGGGAGATGCAAATATCGTGATCATAATTTATGAATGCACGACTTTAGCGCAATGTCCAGACTTCCAGGGCCTTAAAACCTTGCGAGCGGTGGATTCTAACCAGAACTAGGCTATAGCTTGGTTCTAAACACGGAATAGATCCGCTACTGGTGTTATGAACTCAAAAATTCTTCAAACGTGATTTTTCGTTCCGCTATCTCGTAGATCCTGTCGCTTTCCTCATATGCTGGAAGGCGCGGGTTCTGGCAAGTGTCAAGGAAGTGATATCCATCCGATGGCTCTTCACTTGAAGATTTCATTTTGATCCTTGATTACTGTTCTCTCAATACGTTCGATAAGTCCAATAAGCTCTCTTGCCTTTTCTTTCTTGATTACCTTCCTAGAAATTGCGAACCTAAGAAGCCTTGGCAAAGTGAAGTAGCTCACATTTTGCTGTTTACACACCAAGTGGACCAAACTATCATTACTCGCCAATGGAACTTTTCTATGCTTTGCTATTGAGAGGCATTCCCTTTCCCCTCTTCCCAATCTTGAATCCATCTTCCTCAGCGCGAGTAACTCTTCTCGCGTGAGTTTTGCAATCTCGAAATTGAGGCCGCCGAACTTGATATCAGCCAGTTTCAGTTCTGAGATCACAGATGGAGGTACTATGATTTTCTCGAACAATGAGTTAAGCATTTGAAGTCTATCAATACGTGCAAATGTGCTTAGCAAGTCCGTATCGAACACAACTTTCATCGATACTTCCTCTGGATTCTTGCTAGTTCCCTATCCATTTTCTTCGCAGTTTCTGCTCTTATCACTCTAGTTATGCCGAGCTCAGCGAGTCGCTCTTTAAATTCGATAATTCCCATGTCGGCAATTTCGGCAGCTTTTCCAAGGCTAACCTCCTCACGCTTGTAAAGCTCGACTGCTGCGGCGGTTCTCATATTTTTCTTCTTTTCAAGGAATGTTCTAAGAGCATCTTTCACAACATCAGATTTGCTAGAATAATAACCGGCTGACACTAGAGCGTCTATCTCCTTCTTCACTATTTCAGGAAGGTTGTAACTCGAAGGCATCGAAATTCGAATATTGTTATTGATAACTCTTATCATAAATAGTTGTCTCCACAGGGCCGTGGTCAATGCCGATTCTACTCACTTCGTTAGTCATTCGCTTGTAATTCCGCATCAAGGAAAGTACTCCCCTAAACTTCATAGTTTCAGATTCGAAAAAAGGAATACGCGAAGGGCTTTATGCTCATGACGCGATAAGATCGTGGCTTGTGGGAAATGGTATCTAGCAAATCTAAGAACGAAAAAGGATCTGACCGTAACAAAGAGTCATCCTCGTTCTTGCAAACGGCTAAGATGGTCATAACAGAGCGGAAAGCTGAACTTGAAGCAATAGGAGGTCCATAAGCTCTTTTCCTGCTCGCATTTTATAACAAAATCAAAGTGATTTTTCGTTTTTCAATTCTACTGACTCATTCTTTCTGAAGGGTTAGAAATTCTGCAAATTCCTTCAGCGATTCTGGATTCCCAATTTCATAGAATCTATTATGAGTCTCGTAAGATAACAATTCTCCACGCTTGATGAGTTCGCCGTAAAACTCTTCTTCCCCGCAAGCTTTTCCGGGCGGGATAAGTTCTAGCGATTGCTTTCTCAAAACAGAAACTCCAAAATTAATCCAAAACATATCTTCGCTTTGGTTTCTCTTGTCGTATTTTACGACTTGTCCATCCTTTACGATGAGATCGCTTTTTCCGTACATATTCTTGTTTTCATAGGTTACCATCAAGCCTAGTTTGTTTGAACCAAGAAAGTACTGCAACACTTCCTGATAATCTAGCAGTAGATATGCGTCGCCGTAAGTTACAAAGAAAGAATCCGAAAGTAGTGGTTCTGCTTTTTTGAGGGCGCCAGCTGCCCCAAGAAGTTCTTCTCCATCGTGGCTGTACTGAATATCCACTCCGAGTTTCTTTCCGCTGCGAAAATGGTCCTCTATTTTCTCTCCGAGGTAACCCACGCAGAGAACGAAATCCCTTATCCCGTTATTTTTTAAGAGCTCAACTTCATATTCAAGGAATGGTCTTCCATTAATAGGAACCATGGGTTTCGGGGTATTGTTTGTAAAAGGGCGGAGCCTTGTGCCAAGACCGCCAGCTAGTATTACAGCTTGCATTTCTTGTTTAACCGTGCCTACCTCAGAAATTTGCTATCAAATCAAATTCAAAGCAGTTTTGCGAAATTCTCAACCGTCAAATCTGCTTCTCTGATTATCGCTCTTAGGGTTCCCTTTGGGATCTCCTTTCTGTTGGGAATGACTGCTATCTTTCTAGTTTCTCGATTTACAAGAATGATGTGGCTTCCTCTCTGCCTCGAAAAGACATATCCGACTTTCGCAAGAGCTTTGATTACATCCGTAGCTGAAACCACGGGTAGCTTAGTGCTCAAGCTTTGACTTCGACTGTCACTGTTTCTTCGCTTACGATTTTGGACAACGGCCAACCTTCGTACCGCAAAGTTTCCATGTATCCTTCGATTGCTTCCCTAATGTTCTTTAGAGCCTCATCCTTTGTTTTGCCGTCAGATACGCATCCTGGTAGCTCAGGGACTCGCGCCACGAATATTCCATCCTCGTCTTGCTCCAATATTACTTTGAAGCTCCTTTGCATGACTTTACACTAACAGACTGAAAGATGTCCGATGGTAAATGTAAATCCCTCGCACTCACATGTTGTATACGACTTTGCTTCCTTCAAAGTCAAATCTTATTCTATATTCCATCAACCCTTCTCTAGCTAACGCCGAACGTACATGCTGACGACCATTATCACAGAATACCATTAGAAAGCCTCCCGCACCCGCCCCGATTATTTTCGCCCCAATTGCTCCATTGTCTCGTGCTATTGTGTACCACCGATCGATGTCACTTGTCGTCATATTACTTGTAACACCGCGTTTTACCATCCAATGCTCATGAAGCAGTTCTCCAAACCTTTTGAGTTCCCCAGATTCCAAGGCCTTCTTGCTTTCCCTACCTATTCTTTTTATCTCATGCATTTTTTCAACAGTGCTTCCGCCTGACTTTACTTGCTCCTGCTGCTTACTAAGAACCTCGCGTGAGCTTCTCTGCATTCCAGTGTAGAACATCAAAACGCTACTCTCAAGCTCCGCAATTACGTGATCGGATAGATTCAGTTCTTCAGAGCTTACATTACCGTTTGTATCAATTTCATAAGCTCTGATTCCTCCGAAACTAGCAACGTACTCATCTTGTTTTCCGGAAGGCTCCTTCAGCTTGTTAATCGCAATGTCGCAGGCTTGTTCCGCCACTTCATCGGGTGTCTTGAATTTGCGCTTGTGGGTGTACAAAGCTCGAAGCAATCCAACAGTGAAGCTACCTGAGGATCCTAATCCTGTCGAAGCAGGGACATCTGCAAACGAGATTACCTCGATTCCTTCCCTTATTCCTACTTGTCTTAGAGCCTCGCGAACCAGAGGATGCTTTACTTGTTCGAAATCATTCACAATTTCAGTTTGCGAGTAGCCTATCCTAAGACCGCGCTCAAACCGGTTGTGTAGCGCGATATACATGTACTTGTTTAAGGCAGCGGATATGAAGAATCCGCCAAACTTCGAGTAATACGATGGGAGATCTGTTCCACCGCCACCGAGTGGAAGTCTGAAAGGAGTCCTAGAAATTATCATCTACGGCCTACGTCACACCCGTTGCTTTCATATTATAAAAATCAGTCAACTGCTGGTAACATCAAATATTCAAGTGGCACAGTCCTTCGCTATAAAAAGTGCTTTCAACCGCTCGCGCGGAAGAAAACGAACGAACAAATCTAACTTCCACTTGTCGCAAACAATGTCAAGGCTCAAAAAAAAGTTCGCCTTGGAAAAGCTCTGTTGCGTTTTCAGTCGATGAAGACAAAAATGCTCAAGCATTTCAAAATCAAACATGTTAGGAAAGCCTATATTTCATACGATACCCCTATTGAATCGGAAAGTCCTCAAGTGACGACTAAGTATCGTGTATTTGCGAACAATGCTTAAGAACAAAATGTTCATTACCTAATCTGCGGTAAAGAGTCAGGATGTCCAAAACACTTCTCAGTACTCAAGATAGGAAGCTTCTCTTAGAAACAAAAAGGGCTATGGAAGAAGTGCTGGAGAGCCAGGAAATATTGGCTGATAGAGAACTCATGCGATCGATTAAGCGTTCAAAACAGGATCTTAAAACTGGTCGTACCGTTGATTGGGAGCAATTAAAGCGTGAGCTCAGATCAAAGAACAAACTATAGACTTGCCCCCACTAAGACGTTCTCTAAGGATTTGGAAAAGCTGGATAGACATACAAATCAGAGAATCATAAAGTTATTAGAAGATCTGCCTCGTGACCCATTCTTAGGAAAGGCCCTTCGAGGAGAACTAAAGGGGTTGTACTCATTGAGAATAGGCGAGTACAGGGTCGTTTACTCAATCCACCGCGAAAGGCATGAAGTCGTACTCCATGCAGCAAAACACAGAAGTAAAGTTTACGAAGGATAGCGGAGCTTTCAGAGATATCTGATAAATTTCTGCAATGCAGCCGGCGTCAAGTGCGCAACAAAGCTCCGATCCTCCTCGCTAAAGATCCTAAGAGCTTTCGCGCAGATGAGGAACAGTATCGCCCAAAGAACTGCATACGGAACAAGCGAAATTATTCTGTTTGAAACAAACGTAGAAAGCGTGAAAACGACCAGGGACGGAATTACTGCTGCAACAATCCCTTTCAAATAGAAAAGGTAAGAATCTAGATTTCGCAAATGCATTCTAACGAAATAGAGAGTTACTAGCATTCCTATTGCGGCGACGGCAACTTTGCTTGTAGTTGCCCCAAGTATTCCAGCACTGGGTACCAAAAGTAACGCAAGCGAAATATCGGCAAGCGCCATGACCGCAGCCACGATTGAAGCTTGCACAGTTTTTCCGAGCGCCAGAAGTATCGAATATCCAACACTTTGAATCCCAACAAAGACAAAAGTGGCAGCAATCAGCTCTAGTGGCTCGGTTCCCTGCAAGTAGTTACCTCCTCCGGAGAAAAGCGAAAGGAGCTGGTTTGAAACAGAGGCAACGAGTAGCGAGACAGGAAGCAACCCAAGAATAAGGAACCTAAGAGCGAGCCGAGTGCCATTTGATATATCAGTACTAGTCTTTGCACTCGACGAAGCTTCCGGTAACAACGTTGTGATAAGAGGAAAGACAAGTACAATACTCAAAATGCTTGAGATTGTCACTACGGCGTTGTACACGCCAAGTGATTGAGTGTATCCTCCAAGGATTACAGAATCTCCGCTTGAGGAAAGCATACTAAACACTCCGGCTATGCCAAGAGGAGCCGTGTAGCGCATGATTGTTGAATATTGGTTGTATTTTTCCTTTGATCCTTGAAGAAAGAGATTGTGCCAGATGATCTTTAGAGGCCACAGGATCATGATTGCAAAGTAAACCACCCAAGCTATGACAACATAATCTATGTTGTGTGATAATTCTAACATGACGACGGTAAAACCAACCATGAGAATTCTAGAAACGAGGAGCATTTTTGCGAGTAAAATATACCGTTTCATTCCTTGAATGATTCCTTGCAAGATTGTCGAAATCGAGTAACTGAAAAGCCAAGCTCCGGCAAGCTCAAAGAAGAAGGCATAGTCCGTGCTCTTTGTAAAATACACTGATAATGATCCAGACAATAACTCAAAAACTGCTGTAACAACTGTGGTGAAAATCAGCGACAGCAGAAGAATCGACCTTGCGGCCCCCCATGCTTTTTCCTCCTCGGCTTGAAAGAAAGCCACGTATCTTGTGGCCGCATATGACAAGCCAAATGTAGAAACTACAACAGCTATCCCAACTGAGACCTGAGCAGAACTATAGGCATTGTAATCACCGTAAGGAACCAATCTAAGCAATACAGCCAGGAAAACAAAAGCCAGTCCGCTAGTCAGAATATTCTGAATTGTTAGCGAACCCAGTCCGCGTGTGATATTGCGGCCGCGATCAATTGTATTTTCTTGGTTGCTGGACTCCGTACTCATGTCAGTTTCAGTCAAATTGAAGTGATCGCTGCTCCCACACCGACTGTTTGTAGATTATTTAACGTACTAGGTAAAGGAGCGCGGAGACAATCCCTAGCGTTTCAATGCCAGATTTCATCGTTGCTATTAGTGTAGATCAAAACTTGATTGTTGCATTAAATTGTTAGACCAGTGTTTGGGAAAGGAGATCTCGCACTAATCTTCTGTTCCTACCTCACAATCTGTGAAGACAAGTACGCTGAAGAAACTGATCCAGGCTTGACGTTTCTCGAGAAACTTGACTGTGCCCAGTTACGTCGAAATAATCTCCCAAAGCGTGCTACAGATTCAAGACTGACTTTACGGAGATCTTTTAGTTGATTCCTGCTAATCTTTACTCCAACAAACATCCAGTAGCTTAGTAGAAGTATGGGGAAGACCAGGACGAGGATCGCGTAAAGCACAGGATCACTAAAGAAGGACCACCAAGTAAGAAAGCTTTGTTCGAAGAACAGGGGCATGTTAATTGTAATCAGTGGACTCGCGCTATTTGCCCCCGAAAGTGCGCCAGTAGGGCCGGGTATGGGATCTGTAATCGCAATTATTCCTGTCATTATGATGCTTGCAGCTCCAAGAACATAAATCAACATGGAGGCTAAGCTGATCTTCTTCATTCTTGTTAGGATTGTTATGGCAGGGAGTAAGATGTAGGGCATTGCAATCACAAGCTCGGAGGGACCGATTGTGTTGTGAAGAAAATAGGTTGAATTGCTCAGTAGTGACATAGGAATGAGTATCGATGCATACAGTCCAAAGAGAAAGAGCGACTCTCCCCGTCTTTCCTCCAAAAGATAAAAGAACCCAACAAGCGAGACGAGTACGAAGGGAGTGAAAAAGAGCAATCCACTTCCTGGGCTGATCAATATTTCATAGAGCCCGTAGCCAAAATTGAACGTATAGTTCGAAACAGGGACTCCGCCAATGAAAGGCGAGCCATAAGGCGCAGTAAATGCATTGCCCGTGGTTGCGATGTCATAAAGCCAGATCTGGAAAAAACCGATGAGGATGCCGAAGATGAATGACTGAAAGCTAGCTATTTTGCTAGATATCTCATGCGGTCTGACCTCGAATATCAAATAGAGAAAGATAGGAACAATGAAAAAGATAGCCATGTTGTCAACGAATACTGTTGCGCCAAGCAAGAGTCCTGAAAGAAAAGTAAGTGCCGGCACTGTCAGGTTTTTGGTCAGTCGCTTTTTATTAAATTTGCCATAATGTACTTCTTGCTCCAATTTTTCTTTTGGACTTACTACGGTGATCTCGTGCGCCTTTAGCAAGCAATAGACACTAGCAAGCCCAAGAAAAGTGGCGAGAGCTTCAGGTAAATAAATTCTGGAATATATCCAAAGACTAGTCCCAAAGGCGAACACGACTGTGAGAAAAGCGGAAGCTCTAACACTTCCAAACATCCTTGCAGTCTTGAAAAAGAAAACCGCAGCAAGCGCCCCAAAAATTGATGAAAAATAAGTTGCGATATACACGGCGGAAGCCTGAGGGTCAATCGGGCTAATGATTTGTGCAAGTGAGACCACGGCGAAGGTAAAGAAAGCTAGACCCGGAGGAAGAGCTGAAAAGGTATGCCCTCCCAATTGCACAGTGTAAAATTGTCCTGAGAATGCATTCGTATTTAGAAAAATTGTCCTTGAAGTTGCAAGCGACCAAGTCAGGGCAAAATGGATGACATCCTGCTTTCCGATGATTGTCGACATTGACGCTCCAAAGACGAGAAGGCAGGCAACGAAGAGCTCGCGTTCAACAAGGTTCCTCCTCCATAATCCCTTCTTCTCGGGTGTTTGCTCTTTGTTTTTAAGACGTGGTGACTGCATAAGCACATGCTTCCATTATCATTATGTTTGTGTCATCCCATTCCTGATTGAAGACTAGATTATTGTGGGAAGTGAGTACGCCTTCCATGAAACCGTAGGAGTTTGAGAGACCGCCTAATTCCTTTACAAGAAAGGCGCCGTATGACGATCTATAGATGGAATAGAATGCAAAGCCAACCTTCACAAATGCCTCGGGACCGGTCGTGACGTTGATTCCGTTGTAAGAAAGAACACTTACCTGAGAACCCGTTGGAATGTTGACGTACTCGTAGATGTATGGAGCCGAGGCATCCACAAAAGTCGGATACTCGCCTTCACCGAGAGCAGTTATCGTTCCCGTCCTGTTATACCACGAATATTGTGCAAGGTAGCTCTCTTCCCCGGCACTCGTGAAATACGCATCATTCACCCCCTCCAAGATAGAAAAGATTACCGGCTCCGGAGAAAGCATTGTTCCGCTCGTCGGAGGAGCTAATTCTGACACGCTTTGAGGGAGAAAGCCCCACAGCTCAAAGCCGATAGCGGAGTAGTGATAATATGAAAAGAAGGAGTCACTCGTAGAATTATACGGAATTTGCGAAGCATAGTACGCATAATTTACACGATTAACAGCAGTTTCTATTTGAGCAGTGAGATCAGGATGAGCTATTTTTAGTTCATAAAGGGAAATTAAGAGTCTCCCTTCATCCGCAAAGTTTCCTACATTCCCAGCGTAGCTTGTCGAAACTGTACCAGTATCAGAGTCATAGAACTGATAGGTGAGATTATTTGCATAAAGAGGGCGAGTATCTAGGAAGTTTAGGACAAGTTGTAACCTATAATTTACGCCCCAATTTCCACTTTCGGAAATCAATCCCAACTTTTCGGCGGAAAGTATAGCGAAAATATAACCTCCCAGATCCCAGTCTGTGAAAGAGTGCCAGTACCCTGTGCCTGTGATCAGTCCTGTGACGGGGCTAACTCCGAATCCAGGAGCGAAGAACTGCCAAGCCGTCTTTGCATAGGCGAGCCATTGATTATCCCATGCGGGGGAATTTGTCATAGTACTAGTAGTAGTTGAGTTAGTGACGCTAGTTGATCCATTTGGACTGGTTGCAATTGTTACTGGACTAGGAAAATTACGGCTGACAGTTTGGGTCCCGCCATTACTCGACGAAGAAGAGGATCCTCCTGTAGCTTGAGATATTGGCGTAAAATTTGCTTTCGGAGTTTGTAGCATCGGCACGACATTCACAGCTAGCCCAGCTGCCATTACTAGGACGAAGATCACCAAGAGAACAAAAACGATGCGCAAGGGAACAATCACAGGGAAAAAATCAAGACGGAGTCTCGCGATTCATGCGAGGGGCCAAATAACCTCATAACAGAGGAAAGGGAGAATTGAATGATCGGAGCTAGGCCGGTGAAAGCTTTTGCTGAGATTACCAAGTACGGATTAAATTGGCAAAGTCATAGATAAACCCGATCACACATCATACCTTGAAAAAATGTCTAGGCAATGTCTAGGCCAATGACTTTTGGCGGCTAAAGCTTGATTCATCATGAAATGTTCGTCTTGCCAAATCTTTAGGGCAGGCTCTACTATTGCTTAGTGTAGAAGTGGGAATTTAGAAACAATTCGAGATTACATTCTTGAAGCAGACAGACAATTGTGTCTCTTTGCTGAAAAGGAAAAAAATGTCATCAAGGTGATGATCTCTCACTTGCAGATAGTGTAGCTCTAGCTGCTGCAAAGAAGCTTCATGCTACATTTCTTATCCGCGATCCTGAGCTCACAAAAGCAAAACACGTCAATGTGAAGTTCTTTGAAGTGAAGCGAATCGCTCGGGATGCTAGAGAAGCCCAGCCATCAGGCGGGAGAAGTTGAAGGAAGAACTGTAATCCCCCGAAGGGCCTTAATACCGTTTAGCTTGTTGTGTAATCTTTCATCAGTCGTCAGAACTTTCGTCCTTAGTCGTCGGGCTAAACTCAGGAATAAGGTATCATAGATCTGTATTTTGTGTTTTGTTCCTAGTTGAAAGGCTTCATTCAGAATCTCCTTGATCGATACAACGTTGCAGTTATCTGAAATGAATTCAGATGCCTGCCTCAGGGCTTCGTTAACTGGATCAATAGGTTGCTTGAATATCACCACGCTCTTCCAGGCAACGCTTCCAATCTCCGCGTATGATATGTCCATGGTTGAGAAATTGTCGTATTTCCGGATGGTCTGTGCGACCAGTTGCTCAAATCTGTCGGGGAAGAAAATAGACGCAATAGCCGAGGGATCCAGGACAAGAGTGGAGGAAGAAGCGGACGACCTAGCCTCTCTTTCTATAGTGCCCTCAATGGCCATGTTCCCTATCTTCTCTTATGAGTTGAGCCACATTGAGCGTGATTTTCATGCGCTTTTTGTTCCTTCGAGCCTTTTCGATCTGCCTATTGATCCTCTCCTTTCGAACTCTCTCCTCCAAGAAGCTTCTAGTCTCGTTCTGCCAGTCCACTTTGTCAAGTCGCTC
>JARCRS010000042.1 GCA_029850555.1 archaeon | reverse complement strand
ATATTCAGCAGGCAAGCGGTTGAAGCCCGCCTTCTGGCGGCAGACTCTTGCTATGAGCTTTTGAGCTCTGATATCTCAGATGACGAGAAGTGTACTTACTCTACTCTCGGAAAAAGGATGTGCGTCGAAGCACAGGCCATTTCAAAAAAGAACGAATGGAATGAAAGTGTTGCTGAATCGAATTGGCTCCTCGCACAAATTCTTGATCTCGAAGGCAAGTATAGGGAAAGTGCGGAAATTTATTTGGACGCCCACGAGTCTTACGAGAAAGCGAGAAATATTTCAGAGCATGGGACTAGCGTCTATCATGATTTCGCAAATTACATGTTGGCTTGGAATAAAATTGAGCTAGCAAAAATCGCTCATGTGTCTTCGGACTTTGAAAAAGCAGGTAACCTTTATTCTGAAGCTGCGAGATTGATCTCTCGGACGAGAGAGTGGTCCAAGGGATCCCGTCTTTTTCTCGCGGAATCATTGATCGAGCGGGGTGAAATCAAGTCTCTGGAGGAGGAAGGCCTCGAGGAGTCTATTGACTCGTTTGATCAAGCTATTTCTAATCTTTCAAGATTTTGCGAAGATGCAAAGAATGATACCGCTAGTTACTTACCGGCTTTCTCAGCGCTTGCACAACAACTAACTATATTTTGCCGCGCAAGAATAATACTCGAAAAATCAAAAGAGGCGTATAGAATAGGAGATATTGAGCGTTCGATTTCGGGACTATCAAATGCCGAGATATTGTTCAACGATCTAGCTTCGAGCCCCATAATCTCAGACTCTGTTCGCTCAAATGAAATGCAGTCAATGGCTTCTTTATGCCAAGCACTCACTAGTTTTCAAAAAGCGCAAGTGAAACAAGATCCCGAGCTATATCTCGAAGCGAGGAAGATCTTCGGAAAAGCTTCAGAGGAATCAAAATCAAAAATACTTCGACCACTTCTCACTGGTCTTGCGGGTTTTGCTTCCTTCTTGTTTTACTCTAGTCAGGTGGAAAAGTCGCTCAACACAAAACTAGATGTTGATCAAGTTACAGAATGCAATAAGTCACTTCAAATCGCAGAATCCAATTTCAAGAAAGTGCGGAACAAATCATTTCTAAGTATTCTTAAGGCAAGTAAACATATTCTTGACGCAACAATCAAGATGAGCTCAGCAGAGAGGGAGGTCGAGGATGCTCAAGTTAAAGCAAAACTCTACGCTGAAGCTCAAAGATCGCTTTCTCTAGCATCAAGACATTACAAGTTGGTTGGATCGTCTAAGAGGCTAAAGGAAGCGCTGAAGATGATCAGCGCAGTGAGAAACCGCCAGAGCCTGATTCCTCTCGCTCACGATATTATCGCCGAAATCGCTTCGAATCAAATTATTTACACTGCCATCGCAAGCTCATCAGTAATTGAGCAAACCCCGCACAGCTCTTCTCGAGGCCTTGGTTCTCCATATATTTCGTTTGATTGCGAGGTTAAGAATCCCTATACCCAAATAGGAGAAGTCTCGAAGCTTTCATTCAGTATCTCGAATCTCGGCCGTGAACCTATCACGGCAGTGAAAATCGACGAAATTGTTCCCGAAGGTTTTGAGATTGAAGAATGCCTTGTCGGAGTTTCAGATGGACATTCACTCAAACTTAACAAACGAGTAGATGCTGGTACATCGAAATACCTGAGCGTGTCTTATAGGCCTACAGGAGCCGGAGAATTCAGCTGGCATCCTTCGCTAATATACTTGGACGCTTCAAAACATTTCAGAATTGCAAAATCGGAGATAGCAAGATCTGTGGTCGAACAGAGTAAGACAAGCGATTACGCATCTCTGCTCAAACGAAAATCAGATCTCGATTCTCAGCTTGAAGAATTGAAACTAAAAATTGCAAACGAAGATGGTTCTGAACGGGAAAAACTGACAAACGAAATGTACAATATCAGAGAGAAGATTTCTCGCATTGAAGAGGAGTTTCTTAGAACGAAAAATGAGTATAACTTGATGACATCGGAGCTGGAAAGAATTCGATCTGATATTCAATCTCTAGATCTACGAAAATCATCGAGTATTGTAAACTTTGAGGAAAATGCTAGTCTTAAGGCTGAAGAAAAACTACTTCAGGCGAGAATCGAGAGGAGGAGATTGTTATTACAACAAGCGCAGCTATTGTGAAGAGTGCCGTTAAAGCAATTCAAGAACTAACCGGCAACAAGGCTCTCTCCAACGGCCTTACAATACTTTCTGGTACTCATGGTTGCGGAAAGACGATCTTCTCTCAGCAATATGCTTACGAAATCCTTCAGTCAGGCGGTAAAGTTCTTTGGATCACGACCGAAGAGCTACCATCGACACTTAGGGAAGGAATGAAAACGTTCAGATGGGATATCAGCAGATTTGAAAGCGAGCATAGATTCCTGATCTATGACTCTGTCAGCCCTGCCCGATTAGGTCTTTCGGAAAATATTGGCCATGGAATGTTAGGCTTGGATCCAACTGGAATGTTGATTGTGATAACAGAACAACTTCGCAATGCTGAAATTGATTTGAAAGCTCCAGATGGTTTCCTACTGGTCTTAGATTCGGTTTCGAGATTGCTCCTTACCTGCGATCCAAAAGCTGTGATAGATTTTGTCTCTTGTTTAAATTCAAGGATGGAAAACGCGAGAGTTAGGGGTTTTGCAACCGTCTCAGAGGAAGTACACGAAGAGAAGCTTCTAAACTCTCTCATTTTTTCAAGCTCAGGTACGATCAGGTTCAGAGTTAAGGAAGATAATTACCAAAGGATTCGACAATTCAGAGTTGAAACCATGCATGGAAGAGCTCACGATGACGCATGGAAGGACTACCAAATAACAAACTCGGGGCTTGACATCTCGATTTGACAGGATTGCGATTATAGGAAAGAAAGCAGGAGAAAAGAAAAATGCTGAGTCGGGTTAGAACAGGAATAGAAGGATTCGACGAGTTAGTTCTTGGAGGCTTTCCAAGAGGACAAACTATCCTCGTTACAGGCCGAGCAGGAACTGGAAAAAGCACTTTTGGAATGCAATTTATCTACAAAGGTGCGAAAGTCTACGACGAGCCTGGTATTTACGTGACTCTTGAAGAATCGATTTATTCGATATTGAAAAATGCCTCGAGTTATGGCTGGGATCTTGAAACATTAGAGAAAAAGTCCCAGATAGCCCTCATTGACATCGCTCCAGCAGTCGGAGGACAGCTTCGCAAGATCGATCCTACTGATATGTTTTCGACGATCTCAAAACATTGGAAGCGCATTGGTGCGAAGAGAATAGTAATCGATCCCATCACGATTTTAGGCCTACAAACTGAGAGTCCTATGCAACTCCGCCAAGACCTCATTCGGTTTTCGAGCCTTTTGAAGCAACTTGACGCTACAGTAATTTTTGTCACCGAGATTCCAGAAGACAGTCAATCTTTGAGCCGGTTTGGGGTGGAGGAATTCATTTCAGACGGCGTTGTTGTTCTCTATTATTCGCGAATGGGTGGAATACGAACTAGAGGAATAGAGGTCAGAAAGCTCAGGGGAACCTCTCACAAGGAAGGAGTGTTTCCAGTTGCAATTGGAGATTCTGGTCTTGTCGTAGTTCCATCTGGAAAAATTCCAAAATTATTCAGCTGATCTGTCACCGCCACCTTCCGACAGCGGTTACACAAGATTCCTTTGCGTCTAGTCTTGGTACTAATCCACTATCTGAAGAGAGTGAACGTACACGGGTGACCGACTGACGCCTCATTTGAAATTAATAGCAGCCCTAGCTTTCAAAGAATCATTCCTTAGGTGGTAGTGTCTTCTATGTCAGCAGCTCTAAGGATCAAGGACAAACACTTCCTCAAGGCATTTGATCTTGCTGCCACGAAGACTTTGTCCGAGCTTGGTGCTAGCGTGCAGACTGCAATCCTCTATCATGCTGGAAAAATTGAAGGAATGAATTCTTGCGACCTTTTGAAAGATCCTTTGAAATTTGCAGATGCGCTTGAGAAGATATTCTCTTCTGGATCCTCCCTACTTGAAGACAAGATATTAGAATCGATGTGCAACAGCCTTGGGATTCCTCAGTTGAATATTGGAGGTAGCTTCGACCAGAAAATTGCTGCCGTATACGCTGCCGCCTTTGCGAAGAAAACCGGCACCACAAGAATTGGGGCGGGAAGTGACTTACAGACCTCGCTTGAACCCGTGAACTACGAAGCACTCTAAGAGGACCGTTCTTCTCACCATCTCGGTTTTTTTGGTTTTTAATGTGCTAGAATTAATTAATATTGATCCCTGTAAAATTTCAATGTATGCCACAATCGAAACGCGAATCCGAAAAGAAATACATAGATCCTATACCGACGACGGACATTATTTTACGCAAATTCACTGATAGTGAACAAATTCTCATCGAAAGAAGAGGGCGTTTTCCTTTCGAAGATAAGTACGCCCTTCCAGGCGGTCACGTCGATTACGGGGAAACTGTGGAGGAGGCAGCTCTCCGAGAACTCAAAGAGGAATGTGGTGTAAAAGCTCGGTTAATCAGCATCCTTGGAGTATACAGCGATCCGAAAAGAGATCCCCGAGGGCAGAGGATAACGACTGTCTTTATCGGTGATTATACGGTTGGAGAAGTTGAAGCAAAAGATGATGCAAAATCCGCGAAATGGATTGACTTGGGCGCCCTGCTAAAGTTGAAAGAGGAAATTGCTTTCGATCACTATCGAATTTTGAGCGATTACAGGAAATGGTTAGGTGGACCTAAATCAGGAAACACTTTTTGGTCGACAAAGAAGAGTTAAATTTTCTGAGAACTCTTCCAGACTTCCTCTACCGCAACCCTAGTCGATCTTGCAAATGAAGAGTTTCTGAACCAGATTGCAATCGCATGATTTATCTCATCAGATAAGGGATCGGGGACTCCTATTAGGACGTCGTTTTGGTCTGTTATCATCATATCAAAGAGAATTTGATCTGACTTTCTTATCTCTGCAGGTGCGCGTCTTGCCTCCTTCAGCTCTTCTTCAGTAATTTTAGTATCCTTTGGCACGATTATTCTGATGGATTTCTTGCGGGATTTACTGCCTGAACCTGCTCCAAATTCGAGTAAGATTGGGATAAACACTTCCTTTGCTTCAACCGCGCGCTTCGCCACGAGGATTATTTCGCTGGATTCGCGCAACAGCTCACTGAATTTGTTTGCAATCGAGTTAAATCCTTTCAAGACCGAAATCTCTCCTTCATCCTGCGCTCTTTGTCTCGTCTGAGCGCCGCTGGTTTTTTCGAGAAAGCTCGCCAGTTCCTTTTCCACTGACTGTCTCATTCTCTGTTCTTTTGCAAATTCTGTCTCAAATTGAACCGACCTTCCATGAAGAGCAGTTTTCGGAGGAATCGGTGAATAGTACTCATCTTGCTTTAATGCGAAACCCTTCGACATTAGACTTTCGAGAGTGTCGTAAATGCGTGGTAGCGGGACGCTGGCGCTCGAGGCGAGCTCTTTCGGCGTCTGCTTGCCAAGCTTGAGAAGAGAAAGATATGATTTCGTCTCGTAGCTGGAAAGTTTGAAAGTCTCGCGAAGAGAGGTTTCTATCTCATCAACAGTTTGCATCCAAGTTAAACTTCCTTTTGTAATATCTCTCTCGGAAGCAGTATTTGCTTTGTATCTTCAATTGGCCCCACGACCGACATCGAAATTCGAGATGGATTCGCATACTTGGCAAATTCCTTCAGTATCTGCTCGGAGGTTATAGAATGGATCTTGTTTTCAAATTGTTCAAAATATTTTGATCCACCCAGTGAAAAGTATTCGATTTCGTGGATAATCCCAGCGCGTTCGGATGAAGTATCTAGTGAAATAGAAAGTGAGCCTAGGGCGTTTCTCTTGCCTGCCAAAAGCTCTTCCTCTCCGATTTCCTCAAATTGAATTCGGGATATCTCTTGAGTTATCCCTTCGATAGCAGTACTCACATTCTTTGGATTCACTCCGGCATAAATTGCCATATGACCTGAGAACGTTTTTGCCACAAGAGAGCTAAACGAATAGTAAGCCACGCCTTTCTCTTCTCGAACGTTCTTACCCAAACGGCCGTATAGCCCAATCTGCCCCAATAACAGATTGCCAAGAAAAAGGGGGTAGTATTGATCCGACTTTCTTGAGACAGCACGCATACCCATCGCAATGTCAACTTGTGACTTGTAATCCATCGGATCAATCTTTGAACTTGCGGATGTACTGTCTACCTCTGTAATAGCAGCTGCGCCAATGCCTAAATTTGCTTTGGAGGTATTGTTCCACTTTCCGAGCTTCGAGTCGATCTCTGAAACGAGGTCGGAAAAATCAAAGTTTCCTGTTGCAACAATCAACGTAGAGTTAGGGGTATAGAGGTCATTGTAAAATTCCGCTATGTCATGATCGGAAATTGTCTTGATGTGATCTGCATTGCCCATTGGATTCCTGCCAAAAGGTTTGCCTTTTCCAAAGATAAGCGACATCAACAGTCTATGAGCTCTTGTCCTTGTGTCATCTTGTTCGGCGTCAAGATCAGAAATGATTTCTGCCTTCGTAAGTTCTATCTGGTCTGAGCTAAAGGAAGGAGTCATGAGACAATCTGCAATAATCTCCAGCATCTCGCGTATTACACTAGTATGACATCTTGCAGTGAAGCGAACTCGCTCGTCATCATTTGTGAATTGCAATGTCGCACCCATCTCCTCGATTTTCTTCGAAATGACTGAAGCAATCGGATGAGTCTTAGTCCCCCTAGTCAAAAGTCTAGAGACAATCTCGGCTGTTCCGAACTTTCCTTGGTTATCGTAAATAGAACCTGCTCTTACGCTTCCACTTAGTGCTATCGCATCAACATCTTTTGATTCATTGGCTGAGAAGACGAGTCCGTTTTCCAAAACTTCGGACTTTATGTCCACAAATGGAAGTGACAATTTAGCTCAGCGCTCTCTTAATTCTCTTCAAGAAGTAGAAGATTCAGATTTCGTCTCAAAAGTGCAGACAGTGCGATTTTTCTCGCTGAGGTATCTCTTTGCAACTACCTGCACATCGTCTGGCGAAACTTTTAGGCATTGTTCGACTAGATTATCCGCCAAAAATCTCTTTTCGATTATTTCCATAATTCCAAGAGTTAGAGCCTGCGATGTTGTTCCGTCATTTTCATAAGCATGCCAAGATCTGATTTGATTAAGGGCTACATAGATCTCGTCCTCTTCTGGTGGAGAGTCAGCTATCTTGGCAAATTCGGACAAAAGCGCGTTTCTCGCAGCTTCTAAAGTCGAATTTGGCATAATTGTAACGATGAAATGAAGTAGACTAGGATCTAGGTTAATCGGAAAGTTGATGGTGACCTCACTTGCTATTTTATTCTCCACAAGTGCTCTATACAGTCTGTTGCTTCTTGGAACGAATCTGTCTCCGGAGTAGCCAATCAGACCTTTCCATCCTCCTAGTATTGCGGACAAGACTATCAGCGAAGGAATATCTTTGTGCGTAGTTCTTGGGATTCTAAAACCTACACCGAGATAATCCAAGGCCCCGGGCTTGTTAATTGCGCTTGTTCTCTCTCCCATTTGTTCGGGTTCCTCAAACAAGATTTTTTGGCCGGGACTTTCTCTCTGAGGGATCGCTGAGAAATATTTCCTGACCTTGGAAAGAGCGTCGTTAGGATCTATGTTACCCGTAAGAACAAGAATTGCATTACTAGGATGATAGAACCGCGCATAGTGAGTAAAAAGGTCGTCTCTAGTCATCGTCTTGAGATCGCTTTTCCAGCCAACAACTGGCCATCTGTAGGGATGCGCGTGGAAGGCTGATGCGAATAATTCTTCCCTCACTTGATATACAGGATAATTTTCAGCACCTTCTCTCTCTGAAATTATTACTTGTCTTTCGCTTTCAACTTCTGAAGGTTCAAAGGCAGAATGAGCCATTCTTTCCGATTCTATGAACAAACCGAGCTCAAGTTTGTCTCTTGGAAGAGTCTCGAAATATGTTGTAAGATCGTGATCCGTGAAAGCATTGTTTCTTCCACCTTCGTTAGAAATTAGTCGAAAGACATCGCCCTTTCCCAGTTTGCCCCCGCCTTTGAATAGCATATGCTCGCACCAATGGGATGACCCAGTCGTTCCCAGAGTCTCGTTTCTTGAGCCGACCCGGTAAAAGACCCACACGCTTACTGTGGACGAGGTAGGGATCCGCTTGATTAGGATCTTCAAACCATTTTCAAGGGAATACTCTTCAACCCCATTGGCAAGTCTGAAAAGAGTCTGCGCACTCTGCATTACCAAAACAAACTCAGGCTTTCCTAGTTTTAGCTCTCAATGCACTTAATTCTATCTCTTTCATTCAACCCCAAAATCAGAAAAGATTGTATGACCTTAGTTATCATCTTAGTTCCGAATTGTAGCGTATTGAGCTAGAAAATTGTCAGAGATCTAAATAATTTCGGCTGAGACATAATACTAAAAAGCTAGCCAGAAACGATTCACGTACAAAATCAAATGCCGACACTTATACCGAAGAAAATCTTTCTTACCAAAGGTGTGGGAAAACACAAAGAAAGACTTGCAAGTTTCGAGCTCGCTTTGAGAGATGCAGGGATTGAGGCCTACAATCTTGTACCTGTTTCAAGCATATTTCCTCCGAGGTGCAAATTGATCACAAAAAAAGATGGTATTGTTGAACTGTCTCCCGGGCAAATCCTTTTTCTTGTTTTGAGCAGAATAGCGACAAATGAACCAAACAGATTGATTGCAGCGTCAATTGGTCTTGCCATACCTCAAGATCGAGACACCTATGGGTATCTTTCAGAGCACGAGGATTATGGAGAAACAGATGAAAAGGCCGGAGATTACGCGGAAGATTTAGCTGCGTCAATGCTTGCGTCTACACTCGGAATCCCATTCAATCCTGATCAAAGCTATGACGAGAAAAAGCAGTTATGGAAAATATCAGGAAAGATTGTGAAGACAACACACATCACTCAATCAGCTGAAGGCGACAAGAATGGGCTTTGGACAACTGTAGTCGCAGCAGCTGTCCTCTTGACTTAGAGCTCATCCGAATATTGGTCAGTCACAGCTGACTCCAGCATATAGTTTTGTCACCCCTTCAGCATAATGGCCGGGGATCTGTTGGCGAATCCTCCTAATGAGGTCTGATTACGAAAGCAGAATGAACATGCAACGCGTAAGGAAGAAGAGTATAAAGATCTGAGCGTTGACGGATGGGCATTTTCGGATTCCAGATGAGCTCTGGGAAAGAATTCATGTGCTACTTCCTCCGCCTCCACCATGCTCAAGAGACTTCAGAGAAAGCAACACGACCTTGCTAAGAAGCGGCACAAGATCAAAGTTGTGTATAAGAAAATATCTTTGAAAGGTGAGTACATGCGCCCTTCTTAAGCTGGGCAACAACACAATACGTGAAAACATTGAGCACGAAATTTGGCATAATAGTTTATTTCAAGCTCGCAACCAAAGAGCCTGCTAACACAATAGTTCAATTTCGAGATCGGCATGCTTCAAAAAGATCATGGCTCCTTCTCGTAATTTTGCCTCCGCTATCCTTGGATACTGTGTCGATGAAGCATTCGCTACCATAACGAACATGTCGAAATCCTCGAGGAAAGGAACACATCAGTCAGGAAAAATAGAACAGAAAATCAACACGAATCTGAAAGGCTATCTTTCTCTTCACTTCTTCGAATTGTCAACGCAGTAGAAGATTGGGAGTATAGATCTGAACCAGAGCATATATCAGAGTTAAATTAGGAATGACATTGGGGATGAGTTCAATCAGAAGGTCCAGATTGATAAATTGCTTTCAAGTTATGCAGAAGCTGCAGAAATTAATGTTCACCTGGCGGTTCCATCCTTTAGTTTCTACGCAATAAGACTTGATACTTCATTCATAGATCTGGGATCGGTAGCTGAAATACTTTCAGTTTCCTGTTTTTGCGATGCAATTTTGCCTAATTAGAGAAATCCAGGTAGCGAGGTCTTTGTTTTGGAAAAGAAACAAGAAATAAAACAAATTGGCATTAATTCGAATATGACACAAAGAAAGCTCCAATCAGAAAAAATGACGATATTCGTGAGGAGCAAAAGAGTATGCGTAGCGAGCAAGAATGTCTATCTGTCAACCTTTCAGGGTAACCATATCGGATCAAATCTATCCACTCGTGCAAAACGTGTCGCAATATATGAAAATGTTCTTGACGATGAGCAGAAAGAAGCGCTAGAAAACTCGAAGGCACTGGCAAACAGTCTAGGGGTAAAATTGGAAGTCAGAGATCTTGCAAGGACTAGTGTATTTCGCAAGCTGTTTGATCTTATTGGTCGAAGTAGGTTCGCCCCAAAGACACCTTCTCTTTCGTTCTACGGAAAGACGATAGCTCTATTGGCAAGCATTGACCAGAGTAGAACCTAAAAAAAGGCCGGAATGGGAAAAAGCTTCTTTCAAGATCGTTTCCGCGTCAAAAAAAGTATCAAATGTTAAAACTCGAAACAAGCGCTCCTGTAGACTAGTTGCCTCAAAGCTCACCAGGTTCCTCGATCGCAAACGATATTTCTTCACGGCCTTTGAAGCCAGATAAGCTAGTTAAGAGATTGAATTGTTTGGGCATACGTCCCTACATTTGGAAGAACCGCAGAGATTCCAGTGACCTGTTTGATTTAGCTACTTTCTAGACTGACGGAGTATTAGCTCACTACTTGACCCGAGCTATCTTTAAAGAAAATTTTGTTTGTGACTTTCGCTTGAAGTAACATGCCTCCTCCCGAAACCTTGAATCCGTCTCTCCGATATGCAATAAATGCATGCTATGCGCGCATCCTGGTTCTTAATATCAGTATATCTCCAGCTTCTGAAACCACTCAAAGGAAGTTTGGTGATCGCGGCACAAGGATCATTGTTTCAGGAACCACTAATGAAGGGGTTGTTAGTTTAATCAGAACTGTTTTGCTTTTTGTTAGATGCTGGGTCCCGCGCCCCCCGCGAGAAGGATGCAGCTCTTCTCATTGGATATCCGTGAGAGTAACTTTGGGAAAGCGCTCAAATGAGCCACTTCCGGTGTACCCGCATCCTGAAAAGAGATCGCAAAAAAGAC
>JARCRS010000041.1 GCA_029850555.1 archaeon | reverse complement strand
ATCATCAACTGTTAATATTCCGCTGGTATTGAATCAATCGGGTGGAATCACAAGCGCCAGTCTCAATGTATCCGGTATATCTGACACCGGTATTCTAACCAAAGCGAGCGCTTCTTTCGTAGAGCCAAGGATTTCTTTTTCTTCAGAAAATAACGTAAATGACACTCTGGTTCTGAAAACGCAAGGGCTTAGTCCAGGTATTTACTACTTGACCGTAAGTGCGACAGTTCCAAGCGACGAAATTTATTCGACTATCCTCAAGGTCAATGTTACTCAAGCGTCGGGCCAGACTGCACTCTATACTGTGATTATCGGGGTTACTCTCGCTCTCATTGTTGTCGGAGGGTTGTTCGCTTTGTCTCGGAGGCCTCGAAGATCCCGCATGATTCGGAAAAGGAGATAGGATTTTTCATCGTACGCGGTTCTGCCATCTCCGCACAAAATATATTGAGATCGCAAGACTCGCGCCAATCGCTGCGACGGCAAGTATGATTAACAAGTAAATGTTCCCAGCCGGTTCTACATTGATCGACGCCAAAGCACACGACCTGGCTGGGCTGTATTCATTAGTACAAAAAGTGACATAGTACAACCCCGGTGCTAACGAGCTTCCCCTCGATATTATAACACTCACTTGAGAACTAGATGAACTACTTGTTGTAACAGTAAAATTGGACGACAATACTCCAGTTCTATTGGACGACAATACGCCAGTTCTGCTGGCAGTGCTTGAAACATTTAATGGAAGCACACTTTTCGAAGAAATATTCATCTGAATTGTTAGCGAATTCCCTGAAAGAGTAAACGAACTCTTTGACAGAACTATATCTGGCGAAAGAGATTGATTTTGCTCTAGCATTCCGATCTTGTTGCCTGTGAATTCTGAAAACCAGACTAGTCCTCGCGCATCATCAAGAGTCAATTTGATTGGTTCAGAGTTTGGCGTAGGAACAGTAAATTCCGTTAGCTGTAAATTATTTGGATCAAAGCGAGCAATTCTATTTCCAATATGCTCGTTAAACCAGATCATTCCCGAGGATGAGATGTAGATCCAATAAGGTAAGGTCACTTCCGGAGATCCATTGTAATAAAAGACTGAGGTTGAAAATTGTGTGACGGTATTGGAAGTCTGATTTATGTAGCCAAAATCACTCGTTGCATGGTTTGTGAACCAGATCGCTTCAGTACTTGGATCTACTGCAATGCCTAGAGGTTCACTTCCCTTTGGAAGTAGCTGCCAGACGTGCTCAAGCATACCTGTGGATTGATTGAACTTTGCAATCTGGCCAACATAGGATTCAGTGACATACACGTTTCCTTGATTGTCAAGCGCAATAGCTGCGGCTCCGAGAGAGCCAAACTTCAGCGGCTGTGTGATTGGCAGATTATACACATTCAGAAGAGTAGCAGACCCGCCTGATAGCTGGAATACTCCGAATTGGTCAGACGCAAAGGAGGTGAACCAAAGGCGATTTGTAGCTGGATTGTACGCGAGAGTGTAAGGTTGAACATCGGGGTTTCCAGTGCTGAAACTCATAAACTGGCCATTTGCAGTGTTCAATCGCCAGATATCCGAGCCATTCCCAGTTGTGAACCAAAGATTCCCGCTTGAATCAAAGACTGGCGTCCAAATAAACGCGAGCTGGCTAGGTATTGGAATATGAAAGGCTCGGAAGGTCTGGTTGTTCGGAATGAACTCTTCTATAGTATCAGTGTTACCTTCTCCAAACCAGACGTTTCCCTTGGCATCTGTTGCTAATCCAATTGGATAAGATAGGTTCTGCGGAATCGGATATTCTCTTATCGGCGATGAAGAGCTATAATCCAAAGCCGATAAAGCTATGGTTCTCTGTGTGTACGCACTAGTTGCAGGGGTTGAAATGTTTGCCGAAAATATTAGGGCAATCAAGAGGCAGATTATCGGGACAACGATTAAGATTCTTTTGCGTGAATTCTTCCGATCAAACTCCCCTCTAAGCACCCTGAATCCCTCTCAGTTTAGAGATATTGAGGTTACAACTACTATTAGAGCAATTTCTTGCCCAAACCCTGAGAGGCTAACTTACTACTATAACTTCGCCAGTCATCGGATGAATTTCGCAGTGATACGGAAATGTTCCCACAGTAGAGAACGTAACAGGGGCAGAGCTTTTACCGGGGACAAGGATTCCAGTATTCCAAGCAGGCGATACTCCGACATTGGAAGTTGATGTGTGGTCAGTACTATCGGCGTTCTTCCAGATAATTTGGGTTCCAACCTTTACAATGACGGGTGCGCCACCGTTAGGCTCGTTAAACACGGAATTCTCAATTACTACGATGCAGGGATTACTACAATTCGGCGTAGCGGAGCTACTTGCTCCACCGCCACCTGACGAGCTAGCTGCTGGTGCAGGATAATAAGATGCGACTATTGGAGTCAATGCAAGTAGAGCTAAAAGTAACCCGAGAACAAGCCACAGATACTTTACTTTGAACGTGAAACTAACAGTCTGCGGACCTTGAGTTCTAGATAAGGTACTCATCTTGGCACCGACGATGATGTGGGCCTCCGTAGCACACCAATTTATACGTTTTCATACGAAATCTCTGTGCTTGGCTAGGATTTCGAGCAACGAGGGATTCTACGGAATCACGATTGGAAACCATAAATAATTGCCATTATGGAGATACTTCTGCAATGTCTAAAGTTTCTCGAAGCGTGAATATTTCTGCGCCAGCAGAAGCGGTTTTCGCGTACTATGCTCGCCCTGAGCACATAGCAAAAACGTTCCCAGAGGATGTCAAGATGAAAGTGACTCCGGTCAATGTGAAGGAAGGATTTGGTATCGGAACAATCTTTCGTATAGAAGGAGATTTTGGCGGAAGGCCATTAGCTTGGGACATGGAGACAGTTGCGTACGACATTAACAAAATGATCCAGGTTAAGGCGATCAACGGCCCCTTCAAGAAAAACGTAATCACAGTAAACTTTGATTCAATAACTGAGGGAACAAAGCTCACTTTCGAGGCCGACTACGAACTAGGCTATAGCTTGATTGGCAAAACAATTGACAAACTTCGAGTGAAGAAAGAAGTTGAAATGGGAATAGAGCGCAGTTGTGCGGCAGTAAAGCAGTACATCGAGTCTGGAAAATCTGCAAACCAAATGGCTTCAGAGATCAAAGCTCAAGTTCCAAAGTGATTTAGAGCACTTCGCAAAAACGATCCTTAAAAGACCGCTTTTTTCATTTACTCAGTTTACTAGCGTAGAAGCTATTTCGCTGAAAGTAGTGGTACCAATCGTTATGAAAGCTGCGATTTTTCTATCTTTGCATTCGTAGCGCATCAGTCTCAAAATAGATGTTGGCTCTAGTAATCTTCCCATCGTTCACTTCGTATTTTATCAAAAGTGGAACGCTCACTTCTTTGCCGGTCGGCTGGATTCCTGCAAACTCCATATTCTGCTTGCCTATGAAATCGCCTTCAGCGACAGCCTTGCCTTCTCCAACTACGAGCTCCTTCAAATCAAAATGCGCGGTAAAGGCCTTGTTATAGAAGTAATCTATCAATTGTTCAATTGATAAGCGCCCTTTTGATTCCTGACCTGACCCCATAACAACGAATACAGCATCGTCGGCTACTCTCGATGTATCGTGCCCGTGAAGATACCCTTCAACGGTTTTCCTAGTTTCCTCATTCGAGGATAGTTGTCGATATTCGCTCAAAATTCCACAGCTAGATCCGACACCGTGAATTATATAGGCATTTCACGCGAAATCTATAGTCATTTTAC
This sequence comes from archaeon, assembly GCA_029850555.1. GTDB lineage: Archaea > Thermoproteota > Nitrososphaeria > Nitrososphaerales > CADDZS01 > JASHOD01. Next base: position 1,098 of record JARCRS010000041.1, on the reverse strand, counting down.
GACATTCACGAGTCCGAGCATCTGGGTGTGAATCTCGCAGTGATAGTAGTAAGAATCACCAACAACAAAACTGCTATTGGTGATAGTCAGCTCAAAGCGCTGGCCGGGAGGTATCGGATTTGAATTCCAGGTTGGTGGGTTATTGTTGGAAGTGGATGTGTGAGTAATTGAATCATTGTTTACCCATATTATCTGGGATCCCATTGTGACATTGATCGTCTCCGGAACAAAAGTAGCATCCGACATGTACACGTAACAAGTACCGCTGCATACACTTGTCGCAGGGGTGAGATGACCGCAGGGCACCAGGGGGATACACCCAAGAGGATTGTTTGCGCTGTTTGAATTAGTAAGCTGAGCGTATGCCACAGGGTATACTACAGCGACCACTGCAAGTGCCGCAATGAGAAAATAAATAATCTTATGATTCAATTTTCTTTAATCACCATTATATTTTCTTGGATGATTTAATCAGAAGTTCTCTTTTTGATTTGAATCTTGCTACGACGTGTAAACCTCGGGCCTCCGAAGATTGAATCAATGACCTTTGAAATTTGCCCTCCTTTTGCTTTGTAATCAAGTAAAACGAGGCTGACAAAAAGCGCGAGAATACTTACTAGCGGGGGAGTAATGACTCCAAAGAGGGTTGTCGAATAACGGGCTAGTGAAGAGGCCGCGGAGAAGCCGCCGAAGACTACGGAAATCATTGTCGGTGCAAGGCAAGATGGGCACGTGGCCGTAAGTCCGACTATTCCGCCGATGCCTGAAAATGCTGCGCCTGTGGCGCAAGAATGGCCGCTACTTTGCCTGATTAGATAGCGCGCACTAACAATGCTTGCAGCAATAAGGTTTGCAAGGACTATCGCGAAAATTATCTCAAAAGGCTGAATGATGAAATTGAAATAGAGATTCAGCTGCACCAAGATAAAAGGGACGTAAACTACACTTTCGAGAGCGGCACTCGGTGCAACGCCTGCGGTGAAAACAGTTGCAAAAGGATATGTCCCGGTGGGGGACCCTACCACATTTGAAGGGGGAGTATTGAATCCAGTGATCAAAATCTGATTCACAAGAAGCAAGTACGTTACTAGATACGCC
>JARCRS010000040.1 GCA_029850555.1 archaeon | reverse complement strand
AAAATACAAAACCACTATTTCGACGCAGGATTGGTCTTTGTTGGATCTGGAAATCATCCTAGCGGCGATGCTTTCTTCTACCAGTTTGGCGTCTCAAGCGCGAAGGAAATCAAGAGCAATGGATGGAATGTCATGATGAAGTGTCCGGCTCTAGTTGAAAATGGGACTTGGAACTGTCTGCAACACGCAGGTTTCATCGGCGGACAGTACGGATACTGGAAGGTACTTTACACGTTCGGTGAAAGCTACTCGGGGCTTGACTTTCAATATCTCGGAAACTACACGGTCAGGTTCTATTACTCTGGATCTAGTCCAGTAGACGAGAAAGTAATCTGGTAGATATAGGTCATTTCTCAATTAGCTGAAAGGTGGAGATTTTTGAAGGGATTTTCACGCATCATGGAAAAACGGAAAAACCGAAGTACAAACAAACAATTGCTAATCCCGCGCCTGTGTAGAAAATAGAACTAGGGCCCTTCAAATACCATCTATCAATTCTGGTGATATCATCATTAAATCTTAAAGCAAATCATTAGGGCGTAGATAACAATGGCTTTTTGGCACGAGTGTATGTAGAGCTGACGGGGGTAGGGGGTAAATACGTCGGAAAAGCAATAATCATGAACAAACAATTGCGTGTCTTCGGAAGCAATTAAGAAGAAATAGGGATTTTTCCATTAAACTACGTTTAGCGTACTTACGAATTGTTTGCGTGTTAGGTCGTACCTGCAATAGTTTTGGGAGTTTTCCTTTGAGATAGAACGTATCTTGCAATGACGAAATAGATCACGGTGGCAATGACAAGTCCAGTTAGAGCATCGATACCAATTGCTGGTAGGATCGAGAAAAGAAAATAGATCCCAAAAGAGATTCCCGCCGCCGCTATTCCGAGCAGTATCAGGAATCTATCAAAGGAACGAAGCTCAGAATGGAATTCCTCCTCATCATAACCGGCTTTCTTTAGCTCAGTAGAATAGGCCTTGTAGTTTCCAAACATCATGGAAAATACTATTCCTATTTCCACGAGAACGACGCTTAAGGATACGATTTGTGTTAGACTCAAGTCAAATCCAAGAGAGAATCCTGCCGCGAGAGGTATGTACCCACTTGCCAAAATCAACACGAATAACACTAGTCCAAGTATCACCCAAGCAAACTTTGCGATTCCTCCTCTCGCTAAAAGACCAAATGGCATCATGAGGGCGGCAAGCGCTATTATTACGATGCCAAGAGCTTGTACTAAGCTCGACGGCCCCAAAAGAAACATCGCTAGACCAGGAGATGCGCAGAGCAAAAATGAACCAAACAGAAGCTCGTTTTTCATATTGACTTTTCTCTCTCACACTATCTTTTTCTTGGGTTTCGTTTTATGACGGACATTGACATCTTGATTGCCCGCCCTAGTGGCTCGTTTGTAGGATCCCAATCAATGACTCTCACACTTTTAGGCAGAATTGAATACTGATCTTTCTTCTTCGTCCTGACAAGAATAGATTTCATGAACAAACCGACATCTTCCGAAGAATCGTCCTTTCCAGTTGCGAGAGGTGAGAGGTATTTCGTGATAATATTGTATGGAATCACGTCTAAGATAGATACAGAGTTAGCTCTCGCTCTTAGTAATTCACGCGAAAATTTTGCGATGGAGGCTCCGTTGCTCTTTTCAAGATTCGTCACAAGAATAACCATAGGAACAGTTTCGCGGACGATTCTCAGCAAGAGCGAGTGTTGCACGTTGAAATTCAAAAGCGCAAATTGGCTTTCGATACCTGCAGGTTTTGGTTCTGTCGCAATTAGAAGTTCTTTGATCCTCTCGTAGTGATCGGTCCCTGAGCTTGGAATTACGTAGCTCTCGTACCTTTGATTCTGAGCTGGATCCCCAGCTGGTTCGAGCCATAGCCCGACGTTCATTCCTTGATTGAGGAGTATCCTTGAATAAGAGAGAATGAATGCAATGCCGTACTCAAGAGGATTTTCTTCCGCCGTGCCACGCCTCATGAGCTCACTCCGATCCAAAATGAAAAGTATAGTACGTAGACCCTCGCGTTCATACTCGTTGACGAGTAGCTTATCTTGAGACGGACTCCGCGAGCTCGCTTTCCAGTTTATGAATTTGTAGGGATCGCCCATCGTATATTCCCTGATTGATAGAAAGTCCGTCGAATGAGGTCCGAGTCTAGCTCTCGAACTTCTGGGCATTTCATGAAGAGATCTCAAGCTGACTTGCGATCTCTTAAGGAGATTTACCCTTGGCAAAACCTTGATCTCGATATTGGAAGGAACACTTCCCTGTTCCCCGCGCGCGAGGCTGAGCGGAGGATAAAAAGAGAAAGAAATGTCTGGAAACTTGAAAATTCCTCGACGAAGAGCCTTCATTTTGTAGACGTATTCGCGCCGTTCGACCTTTCTTGGGCCCTTGAAAATAATATGGACGTTTGTGTCTTCATCTAAAAGTTCGAACGAATCCGTGGCAGGAAGTCGTATGAAATAAAGGCCCAATCCTTGTTCGATTGTTACTCTCGCTCTAATCACTACTTCATCACCTGCGTACACCACATTCGGTTCTTGATAAAGAAGGAACTTGACAGTTGATTTCGTATTGTAATTCAAAAGTAGCGATATTAGCAGCAGGGGAAAAAGCACTGCAATTACTAGGTAGGGCGTGGTCGATAATACTGCGGCTACAGCGACAACTATTGGAAGGACAATTAAAGCAAGGATTGCCCGTGACCAATTCTTTATCATTTAGACATCTAACTTGGCCCCAAGCATTAGGAAAATCATTTGGGAACCGGTATCCTTGCTACATACTCATTTACGATCATCAACGTGCTAAGTTCTTCAAGTGCAAATTCTGGCTTTGGTACTATGCGGTGCGCTAATGTGTCTGGCGCAACATATTTCACATCGTCTGGAACAACAAAATCTCTTCCATTCACGAAAGCAATGCCGCGGCTCATTCTCATGAGAGAAAGTAGACCTCTCGGACTGGGTCCTGCCATCACACGAGGATCTTTGCGAATCTGAGCAAACTGTGAAATGTAACCTAGAATCTCGTCAGATACCTTCACATTCGTTTCGAGAAGCGTCCTGATCGAAGAGAGCGTCATGGCATCCACGACTTGGGACGCGTTTGAGCTTGGGTCATCATTTCTCCAAGTAAGACGCCTTTTCAAAAGCTCAAGCTCGTTCTCGGGATATGACAGGGAAAGTCGGACCATGAACCTATCGAGCTGGGCTTCTGGTAAGGGATAAGTCCCCTCGAATTCAATTGGATTCTGTGTTGCGATAACATTGAAAGGCACTGGCAGTTTTACTGTTTCGCCCTCAATTGTTACTTGGCCTTCCTCCATGGCTTCAAGTAAAGCTGCTTGTGTTTTCGGAGGTGCCCTGTTTATTTCATCCGCCAGAACGAGACTCGCGAATATAGGGCCCTTCATCAATTCGAATTCGCCTTTGGACGCGCGCCACACTTTTGTCCCAGCAATGTCGCTTGGGAGTAGATCCGGCGTGAACTGGATTCTCCTGTATGATAAGCCAAGAACTCGCGAGATCAACTTTGCGACAAAGGTCTTTCCTATTCCAGGGTGGTCTTCTAGTAAGACATGTCCTCCTGCAAGGATAGAAGCAAGGATCTTCGCAAGAGTGTCTCTATTTCCTACGTAGTACTTTGCTATCTCGTCGATAGTTTTGTCCGCATAGCCAATCGCTTCTTCCAATGAAAGTGCGGATGTAGTAGTAATCTCACTCAACTTGTCTTTACAACACTTGTCTCTTTAGCTATCAAGTTAAAAGTTCCGTTGATGAGTCTCGCTCTCTTTTCAATTTCTAGCTCGAAGCTCTTTTTCATTGACAGATAAGGAATCTTGTGAATTGCTGGAACTTCATAGTTAGAGAGTGTTCTCAGCAGTGGCTCTGATTGTTCAAACGAAAAACCGGCGTTAGCTAGAAGTGTAGTAAGTGCTATGAGCAAAGTCTCTTTCCTTCCTGTTCTGATGAATTCATTTACGGTATTCCTTAGAAAATCAAAACTCTCATCTTGCACAACAACGAGCTTACGAACATGTTTTTGGTACACGCCTTGACTCTCTCTTGCTATTCTAGTTGATCCAAGGGAGTAAATTCTGAATCCCACTGTTCCAATCACGACGGCGACCAGGGCAACTATGACTGCATAAGCTACTATGTTGTTTTGAAAGAATGTTATAATGATCGCAGCGATTCCCAGGAAGAAAGCCACAACAGACCATTGGAAAGAAGTGCGCATGAGGTACAGTCCAGCTTCTCGGAAGTTCTCAGTTCGCTTTGAGTATGCAATCAGTGGAGAAATTGACAAAATACCATAAGTCAGTGCGGAGTAGTAAAGAGGGTAGCCAATCCAAACGCTGATGAAAGACAATGATAGGAAACTTGCAAAGAAGGAAACGCCGAAGGCGATTGCTACTCTTTTTGCCGCAAGGCCAGCTGTTTGGTTTTTCTTTCCTCCAATGGCAATATCCGCAAAGCGATTGGCCAATAATGCATTTGATAAAAACAAGAGGGGAATCAGAAATGGCGCGAGGAAGAAACCCGCCCTGACTAGTGATGCGATGCTGAAGATAGAATCAAGGACGAAGAAGACAAAGGTCGATTGAGCAAGGAAAGACTTGAAAAAGATCGCGGACAGTTCATGATTATAGATTTCACATACGATTCCAACGAAATACAAAGCTACACCAATACCGGCAGGCAAAGAAAAGACAAAGATTAGGGCGCCAATTCCAAAGTAAGAACTCTTGAGAAGGAATATTTCGCTTCCAACAAATGCAAGAAGAAGTACGGCTACGGTCGGCAGATATCGGGCGATTTTAGAGTAAAGTAGGGTCCTCTGGCTCTTTTGCTGTGGCTCAGTTGCTATTTTTTGGTCCACAGATTATCACCTTAGGATTGGCAAGGGATTTGGAAAGGCTGTGAAGAAACAATTCGTACTCGTCACGAGAGATTTTCTTTTTGCCGTAGAATGCACGCTCGAAAATTCTTGCGAGGGAAAGAAGACCAGTTTTGTCTTTGACAAGATCTGGTTTTTCAGTAATTATCTTTTTCACGATCTCACGCGGTGTCATTACTCCAAGCTCTTTTTCTTCTTGAGAGGTTATAAGAAAGTTCAGTCTGAAGTGTTTCATCACATCATCGTTGTAATGAACCGCCCTGATCCATTTCACATCTATCACGCCATTGTGGGATGCGTGAACAACATTACCTGGTTCACTAAAGGTGACAGCACCTGTCGCATTTTCATCTTTTGAAGCTGACATCTCCACAAGGCGATCTTTGCCGAGATAAACTATGGATCCTGCCGGCGCCTCGAGCTCCAGAGGTTCATCAAGACTCCATATGAGCGGAAGAGATGGGTCAATTTTCGGTCTGAGAAATCCTTTCTGAGTGCCCCAACCCTCATAATCCACAACTTTTTCGTCGGGCTCAAATTGCAGAGCAAAAGATTCCGGAGGCTTTGAGGGGTTTTCCGCAGGGGCAATAAGTGGTTCAAAGGGTTCAATCAGAGATTGTTGCGAACTCTTTTTCGTTCTATTGGTAATCGCGTTTCTTGATCGCAGAACTAGCAGAGTTCCCGCGATGATCAAGACTATGATCACAATCGCGATGAGTAGATCTTTAGGAATAGTAAATACTGGTTGTTGTTGACGTGTTGTCGACTGGGCTTGGGCTGTACCCCCACTTTGACCAGTGCCACTGCCACTCCCTGAGCCACCTGCTCCGGATCCGTTTTGACATGTGCCTTGAGATTCACAGCTTCCTGACCCGGTTCCAGATCCTTGCCCAGATCCCGAACCGGACCCAAACCCAAAATTCGGCCAATTAATAGTCGGCCACTTGAAATTGAAATTGGGTAACGTCAAATTGAAATTCGGCCAGTTAAAGTTAAACAAATTCGGGAAATGAAAATTTAGTGAAGGCAACCTGAAAAGCGACAGGTTGCCCAAACTTCCTCCTCTGCGACTGGCTTGCTGAGTATTTTGCGATGTCTGAGCTGAGGTAGATCCTCCGGCGTTTACTACAGGTTGGATTGGATGAATAGAAGAGATGAGAATCCATGCAATCAGTATTGTGCCGATCAATACTAACAAGGTTGGCTTCTTCGATACCATCTCGGTAGCAGCAGCGAAATGACCATGTTCCAGTTATTTAAGGAGGTGCAATAGGGAAAACATCTGCAAGAAGTTTTGAAAATAGTTGTAGGCGAAGTAGAATGAAATATTTCAAGTATACAGGCATCCGAGTAGCCGATCTCAAAAGGTCGGTCAACTTTTACAGGAAAGTCATGAATATGAAGATAATTCTTCGCGGCAAGATGAAACATGGGGGAATCTTCGTTCATCTGAAGAGCCCGAAATCTCAACAGCGACTTGAGCTAAATTGGTATTCAACTGATAATGAATATTATACGAAATACCATCACGGGGAAGAGCTTGATCATCTTGCTTTTTGGTGCGAGAATGTCCGCGATGAGTTCTATTCTCTCGTCAAGAAGGGG
>JARCRS010000039.1 GCA_029850555.1 archaeon | reverse complement strand
AGCTACATCTAGGTTCGTATCCAGACTTCACAAATTCTTTTACTACGTTGGTTTCTGACTAGCATTGCAACAACAAAAAAGGCAAAGATTGGTAGGAAAAAGAAGCGAGAAATTAGTATGAACGCACTAGATGTGTTAGACAAAGAAGTAATAGCCCAAGACGGCACAAAGGTTGGAAAGATAAAGGACCTCATATTCGACCATGCTAGCTGGACTGTGAGCGCTCTCGTCGTTGAGCTAGAGAAAAATATAGCCCAGGAGTTCAATGTCAAGAAGGCTCTGAGCAAGACCAGAATAAGGATTAGCGTTCACCACATTCAGGGCATGAGCGATAGAATCGTTTTACGAGTTCCGAGGGAAGAACTGTTCCGGGTACCAACTGAAGCCACATCGGCTCCTCAAGCTCAATAAAATTAATTCCGGAAAGGAATCACATCCAAACACGCCCTAACGATTCGACAGTTAGTTTTTTTGATTGCCGATACAGTTTTCACGATCGTTTGCTGGATTTCTCCTTCTTCAATCGGTAGGTGCCTAAATTCCGGTAGAAGGTTGCCAGAGTTCGATTCGATTCCCTTCCGGATCCTTCAAATGAGTGAATTTGCCAATCCCCTCTGCATCCGGAACTTGATGTATCGGATCTACTTTCACCTTTCTTCCTACGAGTTTTTGAACAAAGCTTTCTAGATCGTCGACTCTATAATTTATCAGTGATTGGTTACGCTCGGAGTCCAGCTTTCCCTTTGCAGGCATTATGGCAAACATTGTATGAAGCTTCTTTCTTGGATTAGAAAGGAAACGATAGTACAGCTCTACATAGTAAACATCCTCTCCCAGATATTTCAAAGGAATCTCGAGCATCTTTTTGTACCAAAGTCCTCTCGGTTTGTTTGAAAAGATGAAAACTCCACGATTCTATCTATCTTTCCCAAGAGTTTTGAACCAGTCCTTTTTTCCAAGTCATGTAATGTTGCTAATATAGGAGTTCATATTCATGATATGTCCTAGTGCAAATAGCCGCAAAAAATACGTTCCTCGTATATGGCAGGAGCAGAATTGGAAATCTGTGGTGCTGAGTAAATGTCACAACAATTAGCAGGAATCGTAAAAGGTCTTCATCATATTACTCTCGTCACTTCAAATCAAGAAGTGAACAGGAGATTCTACACAGAAGTACTGGGTCTACGAAGAGTAAAGTACACAGTCAATCAGGACGATGTGCTTCATCGCCATTTGTTCTACGCTGACGAAAAAGGAACAACCGGCAGCGCCATAACTTTCTTTGAATGGCCAGATCTTCCAAAAGGTCTGATTGGTCTAGGCTCTCCGCACCACCTTGCATATTCAGTTTCAAATATTGATGCCATTCCAAAGTGGAAGGCCTGGCTCATCTCGCAAGGAGTTTCAGTCAATGGTCCTTTTGCAAGGGATGGAAGAGTGTCGCTTTACTTACGCGATCCCGACGGAGTGAATATTGAAATCACGCATCCAAATACTGATGGAGAAATTTCTCAAGATTACCTTAAGGGGCAAGACAAAAACCCTCCAACAGTTAATGAAATAACACACGATATGCGTCTTGTAAAGTTCAATCACGCGACACCGGTCTCTTACGACTCCCATCAGACAGCATTGTTTTTCGACAAACTTCTGGGACTAAAGAACCCATTCACGAAACAAAATCCGGATCAACCTGAAACAGCAATCACAGCAATTGGAAACGATGATCAACCCGATTTTCTGCGTTACATAGTATCAGACCAGGCCTCTAGAGGAATCGTTGGAAAGGGAAACGTTCACCATATCGCAATGGCAGTAGAGAGCGACGAAGAGCAACAAAAAATCGAAAGAAGATTGAATGATCTTGGCATCCACAACTCTGGAGTAATCGATAGATTTTGGTTCCACTCTTTGTACTTTAGAGATCCTGATGGAAATCTCCTAGAAATTGCGACAAAGGGTCCAGGATACACGAGAGATGAGTCTCTTGAGAAACTGGGGACAAGCCTGATTTTACCTCCTTGGGAAGAGCCTCAGCGTAGCGAAATCGAAAGAGTGCTTAAAGAAACAGACAGCAAGAATCCTGTTACTTGGCCGCCAAAGTATCCGAGAGTTGTTTCTCCGCCAGAATCTATCGTCGTTCCGAAAAAACAAATCACTGAAGAAGCTGCACCTGCATAGGCATTCGTAAAAATTCATTTCAAAGAAAGCAAATAAAGTCGATGTTCCAAAAGAGAAAATAGGTAAGATCAGTTTGTCGACCGCGGCTAGAAGTTTGAGACACAGACAAATCTCTCCGAGCAACCTGCATATATCTTCATTCGTCGTTGCGAAGAAAAAAGCTGGTACTAGTAATGGCGACTATTCCGTTTTGTTTCTGAGAGCTGGTGACAAACACCCAGTGAGCTTCAAGAGAGGCAAACTACTTCTTCCTTCAACTATCCTAAGCTATGGAGAAAAGCCACGCGATGCGGCTAAAAGAGCCCTGGCACTACAGTTAGGGAATTCTGATTCATTGCAAGAACCTCAGCTCCTCACCATGCAGTCTTATTATGGGGCTCACTGGGATATCGTTTTCCTCTACGAGACATGGATGAAAGACGGATCTCGGGAGATCTCTCCAAAGGAACCATATGTCGAAGCTGGTTTCTATTCTGTAAGTAACCTTCCGCGGAGTGAGATTTCAGAAGATCATTTGGAAGTGCTAGACGAAATGCTCCATCCCTCGGAAGCATCCTCGTAAATCGAAAAATTCGACCTATAGAAACTAGACTCTCTGCTATGAGAGTTCATGGTTTATGTTGCGAAAAAAATATCCTTGGAAAAAGATACATGTGATGCGACAACCAGCTATGATCTGACTATCAGCTTAGCTGCAACGGTCGGAGCCCAGTTAGCTGGCTTCCTTTCGCTCTTCTTATGTATCTCCGAGTGAGTCAGTGAGTCGGATGCCCGTACTTATGTGGATCAGAATCAAATTTCTTCTGGCATGAACCAGAGCAGAAGTAGAATGTCTGTCCCTCGTGTTCTGATTTGAGAGGGGTCTTCTTTTCATCCACCATCATTCCGCAAATTGGGTCTTTCATCATTTTATCTTAGTTCACCTCCACTCAAAATTTTGGTTTGAACCTTCTAAGAGTCAGCGAGTTACTTACGACAGTAACCGAAGACATTGCCATCGCAAGTCCAGAAAATATTGGATTCAATAGCACTCCGATGATTATGTAAAGCAATCCCGCAGCTATTGGAATCAGTCCAACGTTATAGATGAACGCCCAGAACAGATTTTGTTTGATCTTGCTCATAGTCTTTCTTGAAAGTTGGATTCCGGCGACAACATCACGAAGATCATCCTTCATCAAGATTAGTCCTCCTGTCTCGATCGCAATATCAGAGCCAGATCCTATTGCTATCCCAACATCTGCTTGAGCTAGCGCAGGAGCATCATTTATGCCATCGCCCACCATCGCGACTTTTCTATGTTCTTCATCTTGGAGCTTCTTTATGGCTTCATACTTTTCCGTTGGAAGAACCTCGGCAAAGTACTTGTCAATGCCTAACTGTTTTGCAATCGCAGCCGCAGTGGCCTTGTTATCTCCCGTCAGCATTATGACTTGCAGTCCCATCTTTTGCAGCCCTCTAATAGCCTCTTGAGCATGTTCTTTGAGAGTGTCCGCGACAGCTACTAGTCCTGAAATTTGTTTGTCAATTGCAAGAACCATGACTGTTTTGCCCTGAGACTGTAATTCCAACAATTCATTTTGCCCCTGTTCGTCAAGCTGCAATCCAAAGAAGTCAAGAATCTTTGAATTACCAAAAATAATGTCTTTACCGGAATATTTTGCATGAACGCCCTTCCCGGAAATTGATTCGAATGATCCTGGATCGGGGATCGGTCCGTTTGATAGCTCTAGAGCTCTCTTTATGATCGATGAAGCTAAAGGATGTTCAGACTGCTTTTCTGCGATTGCTGCAAGTTTTATGATGCCCTTATCCTCGATCAACTCTGGTTTAAAGTTCACAATATCGGTAACAGATGGTTCGCCTTTGGTAAGTGTCCCAGTCTTATCGAAAACAACGGTGTTAATCTTCTGAGTTCTCTCCAGGTACTCTCCTCCCCTGATCAAAATGCCATTCTCGGCTCCTTTTCCTGCCCCAACCACAATTGCCGCCGGTGTTGCTAGCCCAAGAGCACAGGGGCAAGCAATAATCAAAACTGCTACCGCTGCCGTGAATCCAAAACTTATGGGCTTATGTGCGACAAGTGTCCATGCTCCAAAAGAAAATAACGCAACTGATACCACGATTGGCACAAAATACTTTGAAATTGTATCAACTAGCCTCTCTACCGGTCCCTTTGAACTTTGAGCCTGTTGGACCACTAGGACAATTTTAGAAAGTGTAGTGTCTGCTCCAACTTTACTTGCCCTGACTTTGAGAGAACCCCTTTCGTTGATCGTTCCTCCTATCACCTGACTATCTTTTGTTTTCTCAACGGGCATGCTCTCGCCGGTGACCATTTTTTCGTCGACCGAAGAATGGCCCTCTATGACGACGCCATCTGTCGCGATTTTCTCTCCCGGTTTGACTAAGAAAATATCTCCCATTGAAACCTGCTCTATTGGAATCTCCTCTTCCAGGCCATCAGGGCGTAAAACTAGCGCAGTTCTTGGCTGCAATTCAACGAGCTTTCTTATTGCGTCTGTCGCCTTTCCTCGGACAGAATATTCGAGCAATCTCCCGATCAAAATTAGAGCGATGATGATGGCTGAACTGTCAAAATACAATCCGCCGTACGGAAACTGCCTTGGCAACAAGACATAGATTAGACTGTAAAAGTATGCAGCAGACGTTCCAACTGCGATAAGCACATCCATATTTGAGGAAAGCATCTTGATTGCGTTGTACGTACCGCGGTAGAACCTCCAACCCGCTCCAAATTGTACCGGCGTTGCAAGTATCAAAAGAAGCCAACCTATTGGGATAGGAAGAGAAATCGCGATGTAAGAAAGAATGAGAATAGGGATTCCGAGGACAAAGCTAACAACGACACTGATCTTGATATTCCTAAGCTCAATCTCAGGCCTTGTAAATTCTCGAAGGCATGACTCGCTGCAAAAGTAGTACGTCGTCCCTCTTACTGTCGCATGTAGCGCTCCAGGCGATTCCTCCACGAACATTCCACAAACAGGATCTGTACCCACTATGATCACCTATCTTTTGTGTAGGCCGCGGCGCAATACTTGCAACAGAAGACGACTTTTCTACCTTTGATTTCTTCAGAGTACGCGTCCTTGTACACATGACATCCGCAGTGTGCGCAAACTTCCATGCTCGGCTCGATGGCGCTCGACACGATAGTAGTAAATTGTCTGAAGAGCTTGTTGCAGAGAGTTCTTCCTGAAGCCGTGAGAGAGTAGACTTTTCTTGTCTTTTGTCCAATGTTTCTTTCATTTGATATTACAAGGCCCTCCCCTTCAAGCAGTCGAAGAAATGGATAGACGAGACTCGGACTGACCTTCTGCCCCAGTCGTTGCTCTACATTTGACATTATTTGATATCAATCGGTTAACAGATAGATATATCTTCACGCATAAGCCTTTATCTCTTGATGATCAAAGATAAGGACGCATCAGACTGGCGAAAGGCCCACAAAAAGGAAATCGAAGCTGATCTCGAAGATTTCCTAAAGGATTCAACTGGTAGTGGTAAGGATCCCAAAACTGTTGATACCAGATATGATGCCGTAGCTGTTCTTTGTAGTTCGCTCGGTTGGAAACGTCCTAACGATCAGGAAGAAGAAAAATACACTGAAGGTGTTCTTCCGCACCTCATCATGATGCAACTTGCGAACCGCACACTAGA
>JARCRS010000038.1 GCA_029850555.1 archaeon | reverse complement strand
TCCACTAATTATGGCACTCTTTGCTCCTTGGTTTACAAATATCTTGCCTTTTACTGAAGCGCCATAGGCTATCCACATTTTCATGGCACGCACTTTCTTGCTGTTGCTGTTTGGTTTGAAATATGTTCCCGCACCGACCTTGCCTTCGAGAGCGTCTAAAATTATGCCGTCTCTTCGGCTGTTGGCGATAACTACCGGTATATTACTCTTGGTTGCGATCTCAGCGGCTTTGATTTTACTTTGTATTCCTCCTCTGCCAGTCCTGCTCTTCTTGTTCCCAATGAAAGAAGATTTTAGCTCGCGAGTTATCTGATCAACGGTGGCAATTACGGCAGCTTCTGAGTTTTTAGGATCTTTTGTGTACAAACCATCTACATCAGAGAGTATGATCAACATGTCTGCTTTAATCGCACATGCTACGAGAGCTGAAAGGATGTCATTGTCGCTAAAGTTTACCTTGTATCCTTCTTCACTGACAGGCTTGAGTTCGTCGATGGAAGTCACATCATTTTCGTTTATGATTGGGATAACTCCGATTTTCAAAAGCCAATTCAAAACGTTGCGTGTATGGAGATAAGACGTTCTGTTTGACAGGTCTTCGGCAGTTAGTAAAATTTGAGCCACTTTTATTCCATGAATATGGAATAGCTCACGATACTTTGCCATGAGTACGCTTTGCCCTGTTGCTGCCGAGGCTTGCTGAAACACGATGTCGTTAGGCCTTGGATGTAGACCTAGTTCAGCCGTGCCTGCTGCTACAGCTCCTGAAGTCACAAGAACTATCCTGCTGTTCTTGTCAGGTTGTTTTAGTACAGCAGCAATTTGATCCACGAGCTTGCTCATTTCTTCTTCGTCCAGTTTCCCCTCGGAGGTCGTAATGGAACTCGTGCCGACCTTCACTACTATCAATCTTGGAGAAGCCATCTTTATCCATGCACCCGTTTCCTTAAGGTTGCGCGCGTTGAGGCTTTGCCGGTATCACTTTGCAGATAAATCGACTTGCTTTTAATTTGTCGTGCTACAAGGGTGCTACTTTTCAAACAATCCACGTGCCAAAAAGAACCTTAAAGGGAGTTGCTTAACAGAAGCAACAAGCTGATACAAGATGAGTGAGTACAATCGAAAACGATCATGGCTGTGCTAGGGGGAGGAAAGATAGAGATACCATATAGCGCTAATGGCTAGGGAAATTTCAATGGCTCGCCCGATACACTTTTTTTGTTTCAAATTTCTCAGACACTGGAAAAAGCAACAAAGAGCTTGATCGCCTCTCCTACTTGTCCTCGCTGATTTTTTCCAGATAGACTGCTTTGTACTCCTCCTTCTTTGGGACAATGCACAGGAACTCCGCGTACTCCTCTCCATGATTCTCATACCAATGAACTGTACCAGCTGGGATGTACAAAGAATCACCAGGCTTAACTTGGTAAACTTTGTCTCCTATTCCGACATCATAGTTTCCCTTCAACACGTACTGCTCGTGCTCAATGTCAGAGTGGTAATGCTTGGGAATGCGACCACCAGGTGTTATTCGAAACTTTCTGAGTTCGAAATTCGGGGCACCGTCACGGCGATCAATGAGCCATTCGATTTCCGTCCCAACTGCGTTTTCCACGGTCTGCGGGGGAACTTGCCCAGTTTTCTTTACAACTGCGACCATGATTTACGACTTCTCGTTTTGCTTGCTATCTATCTTTCGAAGAAATAAAGTTAAAATCTGGTTGACTCTTGCTCTACTTAATCAGCTTCTTCAAATTTCTTTGCAACTTTTTCCGCCGCGGCTGTTGCAGCGTCGACCGCGTTCATTACGCTCGTCCTTAGAGAGCCTTTTTCCAGTTCGTAGATTCCAGCTATTGTTGTGCCAGCCGGAGTCGTGACTAAGTCACGAAGCTCCGCAGGATGCATCGTAGATTTCTTCTGGCTAAGCAGATTCGCAGTTCCTGTAAGAGTCTTTGTGACAAGCTTGAACGCAATGTCGCGAGGTATGCCGACCTTCAGACCAGCGCTTACCATTGCTTCGATCAGCACCGCTATGTACGCTGGGCCGCTTCCACTCAGGGCTGTCACGGCATCCATCAAATTCTCTGGAACTTCTACATAATCTCCAAAGCTTCCGAGGATAAATTGGACTTCATCTACATCTTTCTTCTCTTTAACTTTTGACCCAAGTGAGTAGGCTGTTATCGCTTCTCCAATAGATGCCGCTATGTTAGGCATTGCGCGCACTATCTTTGAATTTGGAAGTGAAGCTTCTAACTTTCTAATTGAAACGGCAGCCATCAGCGATATCACAATCTTCCCCGAAGCGAATTGAGCTATGTCTGCCAACACATGCTTTGCGTCGCCAGCCTTGACAGAGATTATTATCAAATCAGAATCTTTGGCTGCACTTTTGTTGTCCTGCAGAACAAAGATCTTTTTCTCTTCGGATTGTAAAGTACTTTTTAGAGTCGTGATGTTTCTCTTTGTTACAAAGACTTTCTCTACTGCTTGTGACTTTGCGATGCTGCGCGCGACAGCTTCTCCAATTTTTCCTCCGCCTATCACAGCCACGATCATATGGTGTTCCAACTCACTCACTGCTTGGTTTTTTTCTTATCCACTGGATGCGAGTATTAAGCTCTTTTTCTAGCTACTTGATCAGCTCTGGAGAAAGCAAATTATGGCTTCGCTCTCTCATGTTCTTCCGAAACGCTATCAAAGCATGACCATGTTCCTCTGTGGCATGCAACCCCAATCTGATCTACTAGATAGAGCAATGCATCTGAATCACAGTCGGTGTCGATCAGGCGTATGTTTTGAACGTGGCCTGATGTCTCACCTTTCTTCCATAATGCTCTTCTTGACCTGCTCCAGTAGTGAGCGACTCCAGTGGAGAATGAAAGCCTGAGAGCCTCCTCGTTTGCATATGCCAGCATTAGGACATCCTTTGTCCTTGTGTCCTGCGTGATGACTGGAACTAGGCCTTCCCCTTTCTTGAAATCTATCCTTTTGATGAAGGATTCCATCTTCTCGCTACTGATTAAATTCTTTGGCTCTGGTTGAGTTTGTTTCGCTATCATCATTGTTCACAATTCCTCTCTTTTTTACTTCCTAAACTCTCACATTTACTCCATTCTTCAGTAGAAATTCTTTCACTTCTCTTATAGTGAACTCCCCATAGTGGAATACTGAAGCTGCGAGAGCTGCGTCGGCAGCTTTCCTTCTATTTTTCTTTCCTCTTCCTTCTGAAAGAATGTTTAGAAAATCTTCGATTTTTCCACAGCCTCCACTTGCGATAACAGGTAACTTGGTGTTGGAGCAGACCAGTGAAGTAAGCTCGGTGTCAAAACCTGATTTCGTTCCGTCTCTATCAATTGAAGTGAGTAAAATCTCACCCGCTCCGCGCCTTTCAACCTCCACAACCCATGCTAAAACGTCATTACCTGTGTCGAGAGAACCACCGTACGAGCAAACTGTGAATCCTGACTTTGCCTTTCCACTACGTTTTGCATCAATGGCTATAACTACGCATTGCTGACCAAACACGTCATTTAATTCTGATACTAGCCCTGGGTTCGCAATTGCGGCCGTGTTCACACTTACTTTATCTGCGCCGTTTGAAAGAACTGTTCTAGCATCCTCTACTGAGGAAATACCACCACCTATCGTAAATGGAATGTCAAGCTCCTTTGCAACTCTGCGAGCTAGGTCGATCTTAGTTTTGCGCTTCTCGGAAGAAGCTGAAATATCTAGGAAAACGATCTCGTCTGCCCCTTGGTCACGGTAAGCTCTAGCTCTCTCAAGTGGATCTCCCGCATTTTTGATCGAAACAAAATTTGTTCCCTTCACTACCTTTCCTTCTTTGATATCCAAGCATGGAATAATTCTCTTTGCTAACGGCATTTTCGCTTTACCCGTCACTTGTTGTACAGAGAGATTACTTCCGAGAGGTCTAATCTTCCTTCAAAGAACGCCTTTCCAACTATGGCCTCATCAATTTGGAACTCTGCCAGCTTTGACAAGTCATTTTTGGAGGTAATCCCTCCACTTGCTATGAGCCTTACTTCCTCAGTTCCCAATTTGCTGCCAGAAACGATTGCTCTTGACTGCTCAAGCGTTCCAAAATCTGGTCCCTCTAGAGTTCCGTCTTGAGCAATTGAAGTGAGTAGAAACTGCCTAAATCCCACAATATAATTTCTCCGAAGCGCGTCAAAAACATATTCTCTTTGTTGTTCTAGCCAACCACCTGTCCTAACTCTCCCTGATTCGTCATAATCAATCGCTAAAATAACTCGATCAGCTCCAAGTGAAAGAAGTAGCGACTTTGAAAGCCTAGGATCAGAATAGCTGAGAGAGCCTATCACAATTCTCGAGGCTCCTAGACTCATGTAGCGTACCGCAGCTTCTTTAGATCTGATTCCGCCGGCCAGCTGGATTTTCATCGTACTTCCAAACTTGGCAAGAATCTTTTCAATGATTTTCTCGTTCTTCTTTGAATCTCTATGAATTGCAGAATCAAGATCAACAACGTGAATCATGTTTGCGCCGCATTCAAAATAACTCTGTGCAATTTCGATTGGATCTTCAGAATAGATCTTTGCCTTTGACTCTAATCCATGCTTGGTTCGCACGACTTTGCCGTTCAAAATATCTATTGCAGGAATGACTATCACTTGGTGCAACAACCTGCTCTCATTTTTTGCGCCCCTTTACGACATAATCAACAAAATTTGAAATCAGTTTGAGTCCTGCTGCTCCAGATTTTTCCGGATGAAACTGAGTTCCGAAGATATTCTCCCTTTCGATTATCGCAGGGAATTCATTCTTGCCATACTTGGTCCAGGCTTTGACTACCGAGTCATCTTTTGGCTTTGGGAAGTAAGAATGGACATAGTACGCCCATGATTCTTCAGCGAGTCCTTTGCACAATTTCGAGGAGGCCTTAGTCTTGCCGCGAACTAATCTGAATGTATTCCAACCTATATGTGGAATCTTTGTTTTGGCATCTTCGCGAAAACGCTCGACATTCCCTTTGAAAAGGTTTAGACCGCTTCCGGGCCCCTCCTCGCTCTTCTCGAACAGTAGCTGCATTCCAAGACATATACCAAGGAGCGGAAGCGAGCTATCCTTTATTGCTCCAATGATTTGTTCTCTGTTTTGTTCGAGAATCCTTTGAGCGAAACTGAAGCTTCCCACACCAGGCAGGATAAGTCCATCATTTGTTTCTTGAAAATTGGATCTCACGATCGCTTTGACCTTGCCTTTTGAAGCTCTCTCAATTGAATTTTGAATGCTAAATAGATTCCCTGAACCATAGTCAAGAATCTGGATTGTCTTTTTTTGAAGCAACGTAAAGTATCCTCTTCACATGGACCCTTTGGAACTTGGAGTTGTAGATCTACGTTCATCTAGAGCAACAGCTTTTCGAAGAGCTAGAGCTAGAGCTTTGAAGCAGGCCTCAGCCTTGTGATGGTCGTTACTGCCGTAAATCAGATGAATATGCATGGTGCAACTGATTGCTGTGCAAAACGATCTAAAGAAGTGCTGAAGGTCTTCGCGAGCCAAGTCTTCAATGTAGTTACGCCTGAACTCAAGATCAGTAGGCACAAAGTAAGGTCGCTTCACAAGGTCAACTGACACAAAAGCAAGAGATTCATCCATTGGAGCGTAATCGCTGCCAAATCGTCTGATTCCACTCCTGTTTCCAAGCGCTTCGGACAGTGCTGCCCCAAGAGCCAATGCTGTATCCTCGACTGTATGGTGCTTGAGATCGCCTTTTGCCCTAATTTGAATGTCGATCAGGCTGTGTGTAGAAAGCAGCTGGATCATGTGATCTAGGAAATTCGTCCCTGTCGAAACTGAACTCCTTCCAGTACCATCTACATTCACTTTGACTGTGATGTTCGTTTCCTTGGTTTTCCTATTGAAGACAGAAGTTCTCTGAAGTGAATTACCACCTTTCCATTCGCGTCTTCTACCTTGTAGCTTTTGGCTCATTTTTGAAAATATTCTCCTACTCTTCCGAGTTTTTCTTCCAGTGCGCCAGGTACTTCATTTACATTCGAAACAATGAGGTCTATCGTATTGTCCTCATCATTGTTCGTGAAGAATTCTGCAGCAGATTCAGATCTTGCTATTGCAGCAAAGAGAATTCTCTTCCTTCCTTTAGTCGATTCGAGAATCCGATTTGCGTTTCTCACTGTTAGGAGATCTTCAAAGGAATCCCCGATGTAAAGCACCGGCGAGCGTTTATCGTTGATCGAATTCAAAATTGTCAGCATGGGTTTTGGGGAAGGTTTTGCTTCCCCCGAATCTAAGAAAGGGTCTCCTGTGAAACAGCAGAGATCCGAGCTTTTGAACCACTTTGTGTAAAGATTGCCCAACGTGTGCGCTGTCGGAATAAAAGGCCGGCCAGTCAGGATTCCAAGGTTCCCATTGCAAAGACTCGCGAGAGATGCTAGCGTCTTCTCAGAAACGAGAACTTTTTCGTTCGAGATGAGGCCAGGAATTGCCCTCAGTGGGGATGGAATCCCATAGATCTTTTCGAACAACTCGGAACCATACATTATCGTGTCGAAGTAGGTAGCTAAGAATCCATTTCCGGCCGGGAGAGGATAACCAACGGAATAATAGAACTCCCTTATGAGTTTCTGGTCACCTGAAAATATGATGCTTATTATCTCCTCTCTAGTCGAACCTGCCTTTGCGCGTGCTATGACAGAGCTTAGTTGATTTACACCAACTACTTCCTGCTCTTTAATACCAGCGCTTTTTGGAAATGGACCTTCCTTTACGATGGCATTCCATTCGTACAATTTTTTTGCGAGATCGCCCGAAATAACAGCTTTTTCTAGCTGTGATCTATCCTCTGGCTTGGACCGAGCATAAAGGTAGCTCACGAGTACGGCCAAAGAATCCCAATCGTTGTTGAACGTTCCGAGATTCCGAAGGTTTCGAATGACACTTGCAAACCCCTCCAGTGATGTGATGTTGTTTTTGAAGCCTAGAACTGAGGCGAAGGATTTGACGCATTGTTCAAGGGCGAGATCATAGGAAAGGGTCGAGTCGATTAGAACCCCATCGCAGTCAAAGATTATTGCGGCAAGGGTTGATGTTGTTTCAAGTGAACCGTTGTCTGATACCATCGTCATTTTCCTTCATACTTCCTTTGCGATCGCGTAAAGAGCGTCGCGCAAGTGCAAATTTTGCTCTTCGGTTCCAACAGTAATTCTCAAGAAATCTGAATCCTGTTCTAGCTTTGGCATGTACTTGACTGCGATTCTGTACCTCGAGAGGAGGGAAGTAAAAATCGTCTTTGCTTTCTTTGAACCTACAAGAACAAAATTGGTTTCCGATTTTGGGATGACTCGTAACAATCTATGGTCTAACCTCATAAGATCTTCGATCAAATTGTCCCTTAGCCGGCTCGTTTGACGAGCATATCCTAGAATGTCCTCTCTCTTTTTCAATAGCTCAAGAGCCATGAATACTGCGAGGGAATTTAGCGGAAATGGAGCTTGGAAACTATCAAATTCCTTCGCAAATTCTTCATTCAAAGTAGCTAGGTAACCAATTCTCTGTGAAGCTAGGCCAAAGGCTTTCGAAAATGTCCTGAGGATCACTAGGTTTGGGTGAGCGTTTAGAAGTTGTTTTGCGCTGTAACTAGCATATTCTACATATGCTTCATCTAGCACGACCAAAACGCTTGGCGGAACGGCGTCCAAGATTTCTTTCATATGTTCAATATCATATTGTATACCTGTTGGATTGTTAGGCGAGACTAGGGCAAGAATTTTCACATTCGCTGATGATTTGCACGCTCTAACTAGATTGGGAACATCAAGTTTGAAAGGGCTTCCTTCGCAAGATGATTTGCCAAGTTGCACCTCGATTACATTTCCACCCGCCTTAATAGCATTGACATAGTACATCGAAAAACTTGGTCTCACCGTCACAAGGGTGCCGCCTTGGATTCGAAGTTTCATTTGGCAAAGTAGGTCTATGAGCTGGTCACCGCCGCTCCCAAGCAGTATGTTTTTCCATGATTTGCATTGGCAATAACGTGCTAGCTCTTCTCTCAAACTCTTCATTTCGCCACAATCAAGCTCAGAAGGGTAATTGCGAGGGTCAAACTTGCTCTCAGATGCAAAGTAGGCATCTTCAAGGATTCTTTTGGGCAGAACAAGATTCTCATTGAGATTCATGCGTACGAGACCTTTGAGTGTGTAATCAATCTCGATGGGCGATTGCTCGTATCGCAGAGGCTGCTTGACTTTTGATAATGTTCTAGCCATACCTCTTAACTTCCTCTTTGTTTCTTCAGATCAAACCGGGCACTCGCTGCCTTTGCGTGATTAGGAAGGCCTTCAAGCGCGGCCATCGTCGAGATGTCTCCCATCGCGTTCTTTAGAGATGCCCTACTTCCATGAACCAAGAGTACTCGTTTCAGAAAATTCGCAACTGAAAGGCCAGATCGGCTCGCAGCTTGACCTCCGGTGGGCAGGACGTGATTTGTTCCAATCATATAGTCCGATGCTGAGCAAGGGGCATAATTCCCAAAGAGTAGGAGCCCGGATTTGTTCAAATTTGACCGAAGAGCTTTTTCATTGGAGTTTGAAACCATAACTTCCAGGTGTTCAGGAGAGAGATATTGAGCAAAATCTCTTCCTTCTAAAATTGAGCTGACCTTCACAGCGAAAAGGGTCGATTCAGATATTTCATCGAGTCTTTCCCTGTTAGAATCATTTTCCGCAATTTTTGTGACTTGCTCGATGACCTCCATAGAGTCGCTCACAACTCCGCATAAGGTTTTGTTCCCATGTTCAGCTTGCGAAATAATTTCTTCGTATACTAGCCTTGGGTTTGTTTTCGAATCAGCTAAAATGAGAAGCTCTGTGGGACCGGCCAACATATCGATTGAAACAAGTCCCAGTGAGGCGACTTGGCGCTTTGCTTCAGTGACGAATTCATTTCCCGGCCCAGCTATTACGTCTGCCTTTTTCACGGCTTCTGTTCCAAATGCGAGGGCTGCGATTCCTTGCGCCCCTCCTATCTTGAGAATCTCCTTGACACCGCATAGGTCAGCTGCAACAAGAACCGATGGATTCACTAAGCCATTTTTTGCAGGAGTAGCTAGAACGATGTCTTTCACCTGAGCCACTTTTGCAGTGACACAGATCATCAGAACAGTGCTCGGGTAAGAAGCTAGACCGCCGGGAACATAGCCGCCAACCCGATCTATTGGTTCGTATCTTTCTTCGATAACAAAACCCAAAGGCGTTTCGTACTTTCTTTTGCTAAATCGCTCCATCTGCTTTTGCGCAATGAACGCTATTTGACTACGAGCTGCCTTGATTGCTTTAATCTCTCTTTGCTCTAATTTTGAATACGCCTCTTCAATTTCCTTATTTCGAACAAAAAAGTCATTTGCGCTAGAAAAATTACTCCTGTCGAATTTGTTGGCTAGCTCCATCAGAGCAGCATCTCCGTCTCTTCTCACCTTGTCGAGCATAGCAGACACCGAGGAAGAAAGAATCTTTTTCTTTGCTTCATCTTCCTTAAGCGATAAATCACGTAATTCCTTCGCAATTTTTTTGATGTCTCTCTCCGGGTCCCTTTTTGATACTCGATAGGTCTTAAATCGCAAACCTGTTTGTACGCTCAATTTACTTGACATCGTACTTCGCCTCCAAGAAAATACTAGATTCTCTCAGAAGTCTTGGACTTTTCCTGCTTGTTATTCCCAAAGAGCTCGATTTCTTCAAGGGGCAGTATCTGGCGAGGTTCGTGCACAA
>JARCRS010000037.1 GCA_029850555.1 archaeon | reverse complement strand
GCCTAATCAATGAAAGCGATCTCAAAAATCACAGTAGTACCTGGCAGGTTCCACCCAAAACTAACTACAGAGGCGTTAATATTTTTGAAACTGCTCCAAATAGCCAAGCTGCAACTGTATTACTCTGGCTAAACATGCTTGAGGAGTATGATCTTCCAAATAAATATCTGATTGATTCGCCAGAGCTATTTGAGATCCTTGTAGATACTTGCCTTAAATCATATGCGGAAAGAGCAAAGCAAATAGCTGACCCGGCATATTACGAGCTCAAGCCTGAATTTCTCTCAAAAGAGTTTGCACGAACACTATTAGGATCACGTTTGGATCTTTTCGCCCTTCCAAATCAGAAACAAAAAGTCTCCGGCGATACAACTTATTTCACAGTTGGGAATTCGGAGGGTGATTGCGTTTCAGCGATACAGAGCAATTACATGGGGTTTGGATCAGGCTTGGTACCTGAAGGTACTGGATTGGTGCTGCAGAACAGAGGATGTTATTTCAGCCTCGACGAGAGACACCACAATGCGCTTGCCCCCTTGAAGAGAACATTTCACACTTTATGCGCCTCTTTCGGAGAATCAGAATCAGGTCGAACACTATTTTCTTTGGGTTGCATGGGTGGGGATATTCAGCCTCAAGTCCATGTCCAGCTAATGACAAAGATCTTAGATTATGGGATAGACCCCCAGAAGGCGATCGATTCGCCCAGATGGGTGATTCCCTTTTCGATTTACGAAAAACCATCTGTAATTTACTTTGAGCCAGGTATCGATGTAGTTACTTCTCAGAAGGAAAACATTGTTAGGGCGAAAGGACTTGCTCTAGAGAAGTTCGACTCACTTTCTTCACTTACCGGTCATGCACAAGCAATTCAATTTAGCGAAGATCTCCTGAAAGGCGCAGCCGATCCTCGGGGAGATGGAGCGCCTATAGGATTTTAAGCCTCTCTTCCAAATAGAGAGCCTGTGATGCAAAGATCTTCTTTGCTGCAACGAGTACGCTCGCACCCCAATTTTCGTTAACGGGATTCATGCAGCAAGTATCTAGCCTTGAGTTTCCTCTAATCCATCATGCGTATGAGGGAATATTTCTTATCGTTGTTGCAGCAGTAGTCTTCGCTCTATCTTTTCGATGGTCAACACATCGCGGAGTTCGAATCGCGTCCGGTTTAGGTTTACTGATGGTAGTCTCAACAGCAGTTGGAGCCTACGCGTTGTACTTCATTACAATGTGTAACGCAAAATAAGAATGCCAGAGAAGTTGTGCTGTATGCGCAAAACGAACGAGTCTGCTTTTAGCTAACAGCAGTTTCTTCGTGTTTTTCCTTGATATGTCGGATAAGGTCTTGTCTTAGGGCGAAGGCTTCTCCGCAAATTTTACAAGCAAAGACCCCTGAACTGCTTATCGAGATCCCAGATGCTGACATAATCTCACTTTTCTCATCTGATAATAGGAAATGCCAAGAATAAAAAGGCTGTATATAATTGTCAGATTTGATAACGTGCGTATCAAAATGAACGATTTTTTAGATTCTTTCTACTTTTTTTGCGGATGAATAAAAATTAGCCAATGCTCATTTTCTGTGTCGCGGTGCAATTGTCTGAATCCACAACGGAACGAAAAAGACACGAAGGCTTACTTTAAATCAAGTGACTAAGTAGAAAGACCGTCATGAATAAGGATATTCAGGCGAAAGCCGAGATGCTCATTAGAAAGCCAATAGCAGAAGTCTTTGAGGCTTTCACTAATCCTGAGATCACTACTAAATTTTGGTTTACAAAGGCTTCTGGCAGGCTCGAATTTGGAAAATCCGTTACATGGGAATGGGAAATGTATGGAGTCTCAACCAATGTCGACGTCAAGGCTATCGAGCAAAATAAACGGATCTTGATAGAATGGGAAGGATACGCCGGACAGGAAAACGTAGAATGGATATTCACACCAGTTAAAAATGATGGGACATTCGTTCGGGTGACTAATTCTGGATTCCACGGTTCCGAAGATGAAATAGTTCATCAGGCTCTTGACTCTACTGGCGGGTTTACATGGCTTCTCGCTGGTTTGAAGGCCTATCTTGAACATGGTATCCAGTTGAACTTAGTCGCGGACGCTCATCCCAAGGGACTTGGAATAACTAACAGCTAGAGAAATTCAATGAAAACCAATATTCGGTCAGCGAGCATCCAACTTTAAAGTGTGGTGCGGTGACATTGTGAACAAATAGCTAACAAAATCATGTTTAGTTTGGCTAATGTCTGTTCACATCCCGCACTCCAACATTTACAGTATTCGAGAAGAAAGCGGGCCTCTGGGGATTCGGACCCCAGACCCCTGGATTAAAAGTGTCACCGATCTCTTACAGCTAGTTTTCAAGCTGCAATGAGAACACCAGTGCTCTACCTGGCTGAGCTAGAGGCCCTTCAACGAATTTTTGAAAAAACTTGCTCTCTCGCTGATATTAATGAATCGCTAGATAAGGAATCAAGTACAACTTAGATTCCTACTAGTATGTCTCGTAGTGAAGAAAGTCTGATAGGTTTTTGAATATACCCAAAAGCGCCCTGCCGAATAACATCCATTGTCAGAGCTTCATTCCTGTCTTCCGCGGTAACAAGGATAATCTTGGTTGAGGTATTCATTGCGAGGATTTTCTTTGCAACAATATCTCCTGAAAGATCTGGAAGCACAATATCCAAAATCACGATCGGATTCTTGAGTTCGGCAAACTTGTCTTTGAAAATCGACAGAGCCTGTTTTGCGTTGCTTGCAAGAGTGATGTTTTCCTGACCCATAACTCGGAGCATCCCCGCGATCACCATACGTACTGACTCGCTGTCATCGACGACGAGGAAATCTGCCTTGCCCTGAACCGCCAATTAAATCATCTCATGTGAGTTCTATGTCGGGATCTATTACGATGCCATCGTCTGTAATTTCAAGCAAAGTGGCTTGATTGGAATGTTTTGTTCCCCTCATTTTCCTAATTTCAACAGCCTTGATTTTCGCTTTGCCCCTCATCAAGTAGTAAAGAACTATAATTCCATCAGCGACGTATTCTTCTACGCCCGAGCCTATCTGATCTGCGCTCGCAGGGACTTCGCTTATGAGGAGAGTCGTGCAATCTATGTTTGATGCGATTTTGCTAATCAACGAATTAACGTAAGACTGGAGTTCGCCCTTGCTTCCAGTAATAGGAATCGTAAGAGCGGAAAACGGATCTAATACGGCACGTGTGGGTTTGAATTCTTCGAAAGCTTTTGAAATTTCATCCAAAGCCTTGTTTTGCTGACCTACCGGAGGGATTACGAGGTTCAGGACTTTCATCAACCCCTTTGATTCCAATTCCCCAAGATCCAAGCCAAAGTTCCTCATATAGCGTAGAAACTTTGCTTTATCCTCAGTGAAGGTGATGAAAAGGGTCTTTTCTCCTTTCATTGAAGAACCGTAGAATAGGAATTGTGCGCCAAAGACCGATTTACCAGTGCCAGCTCTTCCAGCGACGATAACGACGTTTCCTTTTGGGATACCACCATCGAGCAAACGGTCCAGACCGGGAACGCCGCTTTCGATCCGCTCGATCAATCTGGACAAGAATTACCGCCCCACCTAGCCTCTGGCTTCGCATTTATCAATTGTCTAAGCTGCTCGAAGGAAACAAATTAGCAAAAGAAAGAATGAAATTTCGAGTGACAAGTTTGGCACAACGTGATTAAATTTGTTGGAACGCTCCGACCAAAAGGTGGAGCTTTTCTGAGGATGTTCCTTTGCTTTGGAATGATATGGTGAATGACGAGAGACGATGAAGAATTGCAAAGGACGCATTTCTTGCTATCGCGATTTATTATCAGATGATGGAGCGTCATCATCAGAATGTTATCCAGCTTAAATTCATCAATTGCCATATCAGAGTGAACGTTCACCCATGCTCTCCATTCATCATTGACTTTCCGCTCCGCAATCGTTGCAATTTCGCCAAGATAACTTTCACTCTTGTATGAAATAACGTGGTTCAGAAGATCTTCACGCGAATTGAAAATTGGCCGAATTTCCGAAAATGCCCTGCTTGGGTGAGTAAGCGTCCAAATGTAAAATTCAGGAGACATTGGAAGACCGGCTTTCAGATCTCGATCGCGGGGAAACCAAGATGAACTGAGGATTGTGGAAAGCTTCTGACTCAAGGCGGAGAATTCACCCCGCACTAGTGGAGACCGAATCCATACAAAAAATGGAATGGTTAAGAGATGTGAGCATCGATCGAAGAAAATTGACAATCTCAAAGGAAAATGTGCTGGACTATTTTCGGGAACAAGGCTTGGTAGTATCGTTCCCCCTAGAGGATCTGAATTTGAACGATCTTCAAAGGGCAAAAAGCGTTAAATCCAATACTCTCAATCCCCACCTCGGCGAAAACGAAAAATTTTCGTCGCGACCGGCCCAGGTAGTATAGCTCGGTTGCTTATCGCCGAACAGTATGTGAGACTGCGTGTCTTTACAAGCCGCCTCAAGTGTCACTCTCGCGACCCGGGTTCGAATCCCGGCCTGGGCGCTTAACTTAAGGTTCAAATCCCTGATAATGCTGTACGAATATTCAGATTGCGCCAAGAGCATAGACAGCGGCAGATCGCGCTAAAGGACGAGCGCATCGGCGCCTACGAAGTCCATTATTATTAACAGCGACTGAAATCTGTTCTTGAATGTTGTAGGTGTCACAAGGATCCAGCAGGAGAGATCTAAAGCACTAGAAGCTGATTTTGTGAACCATTCTTCACAATGTCACCGTACCACAAAGTCGAATGCTCGGCGAAGGCATGGACGCTCTAAAGAGGGTTAGGATGTGAAACCGAGTATTTTACAGCATGCAAGGGCGTTCCTAGCACATGAGCCAGCATCTATCTTGGAGTAGCAGAGCTAACACTTTGTTTCCTGTTATATCGTGCTTGGGGTGGAGTATAACCTATAAGTAAGACTTAATACTGTACAGTTATACCCAAATGTACATGCGCCTAAAGAGCAAGGTGGGCCCAAAGGGACAGGCAGTAATTCCAAAGGAAGTAAGAGACATTCTGGGCATAGCTCCCGGAGATGAGGTCTTCTTTGAGATAGGCGATAAGGAGGCAAAGGTCAAGCCAGTAAAAGGAAGATCCAGTGTTTCGGAGCTGATTGCAATCGTTCCAAGCAAGAGTAAGATTTCAAAAGACATCGATGTTAAGAAGTTAATACTTTCAGAGACATCAGAGGTCTAGATACAGTTATGGTTTATCTCGATTCCAATGTCTTTGTTTACGCAGTAACCCATGACCCTGCAAGGTATGGTAAAGCAAAGAAGGCAATTGCGTTTCTAAGGAGTATTGAGGAAGGCGAGATCGAAGGGGCGACATCCTTTCTCACTTGGGATGAATTGACTTGGGTTGTATGGAAACTAGAAGGAAGGGACGCAGGGGTTCGCTCCGGCGAAGCATTGCTCAA
>JARCRS010000036.1 GCA_029850555.1 archaeon | reverse complement strand
ATTTGGAATAATCACCTCAATCACCAGACCCTTTTGCTCAGATTGCGATCGAATTCGTCTCACAGCGGACGGCAAAATTGTGCCTTGCCTGTTTGACATTCATGAGTACGACGTAGCAAGCTTGCTAAGGAGCGGGGCTAGCGATCTTGAGATCTCGGAATATTTGAAAAAGATAGTGAAACTAAAGGCTCCTGGCGTCGAATCGCTGATGAAGACATCGGTTGAACTAAAGCACGTCCGCCCGATGTACCGGACTGGCGGATAGGACAGACAATCTTTCGGTTAAGTTTTAAGAATGATTTACTCTTCTAGCTTTCGAGCTTGGTAATCAGAGTTAAGCCGAAATATCGCCATCGGTCGTTACCCAGAAGATCGCAAAAACGCAAAATCGCTTGCGTCGTGCTAGCAGCAGGCTTATCTTCGAGATTTGGTTCCTCTAAGCAACTCGCAAAACTCGCACCCGGTGGAAAATCGCTCATTCAAAATGCCGTGGACATTGCAAACCAAACAAAATCGGATTATGTATTCGTCGTTTTAGGCCATGACTCCGATCAGATAATGGAGGAGCTAAAACTAGGGAGGGCCCAGATTCTGCTGAACAGAGATTACAGAAAGGGATTATCTTCTTCTATAAGAGCTGCTATTTCTAACCTGCCGGATGATTGTTCTTACGTTGTACTCATGGTTGCAGATCAGCCTTATCTCACACCCATGCTTGTGGATCGACTTATTGCATCTTTGAAACGGAAACCTTACGCAAAGATGGCGAGTCTCGCATTTGAAAACGAACCAAGAAACCCTGCGATCTTTTCGAGATCGATTTTTCCTCTTCTCGAAAAAATGAAAGGAGACAGAGGAGCTAAAGAAATTTTGATTACACGCCACAGAGATGCCATTAAGATCAATGTAAAAGATCCTTGGATTTCTTTTGACATTGACACTCGCTCAGCCTTAAAACGTCCTTTCGGAGGATATAGAAGAGGTGCCGAAGGAAAGTGAGCTCACTTACCCAGATGCCCAGGCAGCCTGCCGCCCCGAAGGATTCACATAAGATCGACGTAGCCGTGGTTTCGCATAGCAAAGATGCAGACGGAATCACATCTGCGGCTCTGATCCATCATCTCATGGGGGGTATTGTGATTCTAACCGACTATTCCGAAATGATTGAAAGTCTATCCAAGGTCGGACCCGTTAGGGAAGTATTCATTTGCGACCTAGGGGTGAACAAAAGCACCTTCGATGGATTCTTGGAAGAGCTAAGGAGACTCGCAAATCATTCAAAAGTGCACTATATCGATCATCATCCCATAGATCCTGAATTTGAGAGCCAGATCAAGGAAGTCGGAGTTGATCTTTATCATTCAAAAGAAGAAAGCTCGGCAGTTCTAGTATTCAAGAAATTTGAAAGTCAATTGTATGCTTCGCCGAATATGAAAATACTCGCATGCTGCGGCGCGATCACTGATTACATGGATCTTCAGCCCTTCGCCAGAAAATTGATCGCTTCGTTTGACCGGCAGTTTCTACTTTACGAGGCAACAGTTCTTTCCTTTTCGATTGCCATGATAAGTCGTGATGGTGCGGGAGCGAATCCCTTGCTCGCGCATATCGTTGAAGAGCTTGGAGACAAAGGTAAGCTCCCTCATGAAATGGATAACGCGTCCTCTTATGCACAAGAATTTGCGTCGAGCTCCGTGGCTCTCATCGAAAGAGCAAGAAATGAAGGAAAGAAAATGGTGAACTTTGCATACTTTAAGACACGTGAATCCTCGACTGGTACGGTTGCAAACTTTCTCATCGGTGCCTTGGATGTTCCGGTTGGTGTAGTCTTCAGAGAAGACGATTCAGATCACTACGAAATTTCACTTCGAAGCGTTCAGGAAAGTAAGCAAGACCTAGGCAAAATAGTTGGAAGGATCTCAACCAAGCTTGAAGCATCAGGTGGCGGACATGCGCATGCCGCTGGGTCTAGAATAAGAAAAGATCAGTTAGAGCAATTTATGAAAATGCTGGACCAAGAACTTTCTGTTCCTGCCTGACAAAGTTGGCGAGTCCTGATTTGCATGATCATTCAAAATTACTTGGACGGCCGAATGAAACTAAGAAAAGTAAGGCCCAATCCGTCAGGTTTCAAATTGGAGGATTCATTATAGTTGGACTGGGGATGAGCATCCTTTTCCTTCGCCCGACATCGACGTATTTTCTGCTCGGGGTATTTGTCGCAACGCCGATTATGATGCTTGTTTCATTCTGGTTGACTCGATTCTCCCGCCTTTTCAAGCCGACCGGCCGATCAATCGCAGTCGGCATTATATCCTCGCTCCTACTTTACGGAATCTTTTACGTTGGTAACTATTTCATCAAAATATACAGTCCCCTTGGAATCGGTTCGTCCGGCGAAACCTCGATCTATAGTACTATCGGTTCACATCCTCTCTATCTTCAGGTTGTAATCTTGTTGCTTGATGCCTTCGGTTTTGAATCATATTTCAGAGGTAACTTGCAGACCTTCTTCTCAAGCAGGATCGCAAACCGAAAAGCAAAGGTTGGAGGAGTCTTTCTTTCCGCCATCTGCGACTCTGCCATACACATCATTTCATTGAACCCACTGTGGGTAGTTACTACTTTTCTTGCTGACTCGATTTGGGGATTGACATATCATTACACTAAGGACTTGGGATCTAGTATCTCAAGTCATTTGATATGGGATATTGTCATTTTCATTGTCGCCCCGATCAGATAAAGCGCTAGATTATATCAGTGTACGATCTCTTGCGCTCTTTGTCGTCTAAAATTAGCAAGGCCTAATAACAACTGAAAAAGACTCGCTGCGAATAGAGCCTTCTTGGTATACTCATGATTCATTTGAGACTTGGTGTTTGTAGGTAAGCATGGAAATTCAGTTGAATGAGCAGAACAGCGGGACAAACTGTGTTGATTGTGAAAGATACAAGAAACTAGGTGAAGTCTGCGTACTTGAGCATGGTAAGAAGTTTCTCTGGGAGTATTGCAAAGATTTTGAACCGGAGGTCAAACTTCCGGAATACGACGAATTGATGAAAACAGTCAAACAGGAAATGGCCACTGAAAGGAGCAGAATCCGGGAGAAGAAGAAAAAGGAAATTGCCGTACGGAGAAAAGAAAGAGAGAAGAAAAGAAAGGAGAAACTCAGGCTAAAGCGCTCTAGGGTTGCAAAAAAGGCCTGGAAAGAAAGACGAAAAAAGGAGAAATCAAATAAAGACCGCAAAAGTATAATCCAATCGGAAGCTGCTTCCTACAAGAAAAAGAAAGATCGAGCCAAAAATTCACGCAAAGATGCCAAGAACAGCATCATCGGCTAGAGCGACTGTATAACCTGCTATTGCCCTAATGTCCCTTATTATTAGGGAAAGGGCGAGCGAAGTTCGATCGTTGTGCTCTTTTAATGAAGCGGAGTGCGCCGTCTCATAGAGTTTCCTGATATTGGTCATCCTATCGATAACAGAGCTTGCTAGTGCCAGATCCTTCTTCGAAAGAGCTGTGAAAGCCTGATCCTCCATTTCAAGAGTTATTTTGGTCATTTTTTGAATTAAAGACAAGATGCTTTCATCGAGCTTGTCATCTATTTCTCCCACGTGTTGCGCAATCCTCATTGCATAGTAGGCCATTCTACCAAGCTCTCTGATCGCAATTATCTTTACAGCCACGGTTGAAAAGTCACCGAGATTCATTTCTTCCCTGATTTTCTTGTTTCGAGCAGCTTGCAAGGCAAGACGCATCAATAGTCTATAGAGTTTCGTGCTTTCTTCACCTCTTTCGAATGCATCTTCTGCAAGCGCAAAATCGTTTTCTATGAAAGCTTTGATTGCATCTTCAAAAACAGCCTTAGAAGTTTCGGTGAAGCGTTCGAGCAACTTGTCCATTTCAAAGCGAGATGGATCTACAAGGTTCTGGAGAACGATTCTGTTTGCGTAATCCTCGGCTATTTCGACGCCGATTAAACCTTCTACTGCATGTCGAACCCATCGTTTTTGATCTGGAAGTATTTTCTCTTTTGAGATGACTTCCGTGACATCGTGCCCCTGAATGTACGAAGCTGTAATGCAGAGCTCGAGTAGTTTCTGATCTTTGAATTCGTCTATTGCAAGCGATCTGCTTTGGGAGGCTGGCCTTGATTTCGTAGGGGTAACAACAATGTCGCCTTGCTCTAACTCGAGTGACACTAGATCTCCTTTTTTGAATCTTAGCTTCTCGGCCCAGACCTTAGGAATAGTAATGATGAAAGTGCCGGCGGCGGTAGTTTGGAGCTTTCTTACTTCCATAAGAGAGCTAATTTCCTATTAAATGTATAAACTTGTCGTAATATATGTATTATACGTATACTACGTCAGTCATTCTTACGCTTACGAAGTCTTTACGGATTCTCCACATATCTTAAATTTACGCGATGTCGTAGTGTCTGCCATGATAACCCACCGTGAAAGCTACGCTTTCGATACGGATTGTAAATTCTGTGCGCAAGAGTCTCCTTTGGTCGCGCAAGTGAATACTCGAGTCTGCCCTGAGTGCTTTTCTTGGCTATCAGAATATGTGGGCTTGGCAAACGTTGGCATCCAAAGAGTAGCCGAGTAACCTCGTCCCTAAAACCTAGCGAATCTTCAATTCGAATTTGCGACTGATAGTGTAGGAGCTCGAAAGAGAAGAATTGACAGCAATGAAACTTGAAAAAGAAATCGAAATACTCGCGCCCATTAGTCCTGCTTTTTCTGAGATCTTGACCCCGGACGCTCTAAGATTTACTGCCAGTCTCGTTCGAAAGTTTTCTGCACAGAGAGAAAATGTGTTAGAAAAAAGAGCTTTGCGACAGGCACAGATAGACTCGGGTCAATTGCCCAATTTCCCGAAAGAGACTGAAGGGATTCGGAGATCGGAATGGAAAATTAGTAACATCCCGGAGGACCTCATGGATCGGCGCGTTGAGATTACAGGTCCGGCTGGCGATACAAAGATGGTGATCAATGCTCTCAACTCCGGCGCAAATGTGTACATGACTGATTTTGAGGACTCGCAGTCTCCTACTTGGCAAGAGACAATTCAGGGGCAGATTAATGTTAGAGATGCTATTAGGCGAACTATTTCATACAACAGCCCTGAAGGAAAGAGCTATGCCCTAAAAGACAATGTAGCCACATTGATAGTTCGTCCAAGGGGCCTGCATTTGCTTGAAAAACATATTCAAATTGAAGGAAAGCCTGTCCCAGCTTCGATCTTCGACTTCGCACTTTTTGTTTTTCACAATGCCAAAGTCTTGATTGATAAAGGCACAGGTCCTTACTTGTATCTCCCAAAAATGGAAGGATATCTTGAGGCTCGCTTGTGGAACGAGATTTTCATTGAGGCTGAGAAAGAATTAGGATTACCAAACGGTAGCATCAAGGCAACGGTTCTAATTGAGACAATAATCGCGGCGTTTGAAATGGATGAGATTCTCTACGAGCTTAGAGATCACATCGTGGGGCTCAATTGCGGAAGATGGGACTATATTTTTAGTTATATCAAAAAATTCAGGAACTATCCGCAATTCATTCTTCCAAATCGCTCTCAGGTTACCATGGACAAGGCCTCCTTGCCACATATGTGGGTTTGCTCATAAAGACGTGCCACAGACGCGGCGCGCATGCTATTGGCGGCATGTCTGCATTCATTCCAATAAAGAACAATGAAGAAGCGAACAACATTGCCTTTGAACAGGTTCGAAAAGACAAAGAAAGAGAGGTCAAAGCGGGGCACGATGGAACTTGGGTTGCCCATCCAGGACTTGTCGAGCTTGCAAAACAAGTCTTCGACAAAGGCATGCCAGACAAAAATCAAATTTCAAACCTAAGAGAAGATGTTAGTGTCGATCAAGAACAGCTATTGCAGGTCGCAAATGGACAAATTACTGAAGATGGCATTAGGACTAACATTAGAGTAGGAATCCAATACTTGGAAGCCTGGCTTCGAGGAAAGGGAAGCGTACCACTCTACAACCTAATGGAGGATGCAGCAACCGCAGAGATATGCAGAGCTCAGTTATGGCAATGGATCCACCACAGGGCGACTATGGAGGGCGGTGGAAGAGTCTCTGAAATTCTTGTAAGGACCCTTTTG
This sequence comes from archaeon, assembly GCA_029850555.1. Classification (GTDB taxonomy): domain Archaea; phylum Thermoproteota; class Nitrososphaeria; order Nitrososphaerales; family CADDZS01; genus JASHOD01. Next base: position 4,174 of record JARCRS010000036.1, on the reverse strand, counting down.
AGGAACGAACTTGAAAGGCTCGCGCGGAACCTTGGAGAGCAAAGATTCCATGAAGGACAATATCTTCTGGCAAGCGAAATTTTTGGGCGCATGATTACCGCAGAGGAATTTCCTGAGTTCTTAACAAACATCGCCTATGAACATCTTCTATCATTAGAAAAGAAGCAGTTGTCAGAGATCTCAGTCAGATAGGAAAATTGTTTTGGAATGGTTGAGTAAAGCAAATGATGAATGAACTTGCAAATAGAGACGATGAAATTCGTAGAATAGAAGAAAGCTGGGGAACTGATCGCTTCAGCGGGATAGAACGTCCTTATAGCGCGAAGGATGTCTTTCGGCTCAGAGGCTCTCTGCAAATAGAATATACGGTTGCAAAAGTAGGGGCCGAGAAGCTCTGGCGCATGTTGAAAAGTGAACCATATGTGCCTGCACTAGGCGCGCTAACTGGAAATCAAGCATTGCAGATGGTTCAGGCAGGACTTAAGGCAATTTATCTTAGCGGATGGCAAGTCGCAGCAGATGGCAATCTCGCGGGTCAAATGTACCCTGACCAAAGTTTGTATCCGTCAAACAGTGTGCCTGCCATCGTGAAACGGATAAACCAAGTATTCCAAAGAGCTGACCAGATGCAACACGCAGAGGGTACGGCAAACATAGATTGGTATGCTCCAATTTTGGCTGATGCCGAAGCCGGATTTGGCGGCCCATTGAATGTCTTTGAACTTACGAAATCAATGATTGAATCGGGAGCCGCGGGGATTCACTACGAAGATCAACTTTCCTCTGAGAAAAAATGTGGTCACCTTGGAGGAAAAGTCCTTGTGCCCACTTCTCAATTTATTCGTAGTCTCGTCGCTGCTCGTCTTGCAGCTGACGTAATGGGAGTCTCTACTGTAATTGTTGCAAGGACAGATGCAAATGGCGCGAGTCTCATTACAAGTGATATTGACCCTCGAGATCAGGAGTTTCTCACTGGGGAAAGGACGAAAGAGGGATTCTTTAGAATTCATGGAGGTCTAGATGCGGCCATAGCTAGAGGTATAGCAGTAGCACCATACTCAGACATGATTTGGTGCGAAACATCAAAGCCAGACCTGGAAGAAGCAAGAAGATTTGCAAGAGGCATCCACAAAGTCCATCCAGATAAAATGCTTGCTTACAATTGCTCTCCTTCTTTTCACTGGGAAAAGAACCTTGATCGTGATACTATTAGGCAATTCCAAAAGGAGCTTGCAAACATGGGCTACAAATTCCAATTCATCACTTTGGCGGGATTCCATGCGCTCAATTATTCGATGTTTGAACTCGCCTCTGCGTACGTGAGCGAGGGGATGCCAGCTTACGTGAGGCTACAAAGGAAGGAGTTTGATTCTGCGAGTGAAGGGTATAGTGCCGTAAAACACCAGAAATTTGTTGGAACTGAGTACTTTGACAACGTTTCACAAGTGATATCTGGTGGAGTGTCTTCAACTACGGCGATGGAAGGCTCGACCGAAAGAGCGCAATTTGAGGAAAAGACCCAAGCGGAAGTCCTCAGAACACCGCGCCACAAAGCGGAATGAGGTTGTCTTTAACCCTCTAACCGCTATATGAAGAAGCTAGATTTAAGAAACCAGTCACGTGACCTCAACTCACAACCTTCGGGAGCTATAACTTGAAATGCCACGGCTAATAACGAGCGCAGAACAATTTGAACAGCTAAAATCAAAGGCTTCAGAATGTAGAGTCGTAAGGTCTGATAAGGCTGTGAAGCTAAAGCTAAGAACACCTAAGTTCCTATACACTTACCTTACTAACCAAGATGAAGCCGAGGATTTGATTAAAGGTCTCAAGGATGTTGAAGTAATCGAATTTGGCGCTACAAAGAAAGAAGACAAAGAAGGCCCAAAAAAGAAAGAGAAATCAGAGCAATCTAGCTAACAACTATCTGCCGCTGGTTTTCAGTTTTCTCCTACAATCCTCACATAACATCGGGAGCTTTTTGTCTACTTTCTCTATTGTCTCCGAGAAAGCCATGAGACAAGTCTCCTTCTCACAGTGAACTAGGCCGCCGAGATGACCTATCTCGTGAGCAGCCTCCTTAAGGACCCTTTCCTTCATCTGAGCGGGAGAAATCCCGTCGTGCCATTCAGTCAATCTTGCGGTCGAGATGAGCCCGACTCCGAGACTGTGGTTAGCAAGGCCAAAAACGAAATTGAACCTGGTTGCAAAAATATCCTGTTTTGTTACAACGAGCGCATACTTGGGATTCTCATCGCTCGCTTTTAAAATGGTACTTGCGGCTTGTATGACTCTCACTGCATCTCGCTGCTTTCTTTGGGTCTCTGCTTCGGAAAAATCGGATGTGATGAAAGCATCGCTCGAGAAATTGGGTTCCAAATCGAATATAATCGATGCCGCATCGAGACTGTCCCTGAATTCAGATAGATCGTAGGTCTCAAACGGAATGATTGCAATTTGCCGGTTGCTCCTCTTGATCTGGACAGGAGAAGTGACTTCAGACAATAATTGTGTCACCATTCACAGGGGCGGCTGTGTCAAAACCGAATTTTGCATTGATCTCTCGAGCAAAAATTTCACAGGAATCACCATCTCCATGAACCGCATAAACTCTTGGATCACCTTTCACGTGTTGAAAGATTTCGAATAACTCGCTACGTCCCGCGTGTCCAGAGAAGTCAAATCGCCTGATCTCTGCCTTGACCTTCATCGTTTTGCCATTCACTATTGTGAGGCCGCGTTCGAGAAGAGTTCTCCCGGGGCTGCCGGGAACTTGAAAAGCCACAATGGAGATTGCGTTTCTGGGTTCGCTAGAAATCTCCTGATTGTAAAAGACAGATGCACCTCCCGCAAGCATTCCCGCGGGCGAAATGATGACGCCAGGAGTCTTTGCCAATCTTTTCCGATGAGACCATCCATTCACAACTTCGATACTTTGCATTGTCTTTCTGAAGAGTTGAGGATCGCGAAGAGACTCTTGATATCTGAACAAGACATCGTTTATCTTCAATGCCATTCCGTCCATCGCTACTGAATGCTTGAAGTTTCTCGATCTTAAGAGACACGCGATTTCTTGAGCTCTCCCCACCGAGAATGCTGGGACTAGGAGAATTCCACCTCGCTCCACGACTTCGTTTGCGAAATTGGAAAAATCCTCTTCGATTTTGCTTCGCGGATCGTGATCAGTTTGCGAATAAGTGCTCTCAGTGATCACTGCGTCAAGCTCTCCCCCAAAATCCAGGTCCGCGCCATTGAGAAGCTGACTGTCTCTTAGATTGATGTCTCCTGTATACAACACTCTTTTTCCGCCGTTTTCAATGATTATAGTGGCTCCTCCCGGAATATGGCCGGAATTCTTGAAATGCGCATTGAATTCCTTGTTTATCTCGACAGCCTGGTTCAACGCTATTCTGCGAGTTCTTCTAGTCATGGTCAGAAGATCAACGTATTCAAATGGAAGGTAGAAGCCAGATAATTTGATAAAATCCTCAAGCAAAATCATGGATAGCTCGAGAGTAACACCTGTAGTCACCAAGTCCAATCCTTGACCTAGATAGAAAAGCGGCACTCCTCCAGAATGGTCAAGATGTGCGTGAGTTAGCAGAATAGAGTCAATTTCCTTCGGTTTGACATGCATTGGGAAGGATGGTTCTCTTCCAGTATGAGCTCCGTAATCTAACAAAATCTTGGATTTGTCGCCTTTCAGAAGAAGCGCTGATTTCCCGACCTCTCTAGCACCGCCAAGAAACGTAATCTCCATTTGCTACTGTCACTCTATATTTTGTAATCACAAATTTTCTTTTGCGCAAAGAACTAGATCTAGACGAGATTAGCCAAGAGAAGCAAGCGCACAAAGAGCTTGTACCATAGACTTAAATCGATTTATTCTCAGATTGGATCTCAGCGGCTGAATGCTTTTCAACTATCCGGTCGACCTGTCAAATTAGGACACGCCGAGGCTTATGCGATGACTTTCGAAGTAATCCCTCAGAATGCCAGATTCGCTAATACGGTATTGCTTACTGGGTTCCATGGTATAGGGTATGCGGGATATTGGACAATAAAGTACTTGGTGCAGAAGCTAGAAGCCGAACGGATAGCTTTCGTTGATTCAGAAACGGTTTCACCTGTAGGCTCTACTAGTCAAGGAAAGCTTGTTACGCCTTACGAATTT
>JARCRS010000035.1 GCA_029850555.1 archaeon | reverse complement strand
CCAACATTTCACTTGAGATCGTTCAATGTCCAAAAGAAGACTCTAATCAGAACTGTAAGATACATATGTAGCTTCTTTCAATTTCCGAGCAGATTTCGTCAAGAGCTTGCAGGCCTGATCAATATCATCTAGGTTCGAAGCAACTAGATTAACAAAAAAACTGCCGACAATTACGCCGTCAGCACCAGCGTGGAGCACATCCTTTACTTGTTCTGGTCTAGAGATACCGAATCCAACCGCGATGTTTTTTGACTTTTTCTTCGCAAGGCTTGACGTGTTTCGGATGAGCTCAAGGTTTGATTGGTCGATAGATTCTGCTGCCTTCCTTGATCCAGTAACACCGAGAAGAGATACAAAATAGAGGAATCCCTCTGTCTTCGAAATAAGGCTGCTCAGGCGAGAACTGGGAGTTGTGGGAGCTGCCATCATCACTAAAGCTATTTCATACTTCGAGGCAGCCCGGCAAAACACTCTAGCATCTTCACGATCATTGTTTCCATTTCTTTGGTTTTCGCTCCTCGAAGTAACGAAAGTAAGATCCGGTACAACTAATCCGTTCACTCCGCTCTTTGAAGCATCGCCGAGAAACTTGTTGACACCAAATTTCAGGATTGGATTCAAGTAGCTTAGCAGAACCACTGGAATCTCGTCGCCGTTATGTTTTGTTGTTGTTAATTCCTTCTCCCGCAGCGCTCGTACTGTTTCCAGCGTGGATTGGGGCGTAGCCCCAGCCATTAGAGCTCTATTATCCGCGGCTTGGATCGTGGGGCCATCTGCAAGTGGATCAGAGAAGGGTATGCCAAGCTCAAGAATATCAACACCTCCCTGGATCAAAGATCCTGCTAGACGCAGCGTATGGCTTGGGGAAGGATCTCCAGCCGTAAGGAATCCAATTAGGGCACGGCTCCCGCTGTCCCGCGCTGAAGAAAACGCGTTCTCGATCAGATCTGACCCTTTCACTGTCAATCATTTTCCCGCTCTAGTCGACATTTCGTCCCGCACAATCTGCATGTCCTTATCTCCTCTTCCAGAAATCGTAATGACTACTGAGCGATTCTTAGAGAGTTTTGACGCAATTCTAGACCCAACGTAGACCGCGTGCGCGGATTCTAAGGCAGGAATAATTCCTTCGATTCTAGATAATTCAAGAAATGATCTCATTGCTTGGTCATCCCTCACCGAAACGTATCTCACTCGTTTGCTTTCCTTCCAGAACGAATGCTCTGGCCCAACGCCTGGATAGTCAAGGCCCGCAGATATGCTAGAGGTTGGAAGTATCTGGCCATGTTGATCCTGAAGGATGTACGTCTTCATGCCGTGTAGCACGCCCGGCTCCCCAGCAACAAGACTAGCCGCATGCTTACCTGAACGTATCCCGCGGCCTCCTGCTTCAGCACCAATAAGCTCAACTTCGGCATCGTCAACAAAAGGATAGAACGAGCCTGCAGCATTGCTTCCTCCGCCGACACAAGCTATGATTGCATCTGGAAGAGGAAAATGATAATCAATTCGTTTGTTCCTCTTCGTAGTCTTCATTGTACGGAATTGTTTTTTGATCTCACGCCCGATTACGCTTTGGAAATCTCTCACAATCATTGGAAAGGGATGCGGACCTACAACTGAGCCGATCAAATAGTGCGTCGATCTAACGTTAGTAACCCAATCGCGTAGTGCTTCGTTGATTGCATCCTTCAAAGTCCTAGTACCAGAGTCCACGGGTTTCACTTTGGCCCCCAAAATCCTCATTCTTAGGACGTTAAGTTCCTGCCTTTTCATGTCCTCAGAACCCATGTACACCTCGCACTTTAGACCTAGAGATGCGCACGCCATCGCAGTAGCGACACCGTGTTGCCCAGCTCCGGTTTCAGCTATGATTCTCTTCTTTCCTATGCTCTTTGCGAGGAGTGCCTGACCAAGCGCATTATTCATCTTGTGGGCTCCGCCGTGGAGCAGATCCTCGCGCTTGAGATAGATTTTGGCACCGCCATATCTATTGCTCAGGTTCTTTGCAAAGTAAAGTGGGGTCGGTCTACCACCATATTGCTCTAGGAGATAGCTCAGCTCCTTTTGAAAACTCGCATCTACTTTGAGATTATTGTACGCCGTTTCAAGATCTTCTAGGGCATAAAGTAGAGTCTCTGGAACATATATTCCCCCATATTTCCCATAGTACCCTCCGAGGGGATAACTGCTGAGCTTCTTCATTCTCACTTTCGTAACCTTCTCGATTTTCTTGTTGTTGGAAATCTCAATCGGCACTTTTTGCAATACGTATAAACTCCTTGAGCTCTCCTTCATCCTTGACTCCAGATTTCCCTTTCCTCTCGACACCGCTTGAGACATCGATGGCATAAGGTTCTACAACCTTGATCGCCCTAGCAATGTTCTCTTTTGAAAGACCTCCGGCTAGAATGAGCGGTTTCGGAGCTAGAGCATCTCTAATCTTTCTGCTCAGATGCCAATCATGAGCTACCCCAGTTCCGCCGAGCAACATTGAGTCGTTATCAGTAGTGGCTTTTGAATCAAGAAGAATCGCCTTCGAGAAATGCGAAAGTGCCCTGCATTTCTCAATTATTTTTTCCTGAGAAGTTCGTTTGTCTTCGTTCTCTTCGATGTGGACTGTTTGGATGATAGCATCAAAACCCGTTTTCGCCCGGATCTTTCTTACCAGCGCTACGTTTCCATATTCTTCCTCATCGTTGACGATCTGTATGTATGTTGGCTTGACTCCAAGGATTACATCTGAAAGTTCTGGATTTGATGCTGGCGTCACGACAACACTAGAAACGTACGGAGGAACGGAGCTAACCAAAAGTTTCAATGATTCAAATGATGGTATATTCCTCTTTGACTCTTTGTAGCCGTAAACGAAGCCGAGCGCGTCTGCCCCAAATTTGACAGCGCGGTGGATATCTTCTTCCCTCGTTATGCCGCAGATCTTCACTCTTACTACTGTCAAATCTTTTCTTCTTCCCGCTGAAGCGCATTTGCAAAATCTCTCACCTTCGACTGGATGTTATCTGATCGCATTATCGAAGTCCCTATCAGGAAGGCGTCAGGAGAATAGCGACATGTTTTGAGTACCCGGGTAATGTCAGGAGGTTCTTCGTATCCGCTTTCGCTCATTAATAATACTCTTCTCTCGTTTTCGAGTTCCTCCGAAAACTCTGAGAGGAGAGCTATGGTTTTGTCTATCGTAACTTCGAAAGTTTCAAGATCCCTGTTGTTGATTCCGATTACATCTATCAAACCATCGCCGCCAAGACCAAGCAGTCTCTCGAGACCACGCTCTGAGGAAGTCTCGACAATCGCCTCCAAGCCTAAACTGTGCGCAAGTGTTAGAGCGTAACCTAGTGAAAAACCGCGAGTGAGATCTTTCTCGAATAATTCGTAGATAAGAAGAATCGCATTCGCTCCTATCTTTGATGCTGCTTCAATCTGCTTGGGACTCACGATGATGTCCTTCATAATGACCGGAAGTTGAGTGGCTTCGTGTGCAGCGATAAGATTCGAAAGCGAGCCGTTGAAATTTTTATTCTCCGTCAGCACCGAGAGCGCATGCGCACCGCCTTCTCGCATCTCCTTTGCAATCTTTGTTACGGGATCAGTCCGATCGCTTCTTATCGCTCCCGCAGAAGGCGAAGAAAATTTGATTTCGCAAACTAAAGAAGCGTTGTGCGATTTCTTGTTATCCTTTATCACATCCGAAAGAGTCCTCCTATTGACTTTCCTCCACTTGCTGTCTGAAGCGAGTACGTTGTAGTAGCCCGACTCAACATTCTTGAAAGCATTCTGAGTCAGTTGTTCCAAGATGGCATTGACTTTTGTGATCATTCGAAGAAACACAACAAACTCCATCAAACTGCATTTGGGAGAATCGACTTGATCATGTCCGTGTCCCCATTTGAACACTTGACAAGTGAAACAAGTTTCTCGAAAGCCCTTCTGCTTTCAATTGAATTTCTCGCAACTTCCACCCCTTCAAGAAAGCTGTCAACAGCGCCCGAAACTACTAGAGCCGCAGACGCGTTAGCTAATACCATATCTAGGACTCCTTGTTCCCGAACCGAGAGCTTACCATAATCTGATGATGCTAAGATCTTCAAGGCGAGCGAGGCGTACTCGGCGATGTCGTCCTGATCTATATTTTGTGGAGCGGCGATTTCTTCGTACTTCCGAATCTTCAGTCCAAAATCGGCGGGCGAAATGACATCCTCGATAATCGTCCCGTCCTCGTGCAGATGTGCAATATGTGTCCTACCGATCACGGAGATTTCGTCCAGCCCGTCCAAACCATGGCTTACTATTGCGCTC
>JARCRS010000034.1 GCA_029850555.1 archaeon | reverse complement strand
CTGACCCATGCACACCCCGATTACGGTACCACCATTCTTTTCCTTGAGTCTTACTGCTTCTTCTATCGCATTTTTGTCGTCGTCGCTGATCTTTGTCTTTGCGCCCTCAAAGCTGATCTTATTGTTTGAGCGGTCGACTTTGAGCTCTGTTTCATCTATTACATGCTTGAAACACACTATGATTTCTACCAAAGTAATGCGGACCACTGAATATTATTGGAGGAATTAGCCGATTGGCTTTGAAAGATACATTTTGATAGGGGGCAGGTCTGTATTTCTTGTTTATGCAAGCTCTATTTCTTTATGAGAAAGCTTCGTATTCGTTCCCGAGAAGCTTGACAGCTATCTTTTGTTCAAGAATTTGATCCGTTCCCTCGTAGATCCTGCAAACTCTAGTATCAACCAAATGTCTTGCCGGCCGATTTTCAAAAGAGAATCCATTTGCTCCAAACACTTGAACGGCTCTATCGGCTGATCTAAAGGAAACATTTGCTGCGCAGTATTTTGCTTGAGCTATAATCCAATCTGCTTCATTTCGCAATCCGCTGTCATTTGGTTTTGCATCAGATTTTGCTTTAAGAAGAGCGGCCCTGTAAGTCAAGAGCCTAGAAGCTTCCAGGTCAACGGAAATCTTTGCAATCTCCCTTTGCACAAGCTGATGCTTTCCAATCTTCTTCTTATGTTGCACTCTTTCTTGTGCGTAACGTACAGCCTCGTTTAGGCAATCTTGGGTAACTCCGACGCAACCGGCGGCAACTGAAAGTCTTCCACTCATAAGCGCCGTGTAAGCTACGCTTAGACCCTTACCAATAGGCCCCAGCATATTTTCCTTCGGCACCTTGCAATCTGAGAAGTAAAGAAGTCCCGTGTCGCTCGTAGGAAGTCCTAGCTTGTTTTTTATTGGACTTGCTTCAAAGCCTTCCGAGTTTTTTTCGACAAGGAAAGCGCACATACCTTCGGTCTTACCTTTAGGATAGGCGAACACAACTATAAGATCTGCAATCGAGCCGTTAGATATCCATGCTTTGCTTCCGTTTAAGTAAAAATAGTTTCCACGCGGCTCGAAATTTGTTTTTAGAGAACCGGGATCGGAGCCAGCAGTAGGTTCAGTCAAGCCAAAGGCCATAATCATTTCTCCCGTGGTGGTCTTCGGCAAATATCTCTCCTTTTGTTCTTCACTTCCCCATTTTTGAAGGGTCAGCTGTCCTAAGGAAGTATGTCCAGAGAAGAATGTTCTAACCCCCGTTCCTTCTTGGCCTACCCTTTCAAGAGCAAGCGCATAAGTCAGTGCGTCAGCACCTTGGCCCTCGCCATACTTTCCGGAGATTGGAAGACCGAGAAGATGCGCGTTTTTGAAGATGGGGAGGACCTTATCATTGAATTTGTGTTCGAGATAACATTTGTCCTCAATAGGACGAATCTTTTTGCATGCTTCATCAACTACCTTCAAAACGAGCCTTTGCTCATCACTAATTTCAAAATTCATCACGCTGAGATCTGAAATATCCTTTGAATCTCGGAGTTCTTCTTGTTGCATAGAATAACTAATGATTGAAGAATTACAGATAATAACTTTTCATGCATTGCAAAGTTATCAACTTACCCGGATGTGCGAGATTCTAGATCTATCTCAGTGTTGAGCATATGAAGTCGAGCTTGTCGTGCTCAGGAACGTTAACAAGATTTGTTGCTATTCCAGTGACCGCTGCGGCTATCAAGCCAACTACGATAAGCGTGAAAATAATACGGCATGGATTCAAGAATACGATAGCAAAGAGGTAAACCGCTTCGCAAGCGATTTAACAACCCGAGTTTCTGGCTCAAGAACGATTCTTAGTAAATACCTAGTTGCAAAGAGCCTCTCATAATAAAGCAGTTTTTTCGAGACCGATCTTCTAGGCATTCGAGGTTCTAACCAAAGCAAAATCCTCAAGAGGACAAACGTTTGTAATCCTCGAAACCAAATTTATTTTGGTAGTTCCCCCATTGAGGATTTAGTATTTCCGAGAGGATCTCGAGCCCGTCCACAATCCTTGGTCCCGGCCTGCTAAAGTAAGCATTCCCATCAGCCACAAAGACGTTTTTGTTTCGAACTGCAGGAATTTGATCCCAACCGTCGAGTCCTTCGAGAATCTTCGCCTCCTTCTGAGCGCGTTTTACTTCGAACCCACATGGAGCGATTATCAAATACTCTGGAGCATATTCTACTATTTCCTTCCAGTCAATCCTCCGCGAGTTCTTACCATGAAGAGCAAAGATATCATCGCCACCAGCTCTCATCATCAGCTCGGCCATCCAGTGACCGCCAGACATTACCGGGTCTATCCATTCCATGAAAAAGACTTTCTTTGGAGATCCAGTTTGTTTGGCCGCAAGTAAGGTTACATTCTCAACCCTTGAATTCAAGATGCTAACCAGCTCATTTGCTTCTTTCGCGCGGTTGCACTTTGAGCCAATTTTGAGGATTGAATCAAGGATGTCTTTCAGTGTGAACGTATCAAGAGACACTATTTCCGCTTGTTTTGGCAACTTTGAAACCGCGCGGTGGATTTCTCCAAAGGAAACTGCACAAACTTCGCATAGTTCCTGGGTGAATATGATGTCTGGAGATGCATTTGAAAGAGCTTCAAAATCGAGCTCGTAAATCTGCCCTCCATTGTGGAGCGCACTCCTTACTTTATTGTCAATTTCCTTGCTATCCTTCGAATAACCAATCTCGCTCCTTGTCAGTTTTGGTTTTTCTCTTGCTCTAGGAGGGTAGTCGCACTCATGCGTCACCCCATAAAGCTCGTCCTCTAATCCCAATGCATAGATTGTTTCTGTTGCACTAGGAAGAAAAGAGCAGATTCTCAAATTATGAAAGATCCTACTCTTGACATAAGATATTCTGCAAGAAAAACAATTCGGCGCATTCAAGGGAAAAAGAGTATAAATCAAATTCACGGAGTGAAAAAAGGAAATAGATATTCTTTGGCAACGCTTCCAGAAAGACGCGCCTCTCGGATCTTTCAACAAATTGACAAAGACGAAAAAATCAAGGTCAAGCCAGATCTGATTCTTGTTGCAAATGCGGGAGAGCCTCATACAGACTACTCGTTCTTCTATATTACGGGGTTCCCTCAAGGTCTTTTCGAAGGTTCCGCACTTTTAGCAAGACGGGATGGCGAAGTGTCAGTGTTTACATCACCTCTCGAGGAAGCTATCGCGAAAGCATATGGAAAGGGCATTGAAATTTACTCCAGCCGTGATAAGCAGAAAGAGGATATCAAAAAAGTGGCGGGAAGGAAAACCAAAACCGTGGGGCTCAATTATCCCGACCTGACCGTCTCTTTGTTCAGAGGCTTTCAGTCGATTTTCAAGGAGGCTAAATTCGTTAATGTAGCAGAAGCCATTACTAATGCACGAGCGATAAAGGATCAGATCGAGATCGAAGCAATTGAAAAAGCCTGCAACATCGCTTCGGGGGCTTACGAGAAAATTCCTCCGCTTCTGAAGGATGGAATGACGGAAAGCGAAATCGCAGCTCAACTCGCATATGATATGCAACGAGCCGGTGGTTCTGGAGTGTCTTTCCAATCACTTGTTTCCTTTGGAAAGAATAGTGCGATGCCACACTATTCAGCAGGTCAGGCTAAGCTAAGGAAAGGGCAATTTGTCCTAATGGACTATGGCACAAAATACATGAGATACTGTTCAGATATAACGCGCACACTCGTTTATGGCAGCGCTTCGTCTGAGCAAAAGAGAATTTATCAGATTGTCAAAGAAGCCAATGAAATCGGCATAGAAAATTGCAAACCGACAATGACTGGTGCCCAAGTCCAACTCAAAGCGGCCGAAGTAATTAATTCAACCAAGTACAGAGGTCGTTTCATTCACTCGCTAGGGCATTCTCTGGGTCTTGCCGTGCACGATCCAGGACCTGGTCTGTCGGTTAAAATCAAAACAAAACTAGAACCTGGGATGGTATTGACTGTCGAACCTGGAATCTACATCCCTTCACTTGGCGGCGTGAGGATCGAGGACGATGTCCTAATTACGAAAAACGAACCCCGAATCCTTACCTCGGCTCCACGAGAACTTATAGAAGCTTAAAATCCTGTCATTAAGATAGACAGGGCAGATGTCGGCACAACCGATCCGAGTACTGTACGGAGTGTCCTCAGTTGGTCTAGGTCACGCGCGGCGCAGTTTAGCGATTGCTCAAAAACTCCGTTCCTTGAGACCAGATGTAAAACTACAAATTGACTTTCTGGCAGCAGAGCCTGCACTTTCATTTCTAAAGAAAAGCGGAGAGAGATTGCTCCCAGAGTCCTCAAACCTTGAGAGTTTAAGCTACTTCATGGAGAAAGACTCCAAGGAAGGAAAGATCGCGGATATGTCAAAAGTCGCAAGCGAATCCGAAAAGGGTGCAAAAAGGAACTATGCAATAATAAAACCGATTCTAATGGACTACGACGTTCTGATTCAAGACGAATTCGCAGAAACTTTGTTTTCTTTTATGTGGGATAAACAGCCCAGTCTACCTCCAAAACGCGTGGTGACAACTGATTACATTCAACTAGAGACAGAATCTTCGAATCCTTTGAGTAAACTAAAACTTGGTTATGCTAATCGAATGTTGAAAAAAGCCTACATGAACCAACATCTGAGAATTTTTCTAGACACCCCTGACGCTCTTCCACAAAGCGGAGAGTGGAGAGAATGGGTAGCTGGCAATTTTCATGTGCTCGGGCCGGTCATAGAACAAGGTATGATGCCGAAAGAAAGCAAAATGGATCTGGTAAACAAATTATTTGGCCACGGCAAAGCTAAATTAATTCTGTTCAACTTGGGCGGAACATCGATTGGAAAACCACTTGCAGAGTTTGTAATCAAACATGCCGATGTTCTAAGCGAAAGACTCGATGCATACCTAGTTGTACTTTTGGGACCAAGAATCAATCCGCCTGATTTGAGGGACACGAAATCGACTCGAATTACACTAATTACTTTCAATCTGGATGTTTTGAGGTATTTCAAGATCGCAGATTGTGTTGTTACGCAAGCGGGTTCCGCAAGTCTCTATGAAATTGCTTCTATGGGAGCCCCATGCGTAATCGTACCTGTTTCGAATCATTTTGAACAAAGGCAAAACGCGGAACGTTTTTCCAGTCGCTTTGGTTTTGAGATATTGGGATACGAGGAGCTATCGGTCCCTGCTCTCAAGGAAGCTATCTTAAGCGCGATGAGTAAAGCGAAGTACGATCCTCTGAAACCCACGCTCGCGGCCCAAAGCGCCGCGACCTTAATTCATAAGCTCATGCAATCATGATTATTGTAGTACAGCCGAAAGGCGATTCTCCAAAAACAAGAAATTGTAGCTTGGTCTAGAAAATCTTATTGTCTAAATTGAGTCACAAAGCAATGAAACCTGAAGATGATATTGCTTCGCAGATTTCAAAGATTGATGCCAAAATAAGAAAATGCACTTTATGCCGACTGCATGAAAACAGAACAAATGCTGTACCAGGAACCGGAAAAACAATAGATCTTGACCTAATGATAGTGGGGGAGGGGCCCGGCAGAAACGAAGACGCAGCGGGAAAACCATTCGTCGGAGCTGGAGGTAGGGTGCTTGATTCGATGCTCAGAGAAGCTGGTCTAGAAAGGTCTGAAGTGTACATTACTAATATTGTAAAATGCAGGCCGCCGGAGAACAGAAAACCGCTCGATGATGAAACAGAAATTTGCACATCCCATTATCTAGAAAACCAAATAGAGTTGTTGAAGCCGAAGCTTATCTGCACTCTTGGCGCAACCGCGCTCAAATACTTTACAGATGAGACAAACATGGCAAAAAATCACGGCAGACTTTTGAAATCAAAAAACGGACTTGTTATCTTTTCAACGTACCATCCGGCCGCAGTCTTCAGGAGCAATTCCTTGAGACAGGTTCTTCAGGAAGATATCAAAAAGATTCCTTCTGTTTTGAAAGAGCTTACAGAAAATAGTAAGCAAAAGTTATTGCCCTAATTTGTAATGGATAATGCCTACTTCTTTGATTTGCGTCCTGTCATTTTTGCACGTACGTTTCTCTTGTTTTGTAAGGTACCTTTCTTCTTCATGTTTACCTGAGATTCTATGAATTCGATAATCGACTTGAGAGAAGTACCGGGACCAAAGTTTCCAAGGATTCCCATTTTTTCGAGTTTCGGCTTGTCTGCATCTGGAATAATGCCTCCTCCAACGACGACAATATCTGCTCCACCCTTCTTTCTTAGAAATTCCTTCACCTTTGGAAACGCCGTCATATGGGCCCCGTTCAAGAGACTAAGAGCCACCACATCTACGTCCTCATCCACAGCCATCTGCGCAACTTGCTCAGGGGTAGGCAGAAGACCAGAATAAATCACTTCCATACCAGCGTCACGAAACGCTCGACAGAGTACTAGAGCCCCTCTGTCGTGACCGTCAAGGCCGGGCTTTGCAACGAGAATCCTGATTTTCTTTTGACTCTGCTGAAGCATTGTTATTGCACTCAAAGTCTTTGTTCTACCTCTACTATGAAATATCTAAAAGTTAAACATTCAATTTTTTCGTCTAGCTTTACGCCAATACGGGCTCTTTCCATCCACCGAAGGCCTGCCGCCCAACATCCATTATCTCTTGGAGTGTTGCATAGTTTTTCACTGCCTCCAGCATTGGCTCGATTGAATTTGCATTGGGATCTTCGAAAGATCTTTTCAATGCCTCAAGTGAAGACTTGACTTTGCGTTCGTCGCGTTTTCTCTTGAGCATCTTAACCTTTGAAGCTGCTTTTCTCTGAACTTCTCTATCTAGCTTGAGGTATTTGATCGGCTTTTCTCCTTCTACTGTGTACTTGTTTACTCCTACTACAAATTTTCCTCCATTCTCCATTTGTTGACTTTTCATATAAGACGTGTTTGCAATTTCTCTTTGCAGGTAGCCCTGCTTGATCGCCTCAAGCACGCCGCCGAGTTGCTCAATCTTCTCAAAGTATCTGTACGCTTGCTCTTCCATCTCATTCGTTAACCATTCGAGATAATAGGAGCCGCCAAGAGGATCTATTACATCGACAACTCCTGTTTCTTCAGCTATTATTTGCTGAGTCCTTAGAGCGACTGTTACTGCCTCTTCAGTTGGTAAAGCCCACGCCTCGTCGTAAGAGTTAGTGTGAAGGGACTGTGTTCCGCCAAAAACCGCAGCTAGGGCTTCTATGGTCGTTCTGATTATATTATTCAGAGGTTGCTGCCAGGTTAGTGAAACACCGGAGGTCTGAGTATGAAACCGTAAAAGCAAACTGCGTGGGTTTCTCGCGCCATACTTTTCCTTCATCACAGTTGCCCAGATTCTCCTCGCAGCCCTGAACTTTGCAATTTCTTCAAAAAAATCCATGTCGCAATTGAAAAAGAAAGAGAACCTAGGAACGAAGGAATCTATGTCCAGCCCGGCATTCTTCCCAAGCTCGACGTAGGAAAATCCATCAGCGAGTGTGAAGGCAAGCTCTTGAATTGCACTCGCGCCTGCCTCTCTTATATGGTAACCAGAGATAGAGATGTAGTGCCAATTTGGCATCTTGTTTGTACAAAAGACCATCATATCTCGAATAATCCGCAAGTGAGCTTCCGGCGGAAACGCCCATTCTTTCTGAGCGATGTACTCTTTCAGAATATCAGTTTGAACAGTGCCTCGCAGTTTCTCAAACGGTACGCCTTGTTTTTCTCCAACTGCCGCGTACATGCATGTGAGCACAGCAGCAGGAGCGTTGATTGTCATTGATGTACTAATCTGATCTAAGGGGATGCCTTGGAATATTGTTTCCATGTCCTCAAGCGATGAAACTGATACACCGCACTTACCCACTTCGCCTTCTGCACGAACACTGTCTGCATCGTACCCGTACAGTGTCGGCATGTCAAAGGCGATTGATAGACCTGTTTCTCCTTCTTTCAAGAGATACTTGAGCCTCTTGTTTGTCTGATCAGCAGTACCGAATCCGGAAAACATTCGCATTGTCCATAGCCTTCCTCGGTACATCGAGGGGTACACTCCTCGAGTGTATGGATATTCCCCTGGCAGTCCGAGCTCGTCGTCGTAAGAAGAACCTAGATTGTCAAGCGGAGTATAGACCCGCTTAAGTGGAATCCCTGACGAATTTTCAAAAACATCCTTCCTTTCAGAGAGTTGAGAGACATAGGGCTCTAGAATCTGTTTTTGCCAAGCTTGGACCTTGGTTTTTAGGGCTTCATAAGCTTCGTCACTTGAATTATGGTTCGTAGATCTCTTTCGTTCTTCAAATTGCTTCAGCTTTTGTGACCAGAAGGAATTTTTATTTGTCATCACTCAATCATCCGAAAAATAAAGTAATATTGGCAGTCATTGCACTTGTTGTCGATCGTCATATTTCTTTGTTATGCTTCTCTTTGACCAATTTTCGAAGTTCGTGAAGTCTGAAAGCTACTTTTTCAAGCGAAACTACTCAATTCTTTCGCAAAAGTTGATCATAGTTCTTATCCAAGCGTTGTATTAGATTTACGATAAAGTCGTCCAGATCTACTTTTTTGCCCGTTTCTAGGAAGTAACTTGTGGCCATCTTTCGCATTTCCTCTTCCCATTTCTCTCCATTGTTGAGATCTACTCCTATTCCAACATACGCGATCGCTTCTTGCGCTTCCATTTCCGCATCAACTAGAACGCCCGCAATTTTTCTATCATGACAAATCACATCGTTCGGTGCTTTGATAGTGCATCCCTTGACATGAAAATTGGTTTCTAGAGTATCTTTAATCGCTTTTGTAGCCATAGCCGCGATTTTATCCAAAATTTCCGTTCTCTTTGGGACTAGAGTGATTGAAAGATAGAGCCCGCCACTGTCTGAGTGCCACAACCTTCCTTCTCGCCCTCTACCCTTGGTCTGAATGTCGCTCACAACGAAATCTCCCTCCTTCTTGCTTTGAAGTTCTTTGATAAGATAGTCTTGAGTTGAAGAGACAGATGTTAGACAGACTGGATTGACATCCCTTAGCCGAACTAGAGAATGTCTAGAAAGCCGGCTACGCAGCGAATTCTCTCGGCTGATGTTCGATGGCAATCTTAGCTCGTTTCTCCCAAAAAGGTATTTTATATAGGGCGTTATGGGACAATAATTTAACTTCTAGCAATATGAATCTTCTTTCCCCAGGGCCCTAGTTTCTTCCACCTAACTAGCATTGGTCGAATGCAATAATTTATACCAGATTAAACTGAATTTTCTGCGAATCGAAGAAAAGAAGGACTGACAATGAGCGACAAAAAGATTCCAATTTCGGAAAAGAAAGATAACAGATCAACCATGGAACGGCTCGATGACCTGAATCGATTAGCGGATCTTGGTGGAGGGGAAAGCAGAATTGAGCAGCAACATAAGAAGGGAAAGAAAACGGCCCGCGAAAGAATCTCGCTTTTGCTTGATCAAGGTTCCTTTGTTGAGATTGACAAATTTGCGGTTAGTCCCATGAGCGAACTAGGAGAAAACAAGCGATATGGTGATGGAGTCGTGACTGGTTACGGAACTATCAATGGTCGGACCGTCTTCGTTTTTTCGCATGATTTCACAGTACTTGGCGGGTCACTAGGTGTAATGTTCGGGCAAAAGGTCGCGAAGGTAATGGACCTCGCCCTCAAGGCTGGCTCACCTATAATTGGTTTGAATGATTCGGGGGGTGCAAGAATCCAAGAAGGTGTACAAAGTTTGGCCGCCTTTAGCCAGATCTTCTTCCGAAACACGATATCCTCTGGTGTGATTCCTCAAATCTCTCTTGTCTTAGGACCCTGTGCTGGGGGAGCTGTTTATTCACCCGCAATGACCGACTTTGTCATAATGAGTGATAAATCGAGCTACATGTTCATTACAGGGCCCGACGTAGTGAAAGCCGCTTTAGGGCAAGATGTTACATTCGAAGAGCTTGGTGGACCAGATCCTAGCTCTACTGAAAGTGGGGTGGCGCATTTTGTTGCGCCATCAGAGGAAGATTCATTTGCTCTTACTCGTCGACTTCTCTCGTTTTTGCCATCAAATAATTCTGAACTTCCGTCCCGAGTCGAGCCGTCAGATGATCCAAATCGTGAGGATGTCTCGCTCGATTCTATTGTGCCGAGTGATTCAAACAAGCCCTATGAAATGAAACAAGTTATTTCGACTGTAATGGATGATAATGATTTCTTGGAAGTACATGCACGTTGGGCGCCTAACATAATTGTGGGTTTTGGGAGACTTGACGGAGCAAGTGTAGGCGTTGTTGCAAATCAACCATCGTATCTAGCAGGAGCTCTCGACATCAACTCCTCTCAGAAAGCAGCGAGGTTTGTTAGGACCTGCGACGCATTCAACATTCCGATAGTTACCCTTGTCGACGTACCAGGTTACATGCCTGGAACCGAGCAAGAGCATGGGGGAATTATCAGGCACGGTTCGAAGCTTTTGTTTGCCTACTGCGAAGCCACAGTCCCCAAGGTTACGGTGATCACTAGAAAGGCTTACGGAGGAGCCTATTGCGCCATGGGTAGCAAATACTCTAAAGCTGATCTCAATTTTGCATGGCCGTCTGCGGAGATCGCAGTAATGGGGCCAGAAGGAGCGACGAACATAATCTACCGGTCTGAAATTGAAAAATCAACGGACCCTTCGATCAGGGATAAACTTGTTAACGAGTACAAATACAAATTTGCGAATCCCTTTATTGCCGCAGAAAGCGGAATAATAGATTCTGTGATAAAACCCAGTCAAACGAGAAAAGAAGTGATTAGGGCTCTTCGCTCCCTTGAGAAGAAGAGCGAGCAGAGGCCCATGAAGAAACACGGAAATATTCAGCTTTGAGCTATTCTCACTGTTTGAAGTTTCCGAAGAACCTAGTCTTGAGCTGAGCGCTTTGAAGGCAGAATTTAGTAGAGTTCTAGTTGCAAATCGAGGAGAAATCGCTCTTAGAGTGATACGTGCACTCAAGACTTTAGGAGTAGAATCTATCGCAGTCTATTCTGACGCAGATGTTTCTGCCTTGCACGTCACAGAAGCTGATCGAGCTTATAGGTTGGATGGCGTATTCGCAACTGACACCTATCTCAATATAGACAAAATAATGGAGATAGCTCGCAAGTCAGACTGTGACGCGATTCATCCAGGTTATGGTTTTCTATCAGAGAATGCAACGTTAGCTCGCCAGTGCGAAGAAAACTCGATCAAGTTCATTGGACCTTCATCGAAGACCCTTGAAATCAGCGGGGACAAATTTGCTTGCAAAAAGCTAGCCGAGAAAAATAGAGTCCCCGTTGTTCCAGCATCAAAAGAGCCTATAGCAGACCCAGAAGAAGCCGCAAAGATTGCTCGAGAGATTGGATTTCCAATTTTGCTCAAGACAGCTTTCGGAGGCGGAGGTCGAGGAATCAAAGAAGCCAAATCAAAAGAAGAGGTCAAAGACGCATTTGAATCTGCGCAGAGAGAAGCAAAGAGCGCCTTTGGTCGTTTTGCGGCTTTCATAGAAAAGAAACTCCTCAAACCAAGACATATCGAAATTCAGGTCATCTCAAGTGATGATTCGAGCGAGTTTATTCATCTAGGGGAAAGAGAATGTTCTGTTCAGCGTAGGTACCAAAAACTCGTCGAGCTTTCTCCCTCTCCGGTTATGGATAAGGAAGCAAGGCTCAAAGTGGCAAATTATGCTATTCGAGTGTCAAAAGCCGTTAATTATTCCAATGCAGGAACGATCGAATTTCTCCGCGATTCTGAAACGGGCAACTACTATTTCCTAGAGGTCAACTCAAGGCTCCAAGTTGAACATCCCGTGACTGAGCTTGTAACCGGAGTAGATATCGTCGAAACTCAAATCGAAGTTGCATCTAAGAAGAAACTTCCCATAAAACAAAAGGACGTTCGCTTTCGCGGATCAGCGATTGAATGCAGAATAAACGCAGAAGATCCCATCTCTGATTTTGCTCCTTCTTCAGGGAGAATCGAGTATCTCCATATTCCCGGAGGTCCTGGAATAAGGGTTGACACAGCGCTGTTTGAGGGGCAGGAAATATCTCCTTACTACGACTCTCTACTGGCGAAATTAATTGGCTGGGGGGAAAAGTTTGACCAAGCAAGAGAAAGAATGATTGTAGCCCTTGATGAATTCAAGATTGCTGGAGTAGAGACAACTATTCCTTTCCATAAGCAAGTCATGCAAAACAATTCATTTTCTTCAGGCATAATGAATACCTCGTTTTTAGAGGAAAGCAACGTCATGGACGAACTTTTGAAAGAAGCAAAATCTCACTCTGAAGACAATTACCTCATAGGTGCCTTCTTACTCTCCAAAAATCAATTTGCAGAAATACAAAGAATAGCTACAAGCTATGAATCTCAAAGGCGAATAAATCCACAAAGGTCTCAAATAGCAGGGGGCAGGTTCATTGACCCGTTATGAGATAGTAATTGGCAACACTATGAAGACAGTTGATCTAGAGCACTTTGTAGATCAAACCGTGGGCACAGAAACATATCAATGTCAAATCATAGGAGAAAAAGGCAATATTCGAAAGTTAGTGGTACAAAGACGCGATTCGCACATCTTGCTGGTGTCATTGGACGACAAAATGTACTCAGTTAGGCAGACAAAGCGGACTGCCTTGACAGTTGATTTCATATTAAACGGAAGGAGGGTACATGCACATTTTCCAAGCGAAGTCGGAAGAGAAGAAACAGGTGTAAAATCTGATATCGCATCGGTAAATGAGCTTGTAAGTTCAAACTTTCCCGCCAAGGTAGTGTCTATTAAAGCATCCAAGGGAGGCAAGTTGAAAGAGGGGGACACATTATTGGTTTTGGAAGCAATGAAGATGGAAGCTCAAATCAAAGCTCCAAAGAACTGCGAAGTTGTTGAAGTCTTTGTTCATGAGGGCGAGATTGTACCGCGGGGAACAAAACTAGTACAGCTGAAATTTACTTGAGGCAAGAATCAAAGAATTTGTCTGAATTAAGCGAACGGGTTTTGAAAGGTGATCGCAGCGCGATCTCAAAAGCAATTTCTGCTATAGAGAATCGCGACGAAGGATCAGACAATCTTCTGAAGAGATTGTTCCCGCATACTGGTCATGCCTTCATCATTGGCATAACTGGACCTCCAGGAACTGGAAAAAGTTCGCTAGTGGATAGGCTCGCAAAGATTTACAGATCAAATGGAAGCAAAGTTGCTATTCTTGCTGTCGATCCGACTAGTCCGGTATCAGGTGGAGCTATTCTAGGGGACAGGGTGAGAATGTTAGAGCATTCTCTTGACCCAGGGGTCTACATCAGAAGTATGGCTTCGCGCGGCGACGAGGGTGGACTCTCCCGAGCCGCTCGAAATGCGATTAGAGTAATGGACGCAGCGGGAAACGACATCATTCTTGCAGAAACAGTAGGAATCGGGCAAGCTGAGGTTGAAATAGTTCAAGTAGCCGATCTTGTAATTGTTGTTCTAATGCCGGAGCTAGGTGATGAGATCCAGGCGGTAAAGGCCGGTCTCATGGAGATTGGAGACATTTTTGCGGTCAACAAGTCCGATCTGCCTGGATCGGACAAAGTAATCTATAATCTAGAAAGCATCCTTAGTTCGAAGGAGGAATGGGGTCAGTCTTCTATCAAAGTCAGTGCAAAGACTGGAGAGGGGTTGGAAGATCTTGTGGCTCTTATCGAAAAATATCGCAAGATCTTCGGAAGCTCAGAAGCTGCCAAGAAAAGAAAACTAGTGAATCTTTCAAATGAGTTGGTGCGAAACGTAAGCTTTGTTCTTTCGCAAAGAGCGGAAGAATCGCTGAGAGCTGGAAGAGAGCTACAAGGAGTAGTCTCAAAGGTCGCTAACAGAGAGCTTGACCCTGAGAGTGCCACGAAGATTCTCATGGAAGCAGTATCGAATGAAGCTAATTCACATAAGCATGCGTCAACAACAAGGAGAAGTACGAGAAGAAGGAGCTGATATTCCTAGCTTGACCAAGCAGGAAATAGAAGTCTCGTTAAAGAAATTCGAGACAGATTCGGGCCTCCCTATAGAAAGATTGTACTCTCGATCTATAACAGGTCCTGAGAAGCTCGGAGAGCCAGGCAAGTTCCCGTTCACCAGAGGAATCTATCCTGAAATGTATAGGGAAAAACTGTGGACGATGAGACAGTATGGTGGATTTGGAAATGCCAGGGACACAAACAAGCGCTTCAAGTATCTTTTGAGCCATGGAGAGACTGGCCTCAGCGTTGCTTTTGATCTACCTACTCAACTTGGGTTAGACTCTGATGACGCAAGAGCCCAAGGGGAGGTAGGCAAGGTTGGCGTCGCTATCAGCACGTTAGAAAACATGCAAACTCTGTTTGAGTCAATCCCTATTGATCAAATTAGTACTTCAATGACGATCAACTCAACAGCTTCGACCATGCTTTCGATGTACATTGGAGCCGCCGAAGCTCAGGGAGTCTCTCGAAAAGTTTTGCGCGGAACTACTCAAAACGATATGCTGAAGGAATACGCTGCAAGAAACACGTACATCTACCCACCTGATGAGTCCTTTAATCTCGCAATAGACATCATTGGCTTTTGTTCGAAAGAAATGCCAAAGTGGCATCCGATCAGTATTTCGGGATATCACATGAGAGAGGCTGGAGCCAATGCCGTTCAGGAATTGGCATACACCTTTTCAAACGCAGTAGAATATGTAAACGCTGTAGTTGCCCGGGGAAATCCAATTGATTCCTTCTGCAAGCAGCTTTCTTTTTTCTTCGCTTGCAGGAACGACTTTTTTGAAGAAATCGCAAAGTTCAGAGCTGCAAGGAGAATCTGGGCGCACATAGTTAAAGAGAGATTTCATTCTGACGATGATGATTCTGCGAAAATCAAATTTCACGTTCAGACAAGCGGAGAGACTCTGACAGCTCAGCAGCCAGAAGTAAACGTAATTCGAGTTTCGCTTCAAGCACTAGCCGCAGTTCTCGGCGGAGCTCAATCCTTACACACAAACTCGAAAGATGAAGCTCTGGGGCTTCCAACTGAAGAGGCGGTCACTCTAGCGCTTCGAACCCAACAGATAATCGCCCATGAAACGGGAGTCACAAAGACGGTCGACCCGGTGGGAGGCTCTTACTATTTAGAAACTCTTACCGACGAGCTAGAAGCTAGAGCATTGAAGGAGTTTGAGCGGGTGCAGAAGATGGGCGGCTCTCTAGAAGCCATCAAGTCAGGATATATACAAAGTGAAATTCAGAAAAGCGCTTATGACTTCCAAAAGGAAGTTGACGCCAAGAAAAGAATTGTTGTCGGTGTCAACAAGTACAACGAAGATAGAGGCAAATCAAAAATCAAAGCGCTTTCAATTTCAAAAGCTTCGGTCCGTGAGCAAATTTCATCCCTCGAGAAATTTAGGCGTTTTAGAGATCATAAAAAATTAGAATCTTCACTTGATCGCTTGAGAACTGAAGCTTCCAAAAGTGCAAGCGAGAGGCAAAATTTGATGCCTTTCATCATTGAAGCTACGAAACAACATGCGACCACCGGAGAAATCGGTAAAGCTCTGAGGGAAGCCTTTGGAGAATATCACCCCAGATCTAAATTTTAAGCTAAAATGATGATTTCTTTTGGCAAAAGTAAAACCTCTAGCGATAACCCATGTTGGAATTGCAGTGGCGGATCTCGAAAAGGCGATTATTGATTACTCGGCTTTGTTTGACTTTGACAAAATCGAGCGTATGGAAGTAGGAGGAGAGGGCGTGAAAGCTGCAATGCTTAGTATTGGAACGTCCGAGCTTGAGCTTTTGTGTCCTACCAAGGAAAATGGCGCAATAGCAAAATTCATCCGCGAGAGAGGTGAGGGAATTCATCATGTCGCGATCCGTGTACCCGATGTTGTTGACGCGATGGAAAAGGCAAAAGAGATCGGAATGCGGGTCCTGGATGAGAAACCACGCAGTGGAGCTCGCAGTGCAAAGGCCGCTTTCGTCCATCCAAAGTCGTTTCACGGCGTTTTGCTCGAGTTTTACGACCGTTAGCATCTGTTTAGAGGCACTGTGAGCCTTCTCGAAAGAGACATCCTTTTCTTTGGGTACGGTAGTAGGATGGAGGAGCCATAACTCAAAGACTTTGGCTCAAATCTCAAGTCTAGATTCTCTTCAGAGTACCAAAAAAAGTGAAAAGATGCCTTCAGTTTCAATTCGTGGAAGCCAGATTCATTATGAAGAAATGGGGGAGGGCAAGAGCATAGTCTTTGTACATGGTGCCTGCGAAAACTCACAATTTTGGAACAATCAACATAGTCTAGCAGATAGGTTCCGTTTGTTGTTCGTGGACCTGCCAGGCCACGGTAGATCTAAACCTCTGACAAATGGAGAGGTAACAGTTCAAAGTTACGCCGATATTATCGGAGAATTTATTGCAAGCAAGTGCCCTGAGAAAGCAATCTTGGTCGGCCACTCGATGGGCGGTGCAATTGCATTGATGAACACTATACATCACCGTGATAATCTAATGGGCGCGGTACTTGTCGCAACTGGAGCGAAGTTAGGCGTGCTTCCCTCCATCAGAGAGGGCCTTCGTACCAGGTTTGACGAAACGATCAAGTCGGTCCTTGCTCCGAGACAGTTTGCTTCGACCACTAACCTCGAGGTGATCAGATTTGTTACGAATGAAATGATGAAGTGTAAGGGTGCTATCGCATCCTCAGACTACGAAGCTTGTAACGGCTTTGATGTTCGCCAGAAATTGGCAACAATAACTGTTCCTACTTTGATCATGGTCGGGGAGGAGGATAAATTGGCCCCCGTCCCTTGGTCAACTTACATGAAGGAAAATATACCAAAGTCCAGGATGATTGTTATGAAGGGATCCTCGCACCTTCCAATGCTTGAAAGACCCGGCGATTTCAACAGACATCTAAGCGAATTCGTTACCTCTCTTCCGGCGTAGAAAGCTTTAACCCATACTTTTTTGTTTAACGAAATTATGACACTTCCGGATCCGGGTCAGATTGCCCTTGGCTTTGGATTCGCGATTTTGGGCCTCGCTGTTTTAACTTGGATTGCTGTTATCATTCGGGAGCTCCCTGAAGGAGATCTTCCTCTCAACAAATCTATTTCAAGGATCACTTCATTCGTATCTAATGCAGCTCCCGCTCAATCAGATGTAAAGAAAAGCGCGTTTCCAGTCAGAGTGGTCGTGCAAGGTCTGATTCCTATAATTTTCTGGCTCTTGATCCTAGTTCCAATGGTGGTCTTTCCGATTATACTTGTCTTCATGGCATTGTTTCATATTCCATGGACTTATTTGCTCCCTCCGATGCCCTAGATCTTCAAAATGAAGATCGAAAAGAGAATCCTATCTGACGAAGTCTCTAACGTAGATTCCGCACTCAAGTTCTATTCTGAACTCCTTGGCTTTCGAGTAATATCAAAATATGGAGAATGGCCGTAAACTATGGTTGATTTGTCCTTAATTCGAATTGGTTGTATCAGTTGGACTTATCCTGACTGGCAAGACTCGTTTTATCCGGAAGGAATCAAATCGTCCGAATATCTTTCGCTTTATTCCAAGGTATTCGACCTTGTGGAAATTGACTCTACGTTCTATAGAACTCCCTACGCGTCAACAGTGAAGCAGTGGAAGGACAAAACTCCACCTGATTTTCTTTTCAGCGCAAAACTTCCTAAGAGAATTACTCATGATTCAAGGCTCAAAGATGTTTCAATTAATCTGAAAAGTTTCGAGACTATGATCAAAACTCTTGGAACCAAGCTTGCATGTATAATCGCGCAAATGCCTCCTAACTTCAAATTCGAAAAAAGTTTCGAGTTATTGAGTAAATTTCTGGAAGACATTGACCCAACCATCAGATACGCAATAGAATTTAGGGAGGCTTCCTGGTTTCGGGAGGAAACCTACAATCTCCTCAAGAAAAAGAATGTCGCCCTATCTTGGTCCGTGACTCAGTCTGCGAAAGAAAGGATCCTTCCGGTTGTTACGAGCGACTTTCTTTACCTTCGCTTTATGGGGCAGTTTGGAGAATTTCCCAAGTTCGATCATGTGCAGAGAGAGAAGACAAGTATCCTTAATGAGTGGTTAGACAACCTGAAAAACGCCCCGAATAGCGTTAAGCGAGCCTATGTGTTGATGAGCAATCACTTCGAGGGTTTTGCGCCATCAACAGCAAACAGCTTTAGAAAACTCTTGGGTCTTCAGGAAATAAACTGGAAAGTAAAGATGGGGCAGGCTGGAGAAAATCCTTCGTTGTTTGGATAACTATTTTTGCGCTTCTCTCTCGCGTAGTTTCCGCCTTAGAACTTTCCCGACTAGTGACTTTGGAAGATCATCGACAAATTCGACCATCTTTGGAACTTTGTACGGAGCTATCCTCTCCTTGCAGTAAGCTTTGATTTGGTCCGCTCCTGGGTTTTTGTTCTTGTCTTTGAGGACAATGAACGCCTTTACTGTTTCGCCTCTATATTGATCTGAAACTCCGATAACTGCGGCCTCCTTTACATCAGGATGGGTAAACAGAACTTCCTCCACCTCCCTTGGCCATACTTTGAAACCTGAGGCGTCGATCATGTCCTTCTTTCTATCGACAATATAGAAGAAACCGTCCTCATCCTGTTTTGCAATGTCGCCAGTCAGGAGCCAGTCCCCCCTGAAAACCTTGGCTGTCTCTTCCTCGCTCTTCCAATAACCTTTCATTACTTGAGGGCCCTTCACGGCGAGCTCACCCATTTCGCCCACTGGAAGATCCTTTGTTCCGGTCTCGACATCGACGATTTTCGCGTCGGTGTTTGGGA
This sequence comes from archaeon, assembly GCA_029850555.1. Taxonomy (GTDB): domain Archaea; phylum Thermoproteota; class Nitrososphaeria; order Nitrososphaerales; family CADDZS01; genus JASHOD01. Next base: position 8,164 of record JARCRS010000034.1, on the reverse strand, counting down.
TTGGAATCCCTATAGAGCCTTCCTTTTTCACTGCGTTAGGGCGTATAATATTTACGTGAGTCACCGGGCTAGCTTCAGTAAGGCCATATCCTTCTACGATATTTCCTCCTGTTGCTTGATTAAATTTCTTTTGAACTTCTAGTGGCAAAGGCGCCCCTCCAGAAACACAGCGCTCGACTGAGCCTATGGAGTACTTTCCGAGATCTGGGTGATGGAGCAGGGCGACATACATAGTAGGAACTCCAGGAAATATCTGAACTCTTTCTTTTTGAATCGTTTCTAAGACCTCCTTAGGATTGAACGAGGGGAGCAGTACAATTCTTTGATTTGCATAAATCGCGGCATTCATGGCATCTGTTAACCCGTAAATGTGGAAGAATGGAATCGCAGCCAGAAGCGTTTCTTGTTTTTCTGACATGCCGGTCCAATAGGAAACAATAACAGAGTTTGACACAATATTTTCGTGTGTTAGCATTGCCCCCTTCGATATGCCAGTAGTTCCTCCAGTGTACTGAATGACTGCAACGTCGTTCTTTGGATCTATAGCGAGAGTCTCAGAATTTGGTTCGCTTCTTGGTTGATTTCGAATAAAATCTGCAAGTTTTACAGCCCCCTCCTTTTGGAGTGTTCGAATCTTCCTAACTGGTCCAGCAAGCTGCTTTTTGACTGGTGGCAAGTAATCGGTAACAGACGTAACGAAGACATGTTTCAGCTTCCCCAGTCGCGGGCGACACTTTTCAAATTCTTGATAGAAGTTATTGGGTCCGACAATGTTGTTTAGAAGCACTACTGCGACTGCCTCGGAATCTTGTAACTGAAACTCGATCTCTTTCTCTCTATATAGTGGATTGCACGGCACAACTGTGGCGCCGCTTTTCAAAATACCAAAAAAGCAGAAAACATATTGGGGCACATTCGGAAGAATGAGGGCGACCTTAGATCCCTTTGTAATTCCGAGAGAAATCAAGCCGTTCGCGAATTGATTCGCAAGTTGATCGAGCTCTCTGTAAGTGATTTTCTTTCCCAGATAGGAAATTGCAACCCAGTCCGGATGCTTTTTCGCACTTTCAGTGAGGATCTTGAAAAGAGGTTCTTTCGGATAGTCGATAATCAGGGGAATATCAGAGGGATAAAATTTTGCCCATGGTCTCGTTGTTACTGTCTCCAAATCTGAATCTGAGAGAATTGCTCTCATCGGATTATTTTAAGATTCATGAGAGATTTGCACTTTTAGCTAGTCACATTGATTGTTATCATGGCATAGCCCGTTGCACCGTTCGGATAAGGAGACGTTTGGGCCGCAGTTTGAACTTGACCATTTCCGTCGGTTGCCCTGGCATACACTAGATATGATCCAGTTTTTGCCGGAAACCAGTTAAAAGCCCACAGAGTCCATGTCAAATTTGAGATTGGGTTTTTGAGAGTGGCAGCTTGCCAAGTCTGTCCCTGATCGAAGCTTACCTCAACCTTTGAGATTCCCCGGTCCCCAGCAAATGCATAACCACCAAGGAGAACAGATCCATTATTCTGAGAAATGCTCGCAGTGGATCCGTCGCCAGGAACAATTATGAAAGCTAGTGTGTTTATGGTAGCTGTCGCCGTGTATCCACGCGTCTGCCAGTAACCATTGTAGAAGGAATCGACTAGAGCTATTTTTGTTACCCATTTCCCACTCATCATCCCGTAAAGTCCCGGAATTACCGCCCGCAAGGGATAGCCATGTTTCTGCGGAAGATCCGCATCATTCATTTGATAAGCCAGAATGCTATCTGACATAAGAGCTCTCGAAAGGGGAATCCCTACGCTATATCCATCGACCGAATAAAACACGACGTATTGAACCCCTGACGTGGACAAGCCGGCATTGGAAAGGAGATCAGAGATTTTGATACCTGTCCATTTCGCGTTGCTTATGAGATTTCCATTCACAAGGTTACTAACACATTCAAATGTTGTGTATTGCGAAACATTTGGCAAACTCTTTAGATCGTCGAGAGTATAGCTCTTGGAGTTACTAGATCCTGATACCTGAAGATTCCAGGTGTTTGGATTGACGCTGGGATCAAACAAGTCAATCGCGACACGATAAAAGTTGTCGTTCGAAGTTATTTCTGAATCTACAAGACTCGAAAGACGCTTATCCTGAAACACTGGAGGGGCTTGCGACAGCTCATAGGAAGAGCCCGCTCTTGACCCGCTTGCACTCAAAGAAGTAGCGGCGGATGATAGAAGACTTCCAATGCTGGTCAGACCGAGTATGGCAACTCCAACGATGATTGCGCTTCGTTCGATGAAGACTCTCCTTGCGGGGGACAAAATCCCCTGTTGTGTCTTGTTTTCCAAAACTGAAGTTTGGGTCATCGAGCTCTCGAATATACCCGCGCTCTTGTAGATCGAGATAAGAACAAGGCTGAATAGAAGTTGCGAAAAAAGAAGAGCGACAGGAGAAAGGATCTCTGCATATTGACTGTAGAGTACAGGCGCGTTAACCCCAAAAAAATAGGTTCCAGATAAAGGGAAGATGATTAAACCGAAAAAGAGCCAAGGAAAGATAGAATAAATCAGAAATTGCTCAGTTCGTGTTAGTCGTCGATACCTGATTATCCAGGGAGAATAAACTTTCTCAAAGAGTACCCCGAAAGCCCCGAACAACAAGACGGCGACAATTGAAGCGATAGCGAGACCTAAAAGACCTGCCGTATCTCCAAAAGCCTGAACCATCGGTTGCTCTAACGAAGCCGGAATGATTGAGATGAATTTTTCTATCGCCATTTCAGGAGCAAAAGGAGCAAAGCCGCCTAATCGAACTATGAAGGAAAAGATTAGGGCAACAATTCCACCCATTGCTCCGCTCTTGAAAGCGAAGGATGTGCTTGCTCCCTGATTCAACGTACTTACACCGTCAATTCTCACGATTAGATTTTGATATTGCTTTTCCTCACTCCTGCAAAGACACCAAGAGAAAATAAGACTAGAACAACGCCCACCAAAAGTAGAAAGGAACCTATGTAGATCCAAGAGGCATTATTGTCCATGGGGCTTCCCGTTCCAAGCTTTCCTAATCCTTGCAAAGCAAATGTACCTCCGGACAATGTGACTAGTACACCAATTATGACACCGCCAATTTTTGTTCCGTTCAAAGTCTCAACCCGCTAACTGGTGTAAGTCGGCTTCCGATATGTCTTTCCTTGCCTCGATTTAAAAGACAAAGAAAACTTCAGTCAATTCTTATATTGCCATTTAACTGACAACTACGCCTGTATCGATTATGAAAGATGTTTTTGTTTTAGGCGCTGCGACAACGAAATATGGCAAATCTTTGCTTTCTGCCAGAGAATTAGCTCTCGAAGCTTCAAAGAAGGCGATCATTGAATCGAACATAAAACCGAACGACATCCAAGCTGGCTTTGTCGCAAACGCGTTTTCATTGGCTGAAAAACAAGGACATTTGGGTCCGATCATAATGTCAGGTCTTGGGATACCTGACGTTCCTGCCTCCACGATAGAATCCGCATGCTCCAGCGGAGCTTCAGCGATCCGAGAAGCATGGGTGAACATTGGCGCAGGGATCTACGATTGTATGCTTGTTACTGGAGTGGAGAAAGTAAGTCAGCTCGACACTATCACAGCCACTACATACTTCTCATTTGGCTCCGACTATATCTTCGAAGGAGCCTGTGGCGCATCTTTTCCGGGGTTATACGGGTCTATTGCCCGCGCGCACATGACAAAGTATGGCACAACTGAGGAGCAGCTCGCCAATGTTGCTGTTAAGAATCATGAAAATGCGATGTTTAATCCGAATGCTCATTTTCATAAAAAAATCACAGTCGATGATGTAATGAATTCGATTGTGGTTGCAAGTCCTTTGAAACTTTTTGACGCATGTCCGTTTTCCGATGGGGCTGCATCAGCGGTGCTCTGCTCCGAGGAATTTCTTCGAAGGATGAACGGCCATGCCTCGGAAGCGATCAAGATTGTGGCATCGGGCAGGGCCGGTGGAACTGGCGCCCTACACCAGAGACCCGATCTAACAACATTGAACTCTGCTGTCTTAGCTGCACGTGAAGCATTCAAACGTGCAAACCTTGGTCCAAAAGACATTGACTTCCTCGAGGTGCATGACTGCTTTACAATAGCAGAACTTGTCGCTCTCGAAGATCTTGGATTTTATCCACGAGGACAAGCTGCCAAGGCAACTGAAGAGGGCCAAACTAAACCTGGCGGACAAACTCCTGTTAATCCTTCCGGCGGCTTGAAAGCAAAAGGCCATCCCGTTGGAGCGACCGGCGTTGGTCAGGTTGTCGAGGTTTACGAGCAGCTAAATGGCCGCGCAGGACAGAGGCAGATCAAGGACGCACGAATAGCCCTAACACATAACGTAGGTGCAACCGGCGGAAGCTGCGCGGTACATATTTTTGAAAAACGCTAGATTGGAAGGGAAATGAATCAATGCAAAAGGCAAATCAAGAAACAGAAAAGGCTGAGGACACTCTTACAATAAAGGAATTTCAGGACGCAATACGTGAAGGCAAGATCGAAGGGTACAAGTGCAGGAATTGCGGTCATAAACAAATTGACATAATAGACTTTTGTCCGGTCTGCCACAAATCCGATCTTGAGAAAGTCGAGTTTGCAAAGGAAGGAAAAGTGATAACCTATACAATTCAGCAAGTTGCCCCTGAGCAATTCATGAACGAAGTTCCCTACGCCTGGGCAATTGTTGAGCTGGATGATGGACCAAAGATGACGGGCTGGATTCCTTTCATTTCAAAGTCTTCTGATTTACCAGTAGGCCAGCGAGTTCGGTTCATAAAGTCGTACCTTCCCGGCATAGTTTTTGAAAAAGTCTAACACAATCCAAGCATCCATTCATCTCCTTCCCTTACGATAACAAAAAATAGACGCGGGCATTAGTGTGCAGTTGTAATGCTGTACGTAAGGAACGTTGGAGTAATCGGAGCTGGCGCGATGGGAAGCCAAATCGCAGAGATTATGGCGATGAATGGCTACGAAGTCTATGTTAAGGATGTTTCAAAAGAACTCATTGACAAAGGAATTAGCAATATCAGAAGGGATTTGGATGGACTCGTTGCATTCCACAAATCAAAAGCTGATCGAGAGATTGCTCGGATTCAAGAGCAGGATGGCGTTAAGCTAAACGAGGATCAGAAAGAGTCGATTCGCGCAAAACTAAAGCCGACTTATGACGAAAAAAGAATTTCGGAAGTTCTTGCAAAGATCCATCCTTCTGAAAGCTTTGAACCGTTCAAGAATGTTGACCTAGTCATAGAAGCAATAATCGAAGAAATGGAAGCGAAAAAGAGCCTTTTTGCCGAGCTTGATCCCATCCTCCCAAGTCAATGTGTTATTGCTTCGAACACTTCAACTCTTTCTATCACCGAAATGGCTTCTGCGACAAAGAAAAGAAGAGACAAAGTAATCGGAACTCACTTCTTCAACCCGCCGATCACTCTTCCTTTGATTGAAGTTATTCCGGGGCTAGAAACAAGCGAAGACACTATCAGCGATACAATCGATTTTCTGACCCCACTACGTAATCATAGATATCCAATGCTTCCGATCCGAGTTAAGGAAGTCCCCGGATTTTTGGTAAATCGAATACTGGGCGCGATGCTAAACGAAGCATATGCTCTCTATGAAGAAGGGGTGGCATCAATGAGAGATATTGACCAAGCGATGAAAGCAGGGGCCGGGATGCCCATGGGCCCCTTTGAACTATCGGATCTCATAGGTATCGACGTGTTATATCATGTCGAGGAAAACATCAGAAAGATGGAGGGCCAGCCTATGCCTAGGCCCACGCAAATTGTGAAGAAAATGTTCTATTCCGGGAGACTGGGTAGGAAAACTGGAAGAGGCTTCTACAACTACTCATGACAGGCAAGTTTAAACGGATTTAAGGACAATACTAAAAGATCTGGTATTATGCACAAGCGCTTGATTATCATAGGTTCGGGGCCTGCAGGATACACAGCAGCCCTTTATTCAGCTAGGGCAAACCTTGAGCCGCTCGTCTTGGCAGGTTCTCAATCTGGAGGACAGTTGATGATTACAACAGATGTTGAAAATTATCCTGGCTTTCCCGAGGGCATACAGGGACCGGAGCTTATGGAAAAATTCCGAAAGCAAGCTGAACGATTTGGAGCACTTGTTATCGATAAGGACGTCACCGAGGTTAATTTCAAAAAACGCCCGTTCGTTATCAAAGTTGACGAGGAAACCTACACAGCTGACGCCGTGATTATTACTACAGGCGCTCAAGCCAAATGGATGGGGCTAGCTTCGGAGCTCAGGCTACGGGGCCGGGGAGTTTCGGCTTGCGCGACTTGTGATGCTTTCTTCTTCAAAGGAAAAGATGTGGTCGTAGTCGGCGGCGGAGATACTGCGATGGAGGAATCAACTTTCCTTGCCAAATTCGCGAATCGAGTCACGGTTGTTCACAGGCGCGACAAGTTACGGGCGTCAAAGATCATGCAAGAGAAGGCTAGATCAAATCCGAAGATCTCGTTTGTTTGGGATTCCGTCGTTTCTGACGTATTGGGAAAAGACAAAGTGGAAAGTGTAGTCCTTGAGAACATAATCACGGCTAGGAAGGAAACTCTCAAAGTGGATGGCCTCTTCATAGCGATTGGTCACGAGCCCTCGACATCGCTTTTCAAGGGTCAGATTGAAACTGATGCAAAGGGGTACATCAAAGTACATGATGGAACGCTGACGAATATTGAAGGCGTCTTTGCGGCTGGCGATGTTGTCGATTTTCGATATAGACAAGCGGTGACGGCCGCCGGAATGGGATGCGAGGCTTCTCTTGATGCTGAAAGGTATCTCGAAGGGATTGCGCTTGAGACGGAGAACACGTTAAGGATCTCTAACCAAACGCACTGAATTTGATATTACCCGATTTTGAGAATTATTTGCTTTTTGCAAATTTGTCTCGACTTGCTGGTCTAACAAGGTCATGAGGCCTTGTATCCTCGCAAGGGTTTAAAACTCGGAATTCATCTAGTTTGATTAGTAAAACTAACGGGTGTGTCAGTTTAGATTATGAGCAGTTCAGAATTCATAAAGAAGCGAAAGGAAGAGAGCGCTTTCGTAATAACGATCGACAATCCTCCAGTTAACGCTCTCAATATGAAGTTACTCGAAGAACTTGTCGCAGCGGTGAAAGAAGGAAATAATGATCCCGAGGTTCGAGGGATCGTGATCACTGGTGCCGGAAACAACGCTTTCTGCGCTGGAGCAGATCTCAAAATGATGCAAGATCTTGGTCCGCAGGACGCCGATAGAATAGCCAAAGTAGGCCACGATGCTTTCAACGCCATTGAAAATTCTCCAAAACCCGTTCTCGTCGCAATTAATGGACTTGCCCTAGGTGGAGGTTGTGAACTCTCGATGTCTTGCGATCTCAGGTTTGCTTCGGATCGAGCGAGGTTCGGTCAGCCAGAAGTGACACTCGGGCTGATCCCTGCTTGGGGCGGAACTCAGAGAATGCCTAGGTTAATTGGAAAGGCAAAGGCGAAGGAACTGATCTACTCTGGACAGCTCATCAACGCCCAGGAAGCGCTTCGAATCGGACTGGTCAACAAGGTTGTCCCCGACGGGGAAGAGCTCAGAGCAGCGGTCGATTATGTCAGAATGCTCGCAGCAAAGACTTCGCCTTTTGCCGTAATGCAGGCAAAAATAGCGATAAACAAAGGATTGCAAGAGCCATCAATTGAGAAAGGTCTCGAGTACGAGATCGAGGGAGCGAGAGCAACGGCCCAGAGCCAGGATCTCCGCGAAGGAATAGAGGCTTTTCTAATGAAAAGACCCCCTAAATACACTGGAAAGTAAAGAGGAAAAGGATCTTCCTTTGAGCCCAGACGGTTCGAGAATCGAGGAACTCGTCTACGATTACAAGCTCCCGCCAAAGTACGATATCTTTCGAAGTGCACTACGCGAATTTCTAAGAACTGAGATAGCAGATACTGTCGAGTATTACGATAAGGAAGAAAAATTCCCTGAAGAAAATGTGAGAAAGTTTGCCGATCATGGATACCTTGGAATCCCCCTTCCGAAAGAGTTCGAAGGGGCGAATCTAGGGGAATTTGGTTATGGAATCGCCGTTCAAGAGATCGGTAAAGTTTGCTCCGCTCATGGA
>JARCRS010000033.1 GCA_029850555.1 archaeon | reverse complement strand
AGTTTCCATGTTGACACAGCTGTCATGAGCCTGCTGAACATTACTATCCCCTTCTCATTCTTGAGCTGCCCTCGTATTTTTCGATGGACGATCGGCTCCCTCTCGGCACGACTGTTTGTCGGATCTACACTGCGAAACAATGTGAAAGTGAATAGATGCTTCGATGCGCCTTTCAGTTTCGAGACGAATTTCGCTACATCGGCATCCATGTACTTTCTCGACAGAATATATCCGAGCTTGCGGATCTGCCTGTGACAGAGCTTCCGATTGGGCGGAGGATGCTCGTTCAGTTCACTTTTAGTCTCATGAAACAAGCGCCTGAGTGAGGACAGGAGATATTCAGATTCCTCCTTGCCTCTTCCCTTTGTTCTCAAGGCGAGTATCTCAGCCTCCCTCAAGGGATGAGCCCAGCACCTCTGGAGGATGGAGAAGTACCTGTATGATTTCCAGCCGTCGACTGTCGCGACGCCTCTGAATTTCGGGAAATATTTTTCGAGCACATCGCTTCCTCTGCTCATGGCAACCTGCACGAATGCATATTTTTTCGTTGCTGCGATCCAAATCCATCCCTTCCTTCCAGCCACCGGCATTCCAGTCTCGTCGAAATTGGCTTTTCTTGATCTGTTGATTTTGTTCCTGACCCTTTCATGGAATGCCTCAAGACTCTCTGAAACATGCTCAAGAGCATGCCCTACTGTGGCTGCCGAGAGTTTCAGGTGATAAAGAGACTCAATTACGTAAGAAATCTTTCTCTGTGGAAGCCTTGCGATAGACCACAGGAGTGATGTGATTGAGAGCGTGTTTTTCCCGAGAGTTACTATACTGTTTTCTTGGTTCGTTACTCCAAGCGATGATGATGGGAGGTCTCTTCTGGCAGATTCTGGAATCAGATCGCCTGCTCCGCAGCTTGAACAGCTGTAGATGTTTATGACGTGCTCCTTCACGGTGTACGGAAGAGGCTCTGGAACATCCACGACCGTTCTCTTCTCTGTCGATGTAACAGACAGTCTGGTCGAATTGCAGTTGGGGCATCTGTCCATCGTGTGGATGATTGGGTTGCCAGTCGGAGTGAATATCTGCGTGACACCCACGTGTCCATCCTTCCTTCCGACCTTCTTTGGGAGCGTCAGAGAAGAGGAACCGTTCTTGTTTTCTAGATCAATCCGCTCTTGCCTTCGTTTGCTCTTCATCTCCCTGTACAGAAGTGAATTCTTCGATGGGGGCGAGTTGGAGTTCTCATAAATGGAAAGCCGCTTTTTCAGCTCAGCTACTTCATGCTTCAGCTCCTCGACCTGTTTGCTGAGCTCTTGAAAGGCAGCTAAGGAAAGACCGCAGGTTGGACATTTCTGCTCTTCTTGGGATGTCATCGACGACTAAAGTTGATAGATCAAGGACTCGGCCAAACGTCTTTCGGCCTCTATCAGAAAGGACTGAGACCTAAACACGTACGAATATAAAAAACGAAGAATAGGACTCAAATAGAAGGTCGCCAACGCCTTTGCAAGCTTCTTCCTACCTCTATTTATTACTAGTAGCCGCGTGCCATCCAATAAGGAACAAGGCTCCTTTGGATTGCTCTAAAAGATGTGACACACGAGATTAGGAAAGTCTTTCTCAAACCAGAGCATCGCTGGTTGTGCCAAACAAGCTCGGAAGAGCTACTATGAATGCGAAAGAAACGCAACTGCTTCTTTTGCTCAAATCTGAGTGGAAAGCATCTGATCGCTGATCATTGCGTTTGAAGCTATCTCAAGATGTATCTAGAAGATATTGAAACTTACTCGTTATCCGTCCTTGGCAGTGAGAATAATATGATCATTTGATCCAGGCTCCGAAAATTTCGGTTACCCGAAGTTGCAATAGTTCCTCCAGCTTTTTATATATCCTATGTATAATACAACCTAGGAAATATAACAAAATGGCTATGCAACTCTATCGAGCGCATGCTAAAAGTCCTATCGTCATATCTGAAATTTTGCTTACTGTGAGAGCTCTTGAGCACAAGGGCAAAGAGCCAACTTTCAATGGTATTCTCGAAGGGCTGGCGGAAAAGAGAATACTTGCTTTCCACCGGAGTTTTCGCAAATATTTGGATTTGCTAGTCTTGAGCAAGGTCCTAACTGTTGATTATCAAAGAACGGCCCAACAGAACATTCGACAAAAACAGGTGTACCATACAATCGCTAAAAAAGACGAACCAGTCATCGAGGCCGGAGAAAAAGCTCTCCTTTTCCATGGACTTAACTGGGATATTCCTTCACCAATGTCGCTTTACGTCAAAACAGATATGGCCGCCCTTTCTCGCTCTGGACTTTCAGAAGGCAAAGTGTATGCCGGACTAGAAGATGCTCTGATCTATTCTCTGAGGTTTCTGCTAAAACGTCGGCCTAGCCGGTCTTCGGAACTAATCGTCTTTGCTACAGCATTGCTTGCGACACAAAAGATCGATTACAGTTACCTGATCAACCGCGCAAGCCAAGAAGGAGTAGAGAGATTAATACTCGGAATACTCTTTGCAATAGATTGGACTCTCTCGTCGCCCAATCCTAGAGTGGAAGATATTCCAACCCTCTACGAGCTGAGAAATAGGTACGCTAATCGCCGGAGATCGTTTCTAAAAAAAATCAAAGGGATTGATCCAAAAATAATCGCTCGCATTCCAAAGGAGATCGTCAGCCCCAGCGAAGTCGTTGAATATGCTGGAAAGCAGCTAGGACTAAGAGGTTGAGTCTTGATGTCAGTCCTAAGACAGGTTCGTAGCCCCGTTAGTAGATGGCGAAAGATTCTCGCCATAACTTACAACGAGCTTCTTAGATTGGGAGCAGGTGATGTGTGGGTCTTTGGATCGCAAGCAATGAGCCTTCACATGAAGAAAAGGGCGCTTGCAAGCAAGGATCTCGACCTCCTCGCCAGCGGTCTTACTATGAGAATGATAGAAAAACTCTGTAACATCCTTGCCCCGCTTTCAAACGGGAGACCTCCAAACTATCTACTTCAAAACCCGATGCGCGAACAAAGGCGTCAGCCCTTTTTCGCCATTTCTCTTAGCCCCACAAATGAAAGGCCCTTCATAATTGAGATCTTCCAGACCTACAATGGTTATGATCTAACGAAGCTCACGCCTTATGCTGCCAATGTCAATCGGTGGGGTCAAGAGTTTCAAACTCTCTCGATCGAAGCAATCATAGGAACACGCTTGGCTTTCAGACCGCCGGAAAGAATAAGCAAAATCAATGCGGATCGTTTGAACAGGTTCATCAGATCTACTCGAAAACAAATTGACTGGGCCGAGGTCGAAAAGTTTGCAAGAGACTTTCAATTAGAGCAAAGAATTATTGAAAATTTGAAGGACGTCCGGCGGCGCAATATCAAGATCGTCGATTCCCAAAGGCTAGGATTCTTAACTGAGAGTTAGGGAAAAGCCGAATTTATCCAAAAGCAATAGCTTTAGAGAACTGTTAAACGACGAAAATTGAGCTATCTGTCTTCCAATTAACGAAAACAGGAGACCAATGCTTATTTTCAGTCTAGAATGAAGCGTTTCATATAGAAAAGTTCTAGCAATTAATTTAGGCATTATGTGTTGCAACTGCAAGGCCTTAGCTTCATAACCGCTTGCATTTGTGTAGAGAAGATTCTCAAGGGATTAATATAGAAAATCCTTACGGGCTCACGAGGATTTTTCTTGAATAGGACAAGAAACTCATGGAAAATAAGGGCAACGTTGGTCACACTTGTGGCTCTACTCGCGTTCAGCGCACTTGCGCCTTCGCTAAGTCACTTGAACCAAACCTCGCACCTAGGCGTCAAATCAGCATCAGCCGCTTCAGATCCCATATCGACGGGAAATTGGCAACAAGATCAATACGACTCGATCATATTACAAATCTCTGAAAGTCGCGGCCTTGACCCATTCATTGTCAAGGGAGTGATCATGCTAGAAAGCGGCTTCAATACCTACGCCGTAAGTCGGGTGATTAACTCTGGCTGTGACTATACTCATGATTTGGGTCTCATGCAAGTCAATCCATATTGCGATAATCTCGGTTCAGCGAATTTGTTTGACCCTTGGACAAATATCTACTATGGAACAGCTGGACTACAGAGTGACTTCAATCTGTTTGGAAACACGGCTCTAGCTCTTCAGGCGTACAATCTTGGACCAGTCCAAGTAGAAAATGGAGCGAGAAACTGGGCATATTCGAATGCAGTCCTAGCTTATGCGCAGCAGTTCCAAAATGAACACGGATCAATCTATGTAGCTCCAAGCACATCAAATCCACCTCAGAGTACTAGCTCTGGAACCTACACAGTAAATTCAGGAGATACTCTTTATCTCATTGGTCAAAGAACTGGAGTAAGCTGGCAAACAATTGCAGCTAACAACGGAATCAGTTATCCATACATAATCTACCAAGGAGAGGTGTTGAAATTAAGCGGCAGTAGTTCCGCAGCTTCCGGGACTTACACAGTTCGCCCCGGAGACACCTTATATCTTATAGGGCAAAGCTACGGGATTTCCTGGCAACAAATCGCCCAAACAAATGGCATAGCTTCGCCATATCTAATCTATGTTGGGCAAACCCTACGAGTGTAATTTTAGAGCGTATCTAAGGAAAACTTATTTCGCAAAAGCGGAGCGAGGATGCTCTGCCTCTTTTTTTATTTCTTTGCCGTACCACTGTGGGTTTTTTCTTACTCAAACCGTACTTTCTAGTTCGGAGTATTTGATGCGAGCGATTCATAAAGAGTTTCATGAAATCACGTTTATAGACTAAATGAGGATCTTTCAAACGTTAGAGAGTAAAATTATGATATGGTCTCTCAAGCTTCATATTTGCATTTTTGCAGAAAGGTTTCTTCGTTGATAGAGAGCTTAAGCAGTAGCGCTAAAGTAATGCATTGGATAAGTTTTCATTCTTAAGCTAAGCCGGGAAGCTTGCAATTTGAGATGTTCCGAGCGTCGTTACGACCATAAATTGGTATGTGGCTTGCGCGTCAGGAGTAAAGTGGATTCCTATCCTTGCAAAGTTTCCTGTTTGGACATTGACTTGAGGAGAAACTGAGTATGCTAACACAAAACTGTTTGAAGTAACGTTCTGGACATACACAGAGGCTATCGTTAGAGGGACCGTGCCAGTATTTCTTACGTAAATATCGGCACCGGCCTGCGAATTACTAGTGAGATTGAAAGTAGCTTGTTCGATACTTATCTGCTGGGAAATAGAATTCCCTTGATTTGAAAGCAGGTTCGAGAAATTGGAACCATAGCTTCCTAGGCCGTTTGTGGTGTACGCGTATACGGCCGTTGAAATGCTGACGACTAGTAAAATCATCAGTAACGTTGCTATGATTTCGCTAATGCCTCTTCTCGAAGTTCGTTTGCGAAATAATTTGCGCCACAAACTTTCATGTCACCAGAATGAAGCTAGGAAGGTGCAGTTAGAGCATATGTAGTGAGTATCCCTTGGTCCGTAGTTACTGTTATTGTAAACGCGTCATTTACTGTCCATCCGAAAGATTCTGGGACTGTTATTGTTTCACCGGATGGTGCCCAGTAATCAAAGACGCCAGAGACGCCTGGTGAAGATGAGTTCACATCAAAATGATAGAGCGCGTTATTTGTGCTGTCCTGGATGTAGAGACTCACAAAATGCACAGGAAATGGGCTCGTGTTTACTACAGTTGTGGCCGATAGAGCAAAAAATTCGAGGTTGAAGGGAGATGTTCCACTGATCCAGGCCACGCCTTCGCCAGAGTACACTGAAGTGAGGCCTGCGAGCGAATTTTGTGAAGTTGAAACACTCAGAGGAGAGCTGAAACTCAATCCTTCGTTTACGCTAAATAGTTGATACAGGTTCGATCCGCTTCCATAGAATATTTGGAGAGTTTGAGACACCTGAGAAATCGCGACCTGCCAGCCCGA
>JARCRS010000032.1 GCA_029850555.1 archaeon | reverse complement strand
CAAATCCTCGGGAATGCAATACCAGTTTCCTGGAGTGCCTCCATCAACCAAGGTTTGTGCCGAGGCAGCTACCTGAGTCTTCAGATTTGGAAAGTAAGAGTCAACATAACTTGTAATGTTGGCAACTTCTCCAGTTGAAATCTCTTGAGGCAGTTGAAGATATTGAATTCTAAAAGCGTCGTAAACATAGGAATGCGTCTCTAGTGCGGAGAGAAGTCCAGAAGGATTTTGATCTGGAGTCTGATCGATGTGGATGTTAGGAAACGCTGCCTCAAATTGTGTCACCATTGCGGTGGGAGGATAACCACTCCATGCATACTCCTTTATCGTTACTGGAGACGTGGGATACAGAGCTTGCATTGCGGCTGCGCTAAAATTCGTAACGACCGGATATGCAAAACTTGTAGCAGTAGTAGGAGTAGAAGATGTACTTGAAGTTGTAGCAGTACTGGGTTTGAGAGTGAGAGCGTATGCCCCCACGCCAGCAACAACGATGATTATTATCACGATAACGACGATTGCAACTTTACTAACACCAGAAAACTCTGACGGCATTAATGAATGGCAATAGGTAAATCCTATTTTAACTTTTCAAGAGATTGCAATTGGTGACACAGGAGAGCCTGTCCCTCCTTTGATCTTAAGCGGGACGCACACAAAAAGAAACTCATACACTTTCTTCGCTGCAAGTTCGCTCAAAACCATGTTCTCTATCAAGTGTATTCCGTTCTTGGCCAAGAGTATTTGGTGCACTATCCCATCTTCTGACGGATCTTCATTGGGTTCTACTTCCACGCTTTGCGTATCAGACCCAACAGCAACAACGCCAACATTTGCAAGCCAATTAGCAGTATCGACATCGATTCCCGGCATGAAGGAAACAAACTTTGAATTATTTTTCATCCACAGTTGCTCCCATCCGGTGTAGACTAGCAGGACTTCTCCAGAGCGGACAGATACATTTTCAATCTTCAAGACTTTTTTTAGTTCATATGGCGTAATGGCACCCTTTGAAAGAGTCTTTTTAATTAGTGTCATATCTGCGAGTACGCCGCGAGAGAATATAGGAGGCATGGTTTCCATGCCAAGCTTCATCGTCCCTCGTCTACTCGTTAGGCGACGCGCGTCCTTTCCATTATACATCTGTCCATTGATTGAAACATGATTCAACCCATCGACGTGAGTGCCAGTGTGGTCGGACATTTCCATCCTAAGGTTCATGTAGGATACCTTGTTGCTATTCGCGATTTGCTTGTTGATCATCATAAGCGCTTCATCGGTGTCCCTATAAGTAAAATAAAGAAAATCCGAATGAAACGGGTTAAGAGGCATGCCATCTTCGAGCGTATGAGCCAAGTTGAAAACTCGGCCTTGCTTAACAAGCCTAGCTGCCTCAGTAATTTTTTTGGCAGATAGTAAATTCATAGCGCCCAGCTCATCTTCTTTGCCCCAAATAGAGGGATACCATCGCGGCATTTTTTTCGTCTTTGACTTCAAGTCGGCCTTGTCGCCTCCGAAAAATTGATCAAAGCAGATTTTGAAATCTCTAAACCAGTTCCCGGTGCGTCGGAAGGGAAAATCAAGCCTCTATCTACGATAGGCGGATCCGTAAACATCTTTCTCAGCCAGGGGATGTACTCTACGAACATACCGTTCGGAATAGAGCATACGAGTGATGGGTGGAGATCCATCACAAAGTGCGGAGAAACCTGTATACCACTTGCTTCCGCTGATTCGGCAATTTCCATCCATTCAGTAATTCCACCGACGCGGCAGACATCCTGTTGACTAATATCGCAGGCACCAACTTTGAAGTAATTACCAAACTCATATTTTGAAAAGATAGTTTCACCCACCGCTACCGGGACATCAAGTTCTCGTGCAAGATCGGCATGCCCTAGCAGGTCATCTGCAACAAGAGGTTCTTCATACCATAAGACACCAAGTTTCTCAAAGGCTCTACCTCTCCTAATTGCTTCGCTTCTTGTAAATATCTGATTAGCGTCGACCATAACTGGTAACTTTCCATTAAGAGCATCTATTACTGCACGAATTCTGCTGACATCTTCCTCAACGGATTTCTTTCCTACTTTCAACTTAAATCCATGGAAACCTTCTCTCTGCACGGAGAGGGCCGAGCGAACAAGTTCCTTTTGAGAATAATGCAGCCATCCTTGGTTTGTATCATATAGCGGAATGGGCTTCTTTGTGCCGTTCAGCAATTTGTACAATGGTTGTCCCAAGTCCTTACCCTTTAGATCCCAAAGCGCTATGTCAACGGCGGCCATAGCATGACTTGTGATGCCACCTCGTCCCACGGCGTGGGTCTTGTTCCACATTTTGAGCCATAGGTCTTTTATTTCAGAGGGGTCGCTACCCGTAAGCATCTTCGCGTAGATGGTATCAATTACCGTTTTGATAGCGAGCCCTCCAGTACCTATAGTGTAAGTGAAGCCCAACCCAGATAGTCCGTCTGTTGTCTTTATCGTGCAGATAACGACTTCCACACTATCGAGTGAATGTTGAGAATCTGTTATCAACTTCTCAGTAGGGACATGTAAAATGCCAGATTGAATTTCGGTTATTTTCATTTATTTTGCCTCAGAATTTCCCTTCAATTCTAATTTTGAAGAACGGAGGAATCTCTCCCATAATATAGAATCGAAGCTCTTGTACTTCTATTCCACATGGAATGAGTTTCGCACTCCTAAATTCAAAGAGAATGTTCCTAACAATCTGTTTAGGCCATTACAAAGATTATTTGTCATTCAGAGTATCAACAAGAAGGCTCTCCTTAATGATCGTATGCGGTATCATGGTTACAGTGTTCCTGACGCCTTGTATTTTTGAAATATCATAGATCAGTTCTTTCGCTGATGTGCTATTCTTTCTTCTTGCGATCATAAGGATGTCGAAAGTACCAAAAATCAAATACACTGACTGGACTCCCGGAAGCGCTGAGATTGCAGATGCAATCTTACTTTGCTCTGGCCCTTTCGGCGCACAAATTATTCTCGTTATTAGTGGGTAATCTTGACCTACTTTCTCGGCATTTATCTTGTAATAAGAACCCTCGATAATCCCTGCTTTCCTTAGCGCGTTCATCCTATTCAAGACAGCCATTTTAGAAAGACCGACCTTCTTGCCTAGCTCGGAAAGAGAAAGGTCCGCATTTTCCTGCAAGACTGAAAGTAAGATCCTGTCTTTCGAGTCCAGAAGATAAGAACCATCGTTATTTGAACGCTTCAATTTCTCCATAAAGGCAAAGCCATTACTTAATAAAAAATGATTTGAAGTGAGATAATGTATAGGAGTAAGTCTGGTACTCGATAGAAAATATAGTTATTCATATATAACACAATACTATGTCTCTTTTTGACCAAGCTGCATGCAGATCAATTCCGAGCAGCAGATTCAAACGACTCCACGAAATACTATCGAACTATCAGTGTCATCTATTCATCAGCCCAGCTTTTTTATCCGGCGTAACCTTGGTGATTTAACCGAGCTTAAGGAATCTATTCTCAAAGTTGGGCTCTTACACCCAATTGTTGTTCGCAAAACTTCGTTCTCCGAGTTTCAGCTAGTTTGTGGAAATCGCAGGTTTGAAGCCATGCGCCAGCTAGGAATGAAAACAATCCCCGCTGTAATATCGGATCTAGATGACAAAGGTTCATTTGAAGTCTTTATGGTGGAAAATATTCAGAGGCAGACGCTCAGCCCCTTGGAAGAAGCTAGGGCATTTTATTCTTATACAGGTCCAAAGGAACGAAAGTGCTACAACTATGGAAAAGTATCGGAGCTTGCTAAGAAAATAGGAAAGAGTCAAGAGTATATCTCTAACCGTTTGAGACTGCTGAAACTTCCAGAATGGTTGCTCGAGGATCTTTTTGCACAAAAAAATTTCTTTGTGAGTCATGCCGAAGAACTTGCTTCTCTCGCAGATGATCCAGTTAAGCTGAAAGAACTCGCGGAGCTATTGATGAATAACAAAATTTCCGTGAGAACGATGGAGAGGGCAATTCCTTTCGTAAGGTCCGGTATCGATGTAAAGTCAGCCATAGAGCTAGCAAAAGCAGAATGTGATCTAAAGGTTGAATGGAGATATGAAAGTAAGAATGATCATAAAGAATATCTTTTCGAAAAATCCAAAAAAATCTTGGAATCTTCGTTGTCTTACGTCGATAACGTAATGAGAAACTTTGAATCTGATCCAGATCTCTACAGTGTTTGGATCAAAGATGTTAGGTTGAAGGTTCATGAAGCTATAGACGGAGTTATTTCTTGCGAAAGGAATTATAAGAAAAAGAATAAGTTACTTAGGACAGGGCATCAAATTGCAGATGCGACTTGAGTATTGAGCGACTGTCCTCTTCTTGGCGCGAAGTGCTATCAAGCCGTAACTCGATACTTCTGAATTGCGTCTTCTCTTATTTCGGTTCCAGCGCCGGGGAGCTGTGGAAGATCGAAATACCCACCCTTGGGCTCAAGCGGCTCCTTCCATACATCTAGGAGCCATGGAACGTGTTCCACCACGGAGGCATTTACAGTAGCAGCAACTAACTGAACGTGGAGGGGCTGTTGAATGTTTGTGTGCGGGTACACGTTGACGTTGTTCATGGCGGCATAGTTCGCTACTTCAAGCCACTCCGTTATGCCTGCCACTTTCGTCGCGTCAACCTGGATAATATCCACTGCGCGCTGTTCTATGTAATCTCGGAATGTGAACTTGTTGTGGATTGATTCGCCTATCGCGATTGGTGCTTTGATGCGAGAGCGAAGCGTGGCGTGACCCTTGATATCCAACGGATTTAATGGCTCTTCAAACCAATATGGATCAAAGTCGTCAAACTTCCTCCCCCACCTGAGCGCAGTTTCCAAGTCCCACTTTGTATTCGCGTCTATCATCATCTTCTTGGAGTTGCCTATTGCCGCCCTAACCGCCTTTAGTCTTTCGTAGTCGGTTTCAGGATTCGCGCTCCCCACCTTGATCTTTATCGCATTGTACCCTTCAGATATCAGCGCCTTCGAGTTTGAGATGAGGTCTTCAATAGACCAAGAAAGCCATCCACCGTGGGTGTTGTAAGCTTCGACGCGGTCGTGGTACCCGCCAAGTGTTTTCCAGAGGGGCAGATCTGCCCTTTTGCAGAGGAGATCCCACAGCGCCATGTCTATTGCTGAGATAGCCATCACTGCAAGTCCGTTCCTACCTAGTCTAAAGTCCCATCCGAAAGTCTCCGCGAAAAAAAGGTCGCGCTCGATTTTCTTTCTAGTGAAGGGGTCTTTCCCGATCAAGGTCTTTTTCATATATCTATCAATCATTTCCTTGGCAAATTCCCCGCCTCCAGCCGTCATCCAGTTGAATCCCCAGCCGTGTAGCCCGTCGTCGGTGGTGAGTTTTACGACCGGGAGACCGATGTAAGAGACCTCGAACAGTGAATCCCTGATTGTCCTGTCCAGCGGAACTTTCAGGAAGTATGTTTCGACTTCGCTAATTCGCATGCCTTTCTACCGTAATCGTCGGAAAGATAGATTTTATTCTTTTTCAGAATGATAGACGCACTGCGCTATCCTGACATGTAGAATGAATCTTGTCATCTGTCTCGGATGATCTTTCAGTTTTTACCGCAGCTTGAGTTGTTATTCTTTATTATCAGCTGGATTTATTCAAGAATACCAAGGGTGGTTTCATACGAAGATTTGCAGTTTCATTCCAAACTATGTCTCGGGCACGAAGCACATTGGAGCAATATCTTCTGATGACAAGGAGATTATCGACCTTACAAATATTAATCCTAAGATTTTTTCCTCGTTTTTCTCAATGGCTGATGAGGCGGCTCGAGCTAACGAGGGATTAGACGCGGTAATTGAATCAAAGCTTGAAGCTGCAAATGGTAAATTGAAAACATACGCGATTGATCAAATCGTTTTGAAAATCCCTCTCGTACCGCCAGAAGTCTGGGCAGGAGGCGTTACTTATCTGAGGAGCAGGCAGGCCAGAGAAGTGGAAACCTCACTCAAGGGATTATACAATTACGTCTATGACGCCAGAAGACCCGAGGTATTTTTCAAGACAACTGGTCTTCGTTGCGTCGGCCCAGAAGAGGATGTAGGAATCCGTAGCGACTCAAAGTGGAGCGTGCCCGAGCCAGAATTGACGGTCGTATTTGGAAAGGATTGTGAAGTGCTTGGTTACACTATCGGAAACGACATGTCGGCCCGAGATATTGAAGGTGAAAATCCGCTGTATCTCCCGCAGGCAAAAGTATTCAGAAATTGTTGCGCACTGGGCCCGGTTATCTCGACGCGGAAAGAGATTCCCGACCCGAGAAACCTCCAGATCGACATGAAGATCGTAAGGGAGGGCAAGATTATGTTTCACGGATCAGTTTCAACGTCCCAAATGAAGAGGACGATTGAAGAGCTTGTCAGTTTCTTAAAATCGAACAACACGATACCGCCCTGCTCCGTCTTCATGACTGGGACAGGAATCGTTCCGCCTGATGACTTTACTCTGATAGATAAGGACGTGATAGAAATTGAAATAGAGGGGATCGGAAAATTGAGAAATACTGCCAGAGTCCTGTCCTGACTATTGTTTGGATCGTTGTCGATGATGACAGGGCAGCAATTATTGGAGAATGCGTGAAGCTAATCATGAACCAAGGGGAATATTGTAATTTGATTTCAGGAAAATGGGTGAAATCAGAGAGCGGCAAGACTTTTCAAATCCACAACCCCGCTCGAACATCGGAATCGATCGGGACTTTCCAATTATCAGGGAGAGACGACGCTAGGAAAGCAATAGATGCTGCGAGAGAAGCTTTCCCGAAGTGGAGAAACACTCCTGCGCCAGAAAGAGGAAAGATACTCTTCAAAGCCGCCGCGATACTCGAAAGTAATCTTGAAGATCTGTCAAGGACTTTAACACAGGAAGAGGGGAAGACGCTCGCGGAAAGCAAGGGAGAAGTCCAAAGGTCCGTAGACATCTTTCGATTCTTCGCCGGGCAATGCAGTAGAATCAACGGAAAGACATTCTCATCGGCGTCAAAGAAAACACTGCTCTATTCCGTGCGAGAGCCGATAGGCGTTGTCGCACTTATGACGCCTTGGAACTTTCCGATAGCCATTCCTTCTTGGAAGATGGCTCCAGCGCTCGCGTGTGGAAACAGCGTTGTTTTCAAGCCAGCTTCGCTCACTCCACTCATCGCTCAGAAGCTAGTTTCGGCTCTGGAGCAGGCAGGGTTGCCAGCTGGAGTCCTAAACTACGTGACAGGTCCAGGCGGCACAGTGGGAGAGGAGCTTTCCACTAATTCAGAAATTGATGCTATCTCTTTTACGGGTTCATACGATGTAGGTTATGGAATACAAAAAGTTAGGGCAAACTCGAAGAAGATGGCTAGAGTTCAACTGGAAATGGGGGGAAAGAATCCAACCATAGTGCTTCCAGATGCCAACCTCGACGAAGCCGCTAGCATAGTTGCAAAAAGCGCCTTCGGATTGACAGGACAAGCATGCACGGCCACGAGCCGCGTTATAGTCCACGAAAGGATCAGGGAAAAGCTTGTCGAAAAACTCGCACTTCTAGCAAAGAGTACTGTTGTTGGTGATGGGTTATTACCAGAAACCCAGATGGGACCTGCCGTGTCAGAAGGACAGATGCAAAATGACCTCAATTACATTGAAGTCGGAAGGAATGAGGGAGCGAAGTTGGTCGTTGGCGGAAACAAGAGCTCCAATGCCGACAATCAGGATGGATACTTTGTAGAGCCTACCATTTTGGACGCAGTCTCCCCTGACATGAGAATAGCGAAGGAAGAAATCTTTGGACCAGTTTTATCGGTGTTGAGTGCATCCAGCGCTGAAGAGGCAATAGAACTCGCAAACAAGTCAGAGTACGGCCTCACTGCGGGACTTTGCACGTCAAATCTTTCCAGCGCTTTGGAATTTGCCGACAAGGTCGAGGCTGGAGTGATAAAGATAAACAAACTCACCACGGGCCTTGAGCTGCACGTTCCTTTCGGCGGATTCAAGAGTTCGAGCTCTAATACTTTCAAAGAGCAGGGAGAGGAAGCGGCCGATTTCTACACCAGAATAAAGACGGTGTACGTGGGATACTAGTAACAAGGTCAAAGTTTTGTTCCTTATCTTGCCTAATTGATTGGTTCCGAGGTTAAAAAGAGATGAAACTCGCGAATTATATCCGAGATGGATCGATAAGAGTGGCGTTGGTGCAAGAAGGAATGTCTTATGACATTCGATCCTGGGCGGCAGATAATGGTCTCGGAGCGATTGCCGCAATAGGCAGCGTTGAGGATTTGATTACTCAAGAAAACTTGCTTGAGTATGTGAGAACTAACCAAAGACGAATCGAAGCGTCGAAGTACAGTGAACCGGCACAGAACTTGAGACTAAAGAGTCCTGTACTACATCCACAGAAGATATTCCTTGCGGCGGTGAACTACCTCTCGCATGGCAAAGAACAAGATGTCAAGGCACCCTCTGAGCCTTATTTTTTTACCAAGTTTCAAAATTCAATAATCGGGCCAGAAGATTCTATTCTGATACCTAGAAACTCGAATAAAGTAGATTGGGAGGTTGAGCTTGCGGTCATAATTGGCAAGCGTGGCAAGTATATCCCAAAGCAAACGGCAAGGGACTTCATAGCAGGATACACTATTGCCAACGATGTGAGCTTCAGAGACTCGCAGTTTCCGGATGGTTGGCCATCGAAGCTGAATACTTTAGGGCAGAACTGGGTGAAGGGAAAGGGCCTAGACAACGCACTTCCGTTGGGACCGTGGCTCGTAACAACCGATGAATTAGAGGACCCATACGACCTTGATATTTCCCTATCCGTGAATGACGAAGTCAGGCAGAAATCGACCACCTCGGAGATGGTCTTCAGAGCTGAAGTGATGATTGAATATCTCTCCGCTGGAATAACGCTTGAACCGGGCGATATTATATGCACGGGTACTCCGCTCGGAGTTGCCGCATTTACCGGCGTTCCTTATCTCAAAGACGGCGACATTGTTGAAGCATCCATAGCAAGGATCGGAATGTTACGGAATCGCGTAAAGTTGGAAACCTGAGCACGATTACTCGCTTGCAGCGAAATGAAAAAGAGATCCCCTAACTAAAGCTAAATGAAAAGCAAGAGATTGTTCGCTAGGAAAGTTAGTCTATAATGTCTGAAGATTTTTTCAAGGCAATTAAGCAAGGAGATGCAAGAAAGGTCGAAGAGATAATTCAAAGAGACTCGACACTTTCCAACGTCAAAGATTCCCAAGGCATGAGCCCTGTCGTAGTTGCAACTTATTACGGTCAGCCTAAGATTGCTGAACTGCTGATCGCAAAAGGAGCAAAGTTGGATCTATTCGAAGCCTCAATGACCGGCAATACAGTGACCGTGGAGCAAATAATCTCAAAAGATCCGAAACAAGTCAATTCATTCTCTTCGGATGGCTTTACTGCATTGCATTTGGCGGCTTTTTTCGGTCATTTCGAAGTTGCAATGTATCTCATCGAGAAAGGCTCTGACGTGAATGCAATCGCAAGGAACATGATGAAGGTCATGCCTCTTCATTCTGCTGCGGCTCATCGTCAGGTCGAAATATCTGAGCTTTTGCTGAACCACGGAGCAAAAGTGAACGCGAAGCAAGAAGGAGGCTTCACTCCACTTCATGCCGCGGCTCAAAACGGCGATATCGAGATGGCAAGACTGTTGCTTAAACACGGCGCGGATCTAGGCGTAAAGACAGATAAGGAGAAAACCCCTCTTGACCTCACTAGAGAAGAAGGGCGAGAATCTGGACCTAGCGAGAAAATGGAACAGGTGGCTCGACTCTTTGTTGAATTCATGCGGGAATAAACGGCTTGATCTAGCCCTAATGAATAAGACGTGCCATAGATCAACGAGGACAGTCTTCTTTTATTTATACGACGGAACTATTTCCTTAGCCAGTTTTCCTATTTCCTCAGCAACATTTTTCTCTTGCGATTTGGTCAAGAGAGCAATCTCGCATCCTTCTTTTGCATACTGCTCTAACAGATTTGATTGCAGCTCGGCTATCGTCCCGTTGCATGAAACCTTGACATGATCTTTTCTCCCAATATTTTTCTCTTCATTTCTCAAAGTCGATATGACTTTTCTGTAATCCTCAAGAGGGATGCCAGGAACTGCCGGAAGCCAACCCTGAGCAATTCTCGCTGCGACCTTGAGCATGAACTTACCTTGGGTGCCAAACCATAGCGGAACATGAGGATCCGAGACTGGCTTCGGTTCAAGCACAGCTCCCTTTGCCGAATAGTACTTGCCTGAGAAATCTACGCTTTGCTTTCCCTTATCCCAGAGAGCAAGAATCAGATCCAGGGCTTCACGAGTCTTTCTCACTCTTATCCTTCCGTCTTCATCCCAAGTACTGTACGCAGAGAATTCAGGCTCGTGCCAGCCAGCTCCAACGCCGAGTATCGCTCTACCATGAGACACCTGATCCACAGTTGTGACAATCTTTGCAAGCTGTGAGGGAGGGCGAAATGGAATCGGGGTTACGCAGGTTCCTATTCGAATCTTTCTTGTTAGAGCGCCAACCGCTGAAAGAGCGACCCAAGCATCGACAGTAGAGTTGCTGACCGGTGTCAAATAGTGATCAGTTACAAAAAAGTAATCTAGCCCGTTTTCTTCGGCAGCCTTTGAGGCAGCAAGGATACCATCCGAGCTGTAAAAGCTACCAACTACGACTCCGAATTCCATGAAGTTGGTTCACTCCATTTAATTTGAGGATTTATCGCCCTCTTACCTTTTTCCTTACAGTTTGGGATCGTAAAGTAGCAGCTAGACTCAAACGGAGGAAAAAGCCTTAGAGCTCTCATTATGCGCTCTTTGGTTGCTGCTCAGAGCGATCTAGTCTTCGGAGCTCCGATTCTAGAAACTTTCTGTATTTTGCTTTTTGAGCCTTGCCAAGTTTTGAGACGTCCTGGCGTAACTCTTTCGTCAGTCCAATCATCTTGTCCACAGCGTCCTTTGCCATAAGCTGTCCAAACAATCCCAGTCTCATGAATGCGGCTGAGAGGTTATCAATATCGCTCTGACCCAATTGGTATTGGGAAAGAAGATCCTCGCCGCTCACTGTGATCCTATATCCTCTACCTTCTTCCACCTCTTCTATGAGGCCAGAAGACAAAAGTTTCCCTAGCAATGGATACACTAGTCCGGGAGAAGGTTTCCACGAACCTTGCGTTCGTTTTGCAGTCTCTTCCATGATTTCTTTTCCAGTCATTGGCCCTTCTTTCAGAAGAGATAACACGTAGAACTTTGAAAATCCTCTTGGGACGACGCTAGTGCTGCTGCTATTTTTTGAACTCATATCCACTTACACTTTTTTAGAATATCACTAACGATATCGCAAGCGATATTTAAGAATAGCTCGCCGGGACAGCGTGATGTGGAAATGATGACATTTTTGCCAAATGAAGGGCAGATCTAAAACAAAAAACCCCGGTGCTAAAAACAAAGTATTGAGACTTGAGGCCTTCCTGAAAAGGCAAGTTCCCTTAATAGAACGAATGCTTCAATTTCCATACAATGTCGTGGCTCAGCGCTTGGGTATTTCTCAAAAATCGCTTGGTTTCACGCTCTTTTGTAATAATGTTTGTCGCAGCAACGAACATGTATCTTTTTGACGTATTTGCTGAAGCATATGCGAAGAATACTGTTTCAGTAGAGTTCCAAGAGAGAATTGCCTCAGTACTTGGACAGGGTCTTATCATGAGCATATACCTGGGGGCAGTTCTTGAAGCGCTAGGGCTTTCGGTCCTAGTTGGTTACGTTTTATCAAAGCTCCGAAAGAAATCTTGATCTTTTTCAAAAGTTAAATTCTAAGAGCTTTATTTCTAACGCTACGAAGGGACAAAAGGAAGAAACGTAATCCTATGGCAGTCAACGGAACGCAATCTTTTGCACATCTTCTAGCAAAGTGTTTGGAGAACGAAGGCGTCAAGTTTGTATTCGGCCTTCCTGGCGAGGAGAATATCGATATCATTGAAGCTCTAAATGGATCTTCTTCGATTCGCTTCATTCTCGTAAGACATGAGCAAGCTGCTTCCTTCATGGCCGATATGTACGGTCGGGTAAGCGGAAAGGCTGGAGTATGTCTTGCGACTTTGGGACCAGGCGCAATCAATTTGCTCCTTGGGACTGCGGACGCTTTCACAGACAGTGCACCTCTAGTAGCATTGAGCGCTCAGGTCGGACTGGATCGCGCGTACAAGGAGACTCATCAATTAGTTGATCTCTTGAGTATGTTTAAGCCAATCACAAAATGGGCTGCAATTATTGAAACACCTAGCGCACTACCGGAAATGATACGAAAGGCCTTCAAGGTTGCCCAAGCGCCCCGCCCGGGCTCGTGCTATATTTCTATCCCGGAGGACATTGAGCGATCGAAAGTTTCAGAGAATCTAAAACCTCTATTGCCTTCACGAGTGTATGATAGCGCTCCGCTTGAATCGCAGGTAGAGCGCGCAACGAAGATCTTAGAAGACGCAAAGTTTCCCATCATTGTGGCAGGTCACGGCGCTGCAAGAAACAACGCTCAAGACGCGCTAGTCAGGCTTTCAGAAAAATTGAACATACCCGTTGCCACTACTTTCATGGGGAAGGGAATCTTTCCTAGCAATCATCCAAATTTCATTGGCACGGTAGGTTTTGCAGATAGAGATTATGTGAACTTTGGATTCGATCGCTCTGATGTCATAATTTCAGTTGGATACGATCTTCAAGAATTTGATCCAGTTAGGATAAATCGTAACGCCGACAAGAAAATCATACACATAGCCCAACTTCCTGCGGAAGTCGATGACCACTATACTGTCGCAGTTGGGATAGAAAGTAGTCTTTCAGTAGCGCTAGATCAGCTTTCAAATAGAGCGAGCCCTAAAAAAGAACTAAAGATGGATCGATTTGGCTTTCGCATGATGGTACAAGAAGAGCTCGAAAGCGGGGCAAAGGACAATTCGTTCCCACTCAAGCCTCAGAGAATAGTCTATGATACACGTGCTGCTCTAGGAGAATCTGACATTGTGCTTGTTGACACTGGAGCTTTGAAAATGTGGATGGCGAGGCTATATCCAACTTTCAAACCAAACACGTGTCTAGTTTCAAACGGGCTTTCCACGATGGCATTCGCTCTTCCGGGAGCGATTGCGGTGAAACTCGCCTTTCCAGAACGCAAGGTCTTGGCTTCCTGTGGCGATGGCGGATTCATGATGAACTCATCAGAGCTTGAAACCGCGATGAGAGAAAACATTCCGATAGTTGTTTTGATATGGGTCGACGGTTCTTACGGCTTGATCAAGTGGGAGATGGATAATGCTTTCGGGCATCACTCATCTGTAGATTTCACAAACCCTGATTTTGTAAGGTATGCTGAAAGTTTCGGTGCAAAAGGTTACCAAATTGAAAAAGCGAGCGAACTGCTCCCGATTCTGAAGACAGCATTCGACGATGATACCGTCTCTGTCATCGCATGCCCGGTGGATTACTCAGAGAACGTTAAGCTCAAAGAAAGAATCTAGCGAGCGTTTTTGCGACAAGCTACAGCAACAGCGAGCTTCGTCAGGCGAGTCTCCTTCTTATCATTTCTTCTCGTTGCAGCCGCAATTAAGCTGTCACCCATTGGTGCGGAATATTTCCTTCGAAGTTCTGTAGCTAGTACGGCTGTTTCGTATCAACATTCAGTACCTTGAAAATATCTCCAATCATATTTGTTCTAAGCAATGCAACATCTCTTCCTCCTCTCTGCAAGTTCAAGCGACAGAACTCATGAAGTGTGATTACAGAAACAAACTTTTCCCATGCATGCGAATCAATTTCGGTACTTGTGAAGTTTAGAATCTGTTGCTCCTTGGAGTAAAAATGCTCCATAAAGAATCGCGTGTCGTAAACAAAACAATCTTCTTTAGGCATCTTCATTTCTTAACTTGTCGAGGAGCTTCTTCATTTCCTTCACGGAGGCCTCGCCTGAAGCAGATCCTGCAGCTTCGTAAAGAGAAGCCTTTGGCTTGAACAATATCCCTTTGTCGGTGTCTAGAACTTCCAATCTTGTTCCACGCCTGAGCTTATATTTTGCCCTCAGCCTTGCTGGAATGGTGGTTTGCCCCTTACGTGTTACTACAACTTCTTCCGTCATACCTTTTATCAGGCCCTGATTATTCATATGTAGTGCATTGTGCCTATAATTGACTTTTTGGATGCGTATTAGAAGGCCCTTGCTGGAATGGGCATAATAGCCCAGCTGATCACGATTTCGAAGACAGCTAATCGAAATCAAAGGTAGAGCGGAACTAACTTATCCGGCTACTTTATGATACTTTAGGCATAGCTCGAAGACGATGCAGAAGGCGCATTTGCCTGACTATTCAATTTGCTCGAAATTTGGGAAATCTTCTTTCACTTCTTCACCTCTGAAATATTCCATTCTCTACCCCAGATGAGTACTATTCCGATCATAGTTACAGCGGAGATAAAAATCACAGCCAGGTAAAAGAATATGATTGGAAAGGGTGCGGGTGGCGATCTTTGCACGATAATTATCACGTTGAAAGTAACAGAGGTTGACGTAGATGGAACAGAAGTTGAGGATCTAGCTGTGAGAGTAAATGGAATCGTGTACGAGCCAAGACTCACGTTGCTACCAACAGATATTCCAATTCGAAGTGAATAGTTTTCACTGTTAGCCTGGACAAATCCATCTTCAAATAAGAAAGGGTCTGTAGAGATTTTGATTCCATTTAGCGGACTGAGAAAGCTTAGATGCAGGTTAGTCCAGTTTAGCGGCGAGCCCAAATTATCTACTGGAACAAAGATTGTGCTAGACTCGCTTTCGTTTATGTTTACGGTGAAATTTTGGATTTGAGGAGATTGAGCATCGGATTCAGGGACACGAACCAGGAAGGCAAAGGAGTCGAGAATCAACCCGAGTGAAATGACAAATACGAAAGCTACGTAAACTCTATTCAAGAGTGTCATCTTAGCAAAAAGAGATTATACACATATCAGATTTAGCTTTGAGTTGTCGCCTCATCCATATGGCGGCTATCTTATTGAGCTAGTTTCTCTTTCTGTGTCATGTCGTTGCGACGACCCGGATAACACATAGCTGGCGAGCGCCTAGGCAGTCATTCGTTCATGTACGAGACAATGAAAAGGGAAAACACTTCAACTTGACATTGAATAGACTATACAAAAAGAAACCTAACAAATACGTTTCACAAACTTTCCAAAACAAGCTATTTCTTGAAGTGACTTATGGAGGGACCGTCATAAAGCAGCAAAATCGTTCTCAATATTGAGGATCGTCTATTAGCTATTATAGTAAGATATTTTTCGAGAGTACAGCGCTAGCAGTCTTGAAGAGATCTGCAAATTAGCGGACGGTATTTAGACATAGGGAGGAGAGAAAAGTCCAGTGGAGGACAAAGAAAAGACAGACACTACTTCGGATTTCTCATCTAAAGGAAGAAGATCTTTCCTGAAGCTAGCGCTTGCCATCTCCGTAATAGCTGCAGTCGGAGGAATTAGTTCGATCGTTAGGTCCATCTCAGCCCCCGCGCAGTCGCAAGTTTCTTCTGGAACTACAAGTACCGAAACCGGATCTAATGGTTTCCCGAAGACTCTTGTAGCAAGTCTAAGCAGTCTTCAAGTAAATCAGCCGATATACTTCAATTATCCGCTTGGAGATGAGCCCAATATCTTGGTCAAGTTAGGCGTAGCTGTTACAGATGGAGTGGGACCGAATAGCGATATCGTTGCATACAGCCAAATTTGCCAGCATCTTGGATGTCTCTACGCGTTCCAAGCTAAAGGCAGTTCGCCAAAGTGCAACTCATCATACACTGCAGCAGGACCCATAGGTTATTGTTGTTGCCATGGGAGTGTGTACGATTTTGCAAATGATGCCAAGGTTCTTTCGGGACCAGCCCCTCATCCCGTACCTCGAGTTGTCTTGGATGTTGATTCCTCGGGCAATATTTATGCTGTAGGAATGTCTGGCGTTAACATATACGGTCATCCGAACGGCGATCTCCAGGGCTAGCAACGAGGCGATTATCTAGTTGGAAGAAGCAAAAGAACAAGAGGGCTCTAAGCCATCCGTCAATCGATTAGTGAATTGGGTAGATTCGAGGTTGGGATTGTCGCATGAAGTCCTGCGGCCTGTTCCCACTTACTCGTTGAACCCTTTCTATTGGCTGGGTGCCCTAACTGCTGTAGCATTTCTAATTCAAGGTATAACTGGCGTAATAATGATGCTCTACTATACCCCTTCACCGACGAGCGCCTACCCATCTACTCTTTACATATTCCAGAACGTCAACTACGGAACCTTCCTTGAGACCGTACATCTTTACACGGCGTATGCGATGATAATGCTCGCTTTCATGCACTTGATGCGGGGGTACTTTGTTTCGGCCCACAAGAAACCAAGAGAACTCATGTGGATAGTCGGTATGGCTATGGGCTTTGTAACATTAGGGTTTGGTTTCACGGGCTATCTTCTTCCTTGGACTGTCGTATCCAAATCCGCGACGGATGTAGGAATCGGTATGATTCAAGCCTTGCCGCCGAGTCTTTCGTCTTTCTTACAATTCCTCATTGTCGGTGCAGGAGGAGACGCCACCGAGCTTTTGCGCTTTTATGACCTTCATGTAGTGATTCTTCCTGCCGTTCTTCTTGCTCTGTTGGGCGTGAAGATGTATATGCTGGAATCACACGGAATATCAGATCCTGTTCTCGGTAGCCAGCTCACCGAGAAGAAAAGAAGACTTGTTCCTGTATTTCCTGATGCCACGTTTTACGTTTTGGAACTTTCAGCGTTGTTTGGCTCTGCGATGCTTCTCATCTCAGTTGTCTTTCCGCTTCACCTTCAACCGGAGTACTCTCCTCAAGCTGCTGCCCAAATTGTGGCTCAACCAGATTGGTATTTCTTATGGATATACCAAGTCCTTAAGATCTCTATCTTCGAAGGACCG
The DNA here is from genome assembly GCA_029850555.1 of archaeon. GTDB lineage: Archaea > Thermoproteota > Nitrososphaeria > Nitrososphaerales > CADDZS01 > JASHOD01. Next base: position 4,048 of record JARCRS010000032.1, on the reverse strand, counting down.
GCTCTTCCTGTAGCTCTGACGATAGTTACTTTGGTCTTTGTTGCCCTAACTTTGCTTCCATTCATAGATAGAAGTTCCAAAACAAGGATTGCGGAAAGACCGTGGTATGTTGCATTCGGAGCTATTCTAGTAGCAGAAATTGCCACATTAGCTTACTGGGGCCTAGTGACACCCGGTGCGATAATCCCTTCTTGGGAAGCCGCAGTATTACTTGGAAGCATCGCTCTAGCAATTCTGGGTTTCACTTTCGCAATTCAACGATTATTTTTGCAACATGAACCTAAACAAGGTACAGTGGTTGCAACCGCAGTCAAATCTCCGAGGTATACCCAGATAATGCTGGGCACCGTTTTCACAGTTCTTCTTGGTGGAGGATCTCTTGCCATTGGGAAATCAATTGATGTGGTTGTGCAAATAGCTCTCTCAGGGGCGACACTTGCCAATGTCGAATTCCTTTCGTTACTTCTCATAGGACTGGGAGCTATTGTGGCATCCACCGTCTATTTCTTACATCGATTACGCAAATTCGACTATCCAGTTAACAGCCATAAAATTTGATAGTTGTGGAGAAAGTGTTGTAACCTGATCGAACAAAACAAATCGCAGACCCTCTTAAGTTCGGTAATCGCTGTACTGATCGTAATTCAAGTTGTTTCTGTAGCGTTTCTTTGGTCAGTCAGTACTGTTGGACTTGAAGCCGAACAACTGTTCGCTCTTTTTCTCGGAGCAGACGTTCTTTCTTTCGCAATGGTATCATACATCTACAGAAGTCTCAAGGCAAATGAATCTCCTAGAATCATCTGGCTAGTTGCCGGTGCAATAATGTTAGTAATATTGATGATTTCTGGCGCGTTTATATAGCAAGGCTGGGACTAGCCGAGTCAAGACTAGACAAAGTCCCCCTCAAGATTTTTCACCTCGCGATTTCCTTGTTCTCACTTTTGAGAATCGGAGCGGTCTTTAAAAGACGGCAAATTAGTCTTACAAATGATTCTTCGGTGAAAATGAATGGTGATGAAAAGCACTTCCATCTTGACTCTTATTGTGATTTTATTCATTGCGGGAATAGGTATGGGCTATGTCGTAGGATTCTCAGGAGGAGCAAAAGTTACATCCTCAGTTTCCACACCAACGACAACAACGGCTCAGAATAACACCGAACCTTTTGTGCTTACGCTTGTGATTACCACTGAAAACACATACAACGCCACGACCGGAGCGCAACCCGCATACTATATCCTAACGGCGAATGGGTTACAATCAGCTGCAAATATTGCCTTGCCTGTTAACAGGCTCATTAAGCTCGTTATCATCAACTACGATGATGGCTCGGCAAATCTAACAAATGTCCAAGACGCAAATGTCAGTGGCACCCAGAACAATATTGAGACCGTAGTTAACAACGCTAATGTGAATTCATCTCAAGGAGCTTCAGCTATCAATGTCAAAGGAGGACAAAATGTCTCGAGCATCAATTCTACCGACGTGGCTCACACATTCACGATTCCATCGCTAAACGTGAATTTGCCAATTCCACCATTATCAACGGTCACCACTTACCTCACACTGAACCAAACTGGCACGTTCAGCTGGTTCTGTATGACAGAATGCGGTTTCGGACCTACTGGCCTTAAAGGCGCAATGGATACACCTGGATGGATGATGGGCGGACTCACCGTGAGCTAAGTGTATTGAACGCGCTCTCATTTGAGAGCGAAAAGGAATGAGTCCAGTCACACTAATCATTGTGTACTGCTCTTAGTGCTTCAGACTGAAAGGACGATATTCCTCTGGACTCTCGAAGATCTGAGTGAGAAAAGCATAGGAAGATTCGCCCTTTTTCTTGCAATAGATCTCATGTCGTTTGCGATCATGTTGCGCAATTTATCGAAAAAAGAAAGAGTTAATGATAGCAGACCTGGGTCTTGGCGGATTGTGTACTGATTCTGATTCTATTGTTCTCTAGTTTCTTTTTGCTAAAATAGAAAAAATGTGTACAAACAAGTGCAGTTGCACCTGCTTTAACTTTCCTCTTTCAAAATTGCATGCTAATTGCGCGTATGCCATAAATTATCTCAATAAAAATGGAAGTCACTTTCAGTTTGATTCTTTTTGAATCATAAGATTCGTTTTGTGCAATGGATTGACATGATTGGTGCGTGCAATGATTAGTACATTCGAGAAACTTATCTCATCGAAATCCAAGTTATCTCACCACTCAATGTAATTGTTGCACGAAAAGTAAAAGCCAAGTTGTTACTACATTTGCTAACAAAGCAATGCTGGGTTGTTTGAGATCTCAATCGCTAGCGCCATAATTTATTGTCGCATATTGGTTTATACATCCGACTAAAGAACTGGCTCTTTCATTAAACCTCGACCTTGAGGAGTTTTACTTTTGAGCCACGAATCCAGCGTAAGTACTTCTGAAAATAATGTGAGCATTAATCCGCCTGAAAAGAAAGGCACTAGTAACGCAACGAGAACGTTGATCATTTTGACCGGTGTTGCGTTACTCGTCAATTATGTAGAGACAATGGTCATTCCAGGCATTCCAAAGATTCAGAGTTATTTCGCCACTACGGCGACGATAGCTGCTTGGATCACTTCTGCCTACCTCATAGTTGGCAGCGCCATATCACCACTGTTTGGGAAGCTAGGAGACGTTTTTGGAAAAAAGAGAATGTTTTTGCTTTCTCTCGTTTTCTACATCGCTGGAGTGGGCATTGCCGGCTTTTCACCATCGATTTACTTGTTGATTGCAGCGAGGGCTCTTCAGGGAATCGGCTTTGCGATAATTCCCCTCGGTCTCGCTATAATCACGGATGTGTTTCCTAGGGAGCGAGTTGCAACCGCCCAAGGAATCATTAGTGGGACATTTGCAATCGGCGCTGCACTAGGGTTGATAGTTGGCTCCTATGTCGTTCAAGACCTAAGTTGGCAGTATGCTTTCCACACCGCCTTGATCCTAAGCATTGTACTTTTCATCATCTCCTACAAGATATTGCAAAAGGATACGCCAAAGGGGATTAGCAAGTCAGTTGACTACGCGGGCGCTGGAATCCTAATGGGAGGTATCACTCTTCTTCTTCTATATGCGACGGAAGGTCCAAATCTTGGATGGCTCTCGACGGAAGAACTCGCCTTCCTCATACCCGGAGCTGCTTTGTTTATCGGATTCTTTTTCTTTGAAAACAAGAAATCAAATCCATTGATTCAACTCGGCCTGCTCAAGATCAGGAATGTTCTAGTTGCTAACCTCGTCGGGGTCGTTTCTGGGATTACAATGTTTTCGCTCTTCTTCGCCTTAATCTACTATACTCAACTCCCGACGGGTTTTGGATTGAATCTCACAATTATTGAATCAGGGTTGACTCTAGCTCCTTCGACCTTGGGGATGCTTGTAGGTGGACCTCTAGTTGGAAGGCTGACCCAGAGATCGGGGCCGAAGCCAGTTTTGCTGATAGGCGCTGCGCTTTCATTCACTGGTTTTTCCCTCTTCCTATTCAACAGAGCAACTTCGCTTGATGTTGCTTTGGACATGGTAGTTGCATTAGCTGGAGTCGTGGCTTTGATTGTGCCGATAGTCAACATGCTTGCAATATCTCTCCCGCGCGAAAGTATAGCCGTTGGACTGGGAATGAATACAATGCTTCGAAATCTCGGAGGAGCTATTGGACCAGTTGTGGCGACGGTTATCATGGCGACCTATACGAAGCAAGTGATCATCCAGGGACACGCACAGTATTTTCCAACTGCGACAGCATTCGATTACATATTCGCTATTGGAATCGGACTTACGATTTTAGTTGTTGCCATAAGCCTGGCAACCAAGAACTATACATTCAAAAAAGAAATCGAACCAGTTCAAACGGGAACATGAGTTACTAGCGTATATAGGCCCGACCCTAGAAAATATAATCCAAACGACAGGAGAACCCCTCCTGCAATTAAGTCAAGGAGCCATCTAGGCACTCTCATCAAGTAATCATAAGAAACCGCGCAGACTCCGATCAAAACGAGCAAGCTTACAACCACTCCGAGCAGA
>JARCRS010000031.1 GCA_029850555.1 archaeon | reverse complement strand
TCTGATGTTTAAGAAAAAGTGGGGCGCGTGCCTGCAAGCATCGCCTCCCCAGTGGACCAGCCGCTAGAATCTTGCCAGAAACTAAGCAGGTGATCCGAGATATCAGAGTCGCATGGCTTCGCCAATAATCTTTCTATTTCCAAGGACGGGGCTGTTTTGCAGCTCGAACAAAAGCTCCTGGCACTTGACAAGGAAAGACAATATCTTCTCTGCCAGACTGAGGACTTTCGGAACTTCCGCAGTGAAGCAATGTCAGTAATTACAAAGATTCCAGTTGAGCTATGGGAGAAGACAGGCGGCGTACGCCACTTCGGGCTCAAGTGGAACTACGCGCAGGAGCCACACTGGGAAAACTGGCACAACGCAATCGAGCATCTTTCGGACCGTGAAGTAAGGATCACAATTCCCACGTTCTACCAGGAAAGCGATCCCAGCCATCCAAAGGTCATGATCCTGAATGTTCTCATAACGCCCTGGATAAACGACGCCCTAAGGCAGGCCTGGAGCAAGGAGAAAGAAATCGAGTGCTCTAGGCTTCCAAACACTAGAACAGACTCGATTACTAACTGCGTAATTGCAATGTCTGGCTACGCCCGCGGAACTGCGAGGAATCCAGTCTTCATTGCCAAAGGGAGAATCAGGAATGCACTCGTCCCGCTTCAAAGGTTTCTGAATCTGATTTGTAACTTGATTTCTTCCAAACTTTGCACCCTCTTTCACTACCGGCCACAATTAGGGTTGGAAGAGAAAACCGACCTCGCACCGGCGTGGGATATCATATACGAGGGTCATAGAAGACGAATCATACCAACGTTTGTTTCGACGCTCCAGAGGAATGCGGGGCTGCTAATCGAAGAGGCGGGTGTCTACCTCTCAAAGCCATTGAGACAAACGCTAATTTCACTGCATAAGATCGTCGCAACCTTCAAGCAAATTTCAGAGAGGCTCGCAGGACAGGATCCTGTTTACTATGATATAGAAAACAGGGATCTCTCTCAGTCAAACAGGCTGTTCATGCAGTTTGGAGCTAAAAGCCTCGAGGAAATGGATTGGAATGCGTCTCACCCCCTCTTTCTCAAGGAAATTGAGCTCATAGATCGCTCCAAATTCGAGGATCCGGTCATTGCAAAATATGCGGAGCTGAACGAGGAGCTCAAAACACTCGAGCAAATGAAGAGAAAGATTACTCAAATCTGGGAAAGGCCTCGACCCGCAGAAGAGAGATACCTCAACGACCCACAGACAAAATGGGAGGACTTCGCCAGTGGCCGCAGGCGCGAGCGTTCGGGTCCTCAAGATTGTTTTACTTTGAAGCGCTATGACAAGTTCATCGCGACGGTCAGAAATCAAATGCTGCAGATCGAGGCAGCTTGGAAGAAAGCTCAGGAAGCGGGTGACCAGCCCGTTTGACCGAAGAAGAAGCACCGAGACAAAAAAGGAAGGTCGTGCGCGATCCATACTTGTCCACGGGCCTTACGTACGCATTTCAGTACCAACTGCCGAGACCAATCATCGCGCCTAAACAAAAAGCGCCTCTTCTGAAAGCGCCGGACGAATTCCTGAACCTCATCATGGAGAGCAGACAGGAAGCAGATCTCTTTGAACAAAAAATGATAGTTCAGAGATTGAAGAGCCTTGAAGAAAAGAAGAAGCTTCCCCCCGAACTGGTGGGAGATCTCGACCTGGACATCGAAAGCATGTGCGATAAGGATGCTGATGACGCGGAATGGAAAGAGCAGCGGAAGTAAACGAATGACTGAAGAAAGGTATTACGAAGGAATCGGGGAGATCAAGGAAGCGCGCTCAGCCGAGGAAGCGAACAAGCTGCTCTCCCAGTCCTGGGAGATCTTGAGGATCGCTGAAGAAACGATACTGGATCTCACTCGCAAGGAATCGCGAACTTCCCTATTCTATGTGTTGGGAAAACGAAGACAAGCAACCAAGACCGGGCCTAGCAACTCTTCAGCGACGAATCCATCTCCATCGACTCAGGTTCAGCAAAATGAAGTCAAGTCGACTGCCGTCCATAAGGATCCTCCGAGCCCACTGCAGCAGCCACCGAAGCAGACGTCGCCACAAAAAGCGACGGCCCAGTCCAATGCCTTCACATTGAAGCTGGAAACACCGGTCCTAGAATCGGAAGCTCCCTTTTCGAGTTTCTACGTCAATCGAATTTTGACGGGCTTCAAGAACAAGTACCCCGATTTCCACTGGAGCTTTTCAAAGGATGCAAACGGGGCTATCACCCAGATTTCGTTTGCGGGAATTGTCAAGGATCACGAGGACGAGCAAAAGAAGGAATTACAAACCACACTCGGGTGGGCCGTGAAGCGAGTGAGCGAGAACCGCAAGGGCAAGAGGTAAGCGGGGCCTGTGTCCTAAATGAGCGAAAACACGAAGAGCGAACGGCTGACCTGTCGGCGATGCGGACAACGGGTGATAGGCTATATGCTCGGTCTCTCTGACTTGTCTGAGTTTCATCGACACTGGATTAATGCGGATTGGCGAGTGCCTTCTTGAAGCGACCAACTTATCGCGTTGTCTGTTCTGTGCCAATGCACGGAGAGACTGCTTCGAAACTACCCAAGGGCAGGGCCTTGAAAATTCGTTCAGAGCATCATCATCATTATGGATTTTCGTCTTGGACATGGATAGAGAAAGAGGAGCTTTCGAGCCAAGAGCCCCCAGGGTCCCAGTGATTGTTTTTCAAAGAGGCCGTGCTCGTGAGTATCAAGAAATCACCTTTTAGGGCGTAGGGCTTGAAAAACCCTTCTCTATTCACAAGTTACAGGCTTTTGAAGTCAATCGACGGAGGAATTGATCATCAAAGGCGAATCTCGGATGTTCAGCTCCGAAACTGGAAAAGCCTCAAAGGATATCTTCTTCTCTTGCTTGAACTCAAATGGATTGAAAGTTTTGAAAGAGAGGAATCGACGCCCTTCAATTGGCTCAAACCTGGGCCGCTGCGGCACTGGAAAACGCGATACTTTCGACTCACCCCGCTGGGCAGGGAATTTCTCGAGCTCTTTCCGAAGGATCTAGCCCGTTCGAAAATCGTACCAGTCGCCGAAGACGAGGATCTCGCAAGTCCTGAGGAGCAAGCAGCAAACTGGGAAGCCTTCAAAAGAGGAGAGTGGAACCTTCCCACTGGTGAGGTCTGATTTATGGCAGAAAAGACAAAACAAAAGCCGATAATGCGGAGGCCTTCCTTGTTCACAATTAAGGAACTTTTGGAAGAGATTCGAAAAGCGAGGATGGACGACAAGTTCTCGATGGCGAGCTACTCTTTTCTCCTGGGGTCGCCGGTAAGCAATCGGAGGGATCTAGCCGCCTACTTGCGACTGCTCGTAGAGCTCGGCTGGCTTTCAAAGAAGGAACAGAACATCGCGGGAAAGAAGACCGTCTTTCATATCACGGACAAGGGGATACGATTTTTGAGGCTGTTTCCCAGGAAGAACCAGGGAAATGCGGTTACGAAATAGTGACCATTGGTACCCCCATCATCCTCCACCTATAGTACTCCTTACCTACCATCTCGTAACCACGCCTTAAGGAAATTATTAGCCTTGGCTTGTTTTCAAAGCCATTGTTGCGGAAAGCAGTTTTTCGACGTGCCACATTTTACTATGAAGCAGGCCTTCAGTGCCCTAAGCTAAGCTAACGCCTCTTGAAGGCCCTACACCACGAACCTGAAGGCGTGGTGTCCAAGGACTAAATGCGATTCTCGCCACAGATTCTGTTGAGAAAGCCCTTGACCTCAAATCAAAAATCAAAGAAATCAAAACCAGTCAAGCAAGAGCCTGAAATAAGAATCGCCGTTCTCGTGACAGATCCAGAAAGCGGCAAATCAATCACGATCTAGCCGACAAACCTTAAGGCCGTGAGAATTTTGAAGCTTTTTCCATGTCATCCACAGCGACGATAGAGGAAGCGAAAGAAGTATCCCTCATCTACGATGAAGCAACGGGAATCCGAAAGATCTCGGTCAACGGCTCGACCTGGAAGCTCCCAAGGAATTTCCACGTGAGCGCAGAGTATCTCCCGAAAAAGAGTCTCGAGGCGAACAGCGGAGAGGTCGTCATTCTCGGCAGCGAGCAGGGCCTCTTTCGCAAACTCAAGATGTATACGGGGCAGAATCCACCTGAGGAATAGACTGCTCCATCCCTCCTCTTTTTTTCTTTGCTTTGCTTCAAGCCTAGGCCTAGGAATCAGATCAGGCTTCCCTTTCGAACTCTTGAATCGTGAACGAGGCACCGCAGTTCATGCAGTGAAAGGATCCTTCTCTCTCGACCGACTCCCTCAGGTCGGCGTTCGACTTGCAAACCGGGCAGTGAAGCTCTCCTTGCTGCATGCGGCAGCTTTTGATTACGTTAGAATTAAACCGTTCAATTGCCATTCAATTCTTCGAGGCGAACGAAGGATCACAGAGCAGCTTGTGGATGGATTTGGACTCCATGCAAGCCGAAAGCCTTTGTAACCATGTGTCGCAATAGACAGCTTGCACACATCGCAGTCCAGTCCAAGCGCAATCACGCGTATCAATTCCAAAGAGTTCAACGCCTCACAAATGCAGAGCATCCGTCAAAACGCCCTAATTCTTAGCCCTTTCGCCCGAGAGTCCTTTCTCCAACTGCGAACTATCATTACAGTGAATTCAAGTCATGACTGAAACACAAACTAATAGCAAGAGACCCGCTTCGCTGGCTCAATTTTTGCAAGCCAGGCAGCCAACCGTCCAAACGAAAAGAATCCCTCATCTTCAAGATGCGGCAATGGGGGATACCGATCTTAATTCTGGATTGCCAAAAGCATCCAAGCCCGCCGCATCCGATCAACAGTACGCCGCAAAATCCGCGGTGAGAATCTCGAACAAGAATTTTGTCGAGCCGCTCCGTTCTCAGTCCGTGGAGATGGATCCTGAAAAATTGAATCCAGGGCTCGGCATGAGTCCCACGGCGATTACGAACTCAGGGCCTTTGGTCCTAAAGAAAGCAAAATCCGATGGGGTAGATTGAAAGTGCCCGAGATCAAAGAAGTCCTCCAAATAGAACGACATTCTAACGATCCCGTGCTTGACGCGAAGATGAAACGCGAGCGGGAAGTCTCCGAGCTTCAAAGGCTCATTGCTCGCAAGGCGCAGTTTCAAGACAAGAGCGATTTGAATGCGGCTATCGCATCGCGAAGAACCGAAATCGAGAAAATCGACAAAAAGATCCTTGATCTCGAAGCGGAAAACAAACTCAAACTTGAAGAGCTGAGGCAAAAGAAGAGGCAATCGCTTCCTCACGGCGATTTGCTGGATTCTCTTGTTGAAGATGAAGAAGGCCTGGTCTATACCTGTTCAGAGCATCCTACGAGGCGGATTCGGGATTGGTACCTCCATATCATGTCCTTCCAGCTTCATCCTGAAATCAAAGAGAACAATCCGACGTATCGTAGGCGCATGCAGGAATCAATCGAGCGCGACAAACACGAAGCGAAAGAAAAAGTCGAGAAAGAGTACGCGCAACGTGAAGCTGAAAAAGCCGCGAGCTTTGCACGGCAAGGACTCGTCAAAGTCGCGTAAGTGATTTACTACAATGAGCACCGAAGAGCCATGCTTTTTGGTTGTACAACTAAGGCAGGGCCTCCAACGAAAGAATCTCCTCAAGATTCAGATTGATCCGCAGAGCGCATCGTTCTCCGATTCCGACGAGCAAATCATTCGAGAATTGCGAGCGATCGGCTCTATGAATCTCTTGCCAGGGCGGAGACGGTAATTATGCTGAGCCAGCATCTTGATTCTTCTTCATCGGGATCTGGGATTACTCAGAAGGGGCCGGTTTGGAAAAAAGGGTCCTTTCTTTTTTCTTATGCTTACAAGCGACCAGCGATGAGTAAGGCGATGCAGAGTTGTTCCCCACGCGCGCATTCACTTTTGAGCGGGCGTGGGACTCTGCAGAGGCTCGTTTTTGAGCGAGTGAAGCAGTTTTCATGATGATGGAAGAGCTACCAAAGCTCCGAAGAGAAACTTACTGCGTAGAGATTCGAAGCCGTGTAACGAAGACGCAGTATCAAACCATCTGCGAAGCGGTGAATTTCGCTGTAGAGAGCGGTCAGATCAAAGATCGAGCTGACTTTATCAGACGGGCCGTAGTAGAATATGCTTTGCAATTCAAGAAGCAGGAGAAAAACCAAACGCCGGCTGATTCTGCCTCGTCGTCCTCCTGGAGATATTAACGAAGCAGCTATGAGACGAACCAAGTGGTGGCACACGTGCCTCAGCGACAGGGAGGAGGAAATTGTGCTCCAGGCTTACGCCGAGGCCGTGGAGTCGGGGGTTGCGACTTCCAAATCCAACTACGTCAGAAAAGCGATCATGAAATATTCCCTCGAGCTCAGGAAAGAAAAACAGCAAGAGCAAAACTGGAAGTACTGAACTACGGCGATTGATGCAGTGAGGATTATCCCTGGTAACTAACAACTTCGGCAAATAATATGTTTGGGGGGTACGGGAAGTTGGAAGAACCTGAGGCTGTAACACAATGTCCAATCAAATTCGCTGTGTAATTGGGAATCCCATTTCCGACAACGAGGCTAAATTCAAACGTGCATTCTTGCTGCTGAGGAAGAAGCCAGCCAAGGTTTAGAACGTAAGTTCCATTCGAGATTGCATTTGCGTGAATTTGATACTCGACTGCAATGCCTTCATTTTCGTTTGATGAACCTCCTATCTGGAAGTTTGATGGACTCGCTGTCACAGTAAAGTTTGAGATTGCATTTCTGGCGTCAAGACTGCTGTTGTACGCTTGTATTGTCAGTTGATCAGTCGGGATAACATTTATCGGACTCCCTGAGTTGTAGTAGTAGAATTCAACGCAAAGATCAAGATTTGAGCTTTCGTTGACGTAAAAGCTCCCTCCACCCTGGTAAGAAGTCGAACAGGGCCCAAGATTAGGTGTGGTTACGCTTGTCGTATTAGAGGTAGAACCAGAGCCCGTAGTACTACTTGTTGTCGAGGAATTTGTTCTCCCTAATTGAGGGAGTATATAATACACGCCTAGTCCGAGGCCAACCGCGATGACTACGGCTATGGATACAGTCAAAATAATTTGCTTTCCATATCCAGACATGATATCTTCCGGACTCGCCACGTGCATATTGTAGCTGCCAATATTTAGTGCTACGTTTCCTTTCGATCAGAAATGAAGTAGAATATGTCATTCTACTTTTAGAATGACATTGCATTTTTAGCACGGGACGATTTTCCTGCTGATAGTTTGATAGAAAGGAGTGGGGCCTTCACTAGATGACCGGAGGTAAAGACAAGGTCAATTCTCGTTCTTTCTCTAATAATCTAAGCGGAACAACACTCAAAGTCTATCGTTATCTTTACAGAATCGGTGAGCCGCAGGGAATCCACGATGTACAAAACGGACTGCACTTAAGTTCTACGTCCGTTGCTTCATATCATTTGAAGAAGCTCCAAACGATGGGATTGGTCAGGCAGACTGAAGATACTCAAAAGTACTTTGTCGATCGGATTATCTTTGAGAACATGATAAGATTTAGAAAATCTCTTATCCCAATTCAAATCGGATACCTCGCCTTCTTTGCGTCCACGCTCGCTATCCTGCTAATTATTTTTCGTCCAAATGCACTTGGAGGCGCTTACGTTTTTTCTGTCGTAGTCATCGTGATTGCATGTGTCGTTTTTGGGTATCAGGCTGTCGATTCGTTGAAGAGTTCCTCGGTCTGATCGCATTGTCATCACTTTGTCCTGTTGATCCTTATTGAATCGGCGATGTAGCCGCCACGCCCAAAGTATTTCATGTGAAAGAGTTGTACGACGCCTGGCTTGATCGATTTCTTGCGGAAGATAGCGAGAGCTTTGGATTTGCGAGCAGCTTTGTAGATGCGAAGTTTTCCCTGACGGGTGACATAGATCGCGTATGATGTTCTTTGCATGCTTCTAAGATCGAAGACGACTCTACTTGAAGAGTAAAGTTTGTGCGGCTTCGACGAGTTCAATATAGAACGAGTGGACTAAGCTTCACGGAAATCCCTTAGGGCACAAGTGAAGGACGTTGGCTCACGTTGCTTCACCGTGATTCACGCGCAGCAAGATCGACAATCGATTGCTTTTTGAATGAGGGCCGCGACTTTCGAGGAAAGAATTTTCAAAATGCAAGTGGAAGAAATTCGAAACATTGCGGAAGAAATCAAGATACCTGAGATGCCGTCAAACGAAGACGTGAAAAAAGCCCTGGCTACGAAGGTCAAAATCGAGGTCTCGCTGCCGGAGGTTTTGGTGGTTTTCCTCAAATTCGAAGCTCTCGGCGTAAAGTCAACCGTCGAAGAGCAGCTCCTCTATCACCTTGGTCGCACGATCCGTGCAGACTTTGGGAACTATTCCAACAATGAGCTCTTGTTCTCGGACGCAAATCTGGTCGAACTGGTCTGCGAAAAGCTTGGATGCGTAGAAGTCTAACCTAAGCTGATATTGAGAATATGCCAATAGCAGAACTCAAGCTTAGCGAGTGTAAGGAATTTCCAGCTTTGAAAGAGCTCATGAAGATTTCAATCAAAGAGGGCAATCGAGTCAGAACAAGGAAGTTCAGGCTTGAACAAGAATATCAGCTCTGGATTTCAACAAGAAAACTCAAAGACGAAAAAAAGAAGACGAGGAATAAAAAAAGAAGTTTCGAAAGAATGTTTCTAGGCTCGGATCTCCTGTGAAAGTGGTACGAGTTGATCAAGTACTCGGATCTTTTCCAATATGCGAAGTAGATCTCTTTCGAGAAGGGCCAAGCGAAGTGATAGATATCTGGGATCCTAGAAGATTTCTTCTAAATGCAAACAACTTGATGGACACTATGAGATACCTGACAGAAGAAAAGGAACTTATCAATTCTCTTCTGACCAAAGCCGTTCTTCAAAGCAAATAAAGACAAAATGATGGAAGAATCTGTCTCACCTCAGAATGAGATTTCGACTATCGCCATCGATTTTCCTTCCTCGGTCGTATACTTATCGACGTACTTGCAGCCTGACGCGAGAAAAGACTCGAGCTCGCTTATGGGAATCGCCGTGTGTCTTCGCCCGCCCTGCTGGGCTGCCCTAATTGAATTATCGCTGCTCGCTATTGGAAATCCTCCATCGGGTTGAATCGGCGACGCAAGCTGTGATCCCCCGGTAATCTCTGGTACTGGCAATGGCACTAGCCGCTGCCTGCTCTGAAGGAGTTTGAAAAATTCCTCATTACTCATGCTGGCGAGCTCAAGTTTTTGGATTTCCTCCGGGCTCCATCTTTTGGAAAGAGATAGGAGGCCTTCCCTCAGCATCTTTAGCATCTCAGTGTCGGAGTCCTTGGGACGCCTGGTTTCAAGGAACTGTGAGGTTCTCTTTACGGCCCGTCTCAGATCCTCGAGCACTTGCTCAGGAAGCCTGTGTTTTGAAAGGGTGTAGGTCCTTTCAACGTCGCCCGAGTGCCCCATGACAAACTGCTGAAAAGCGTGCGAGATTAGCCCCTTTCCTTCAGCCACAAGGAGAGCGGTGTCAAAATACACGCGCCAGACGTAGGGCCTCCAGGGCAAGCCTGACTTCCGCATGGATTCGCGAATTGCCTCCGAGATCTTGGACGTAGCGAGAAAAGGAGAATTGTCTTCAATGCCAAAGTTTACCTGCCTGCCTTTCTGATTTTTGAACGCGGCAATAACGGCAGAGTTTGGACCCAGCTTTTCGCCATCCTGCATCCTTCGCTCAAGATATTCCTTGATTACCTCGCATCCTTCTTCATTCAAAAAAGTGAGGTACTGTTTTCTGATCTTCGATATTTCCTCGCGAATAACGACCATCGTAGGGATCTTCTTGAAACTCACTTTGCCGTCTTTGATTTCGAGTTCAGGGAAATCCTTTATTCGCAAGCCTTCGAGCCCGCGATAGTCTCCCTGCACCTCAGGGCGCATCCCTGCAAAGGCGATCAGCGCGATGCTTGCTCGAGTGCGAAGAGAGGTCGCGTCGCTGTAGAGAACTCTTCGAAGCTCGTCGGAAGTGGGGGCTCTCTCCTCCTCTAGGGTAGGCGTTCTGTTAGGGCTTGAAATCTTGATCGTCCTCTGGAAAGACTTACGGTTCCACTCAGCCCAAGAACGAATAGCATCAAGGCAGTTTGAAAGATAGCCTGGAGAATATGGGGCCTCGGTCTTTGGATTTTTCGAAGATTCGAGTTTGTCAAGATAGTCCTGGGCGATATCTTCCATTTCCACCTGGGGAAGCGCCGCGTATTCCTTGGGTGTCTTGCCGATCATTTCGCAGAACCGGCCGAGAGAACGCAGGCGGATATCTGCAGCAATCAAGCTCCCTTTCGAGAGATTGGTGTACCAGCGATTGAAATTTACATCCGAAAGCAAGAGCGAGAGATACTTTTTCTTCGATTCCTTCTCGAGTCTGGCCGTGTCCTAAACGCCTTGTAGAGTCGTAGTCGAAGGCCCTGCTATTAATACATTCAGACCTGTAACGGGAGTGCGAGGTGCGGGATTCGGACCCGCGTCAGAGGCTCTTTCTGACTCGGTTGAGATTCAGCAAGAGCTTGGGAAGCCTCCGTCCTAACCAGGCTAGACTAACCTCGCAGGGGAACTTGAAACATTACACGTTGACTAGGGTTCTATGTTCTTTCGGACAAGCTTGGTATAAGGCAAACGAAACAGCTTGGCCAGACGATCATGGCCTTCCTCATTCTATCTTTGGGTCGGACGTCTAGACACCCTCTGATGGCTTTGAAAATCGTATGGCCCCGTCTTTCAGAATCATGTCATAAACTTCGTTCACTTCAAAACGAACGCCAAGAAGATCATACTCACTTTCGGACAAGAAGAGATTTAGCTTCGGGCTGCCGGCCGGGTTCGGCCCGATGGGCAAACCCATGGACTGAAATTGAGAAATAATATTCCGTACCATATCTGATTCTCCCGCGCCACCTCCAAAACCACCGCCAAAGAATGGCTGCTGCTGTCTTTGCTTCACTTGGACTAACTCGATGCTCTTGCCAGGCTTTCCAGTGTCTGGATCAGTAACGCTCGAAATTCTGAAAACTCTCACTTTAACACTGTTTGCCGGACCAGGCAGACTACTCGTAGAACTTCCCCGTTCCATCAATTACTCACCTATACGTCTCCTTCTACATTGAGCGAACCTTCGAGCCCTCTTACAAGAGTTTCCTTGCTCTCCGCGGGCTCAAGAGCTTCTGTTTCCTCTTCAGATGATTCGTTTTTCGCTAACAATTGATCTGTGTATTCACGGCTGAGGACTCTTGCTGAAAACAGATTGACCAAGCTATTTGTCGAAGCTTCGCCAGTCACCTTTCCCACAACCCCGCGACTTTCTCGCCATTTTAGTCTCGTATTGCCGCTCTTACTAACGTAAATTATTCCCAAGATATCTCGCGCATTGACAAATGTGATGTCCCTTATTGTTTTGAGCGTAACTTTGTCGGCTGCTTCTATGTAAATTGAGCCGGTATCGCCTTCCTTTTCTGGAAATACTTCCTCGTCTCGAAGATATCCATCTGGAATGAAGGACATGCAGGTGCTTTGGATCAAAAAGTGACGAAAGCTTTCCAATTCACAAGTGGTATCAATAAAGACCAATCTCGCTGCATCCTCCTCTTGGTTTTTTCCTCTTACTCTATTGACAATTACACTAGAATGGATTATAATTTTGGGCGAAACATGATATAAGTATGTTGCGCCTATCAATGTAGTTTAGAGGGCCGTGAGGAGTATAGCCCATTGAGCAGCTTCTTGCTGCGGTGAAAAAGATCTTGAGTTCTGAGCCCTTTCTGATTCCTTTCGTGATTATTTCCCAAAGCTTATGTTTAACAAAATTCGAGCCACGATATCATGCTAAAGAGCGTTCAGATAGAGCTCGTAAAACCGGTGAACCAAGAATTGTTAATCCTTCTTAGGGACTGCAGGAAACTTCTCGAACCCCTGGGAACAATCGAGATAACTTCTACGCCTCGGCTACTTCCTGTTCCATATGCTAAGCTCGGTAAATCAGGAATTGATTCTGAAACAGAACAGCAGGCTTTGGCAAGCTCGCCAATTGTTCAAATGCTTCGCGAAGCTGGATTCAAAGGTCGAGTAACCGTTACCCGAAGAGCGCACCTTGGAAGTGTGCGGACTCATATTATCGCAGCTGTTTAGGATTTATTCCAGAAGAAATCCTCGAGTTTTGTCGCGCCGAGGATCTCATCAAAGTCATAGCCTAACGAACCAAGTATCTGATCAAATGTGCTCTTCATGTATTCTAGATATTTGTCCACATCAATCTCTATAGGCTTAGCAAGTTTCGTAGGCTTGGCGCCCTCGCCCGAAGTTGTCTTTACAAAGGAAATTATATCGCCAGCCTTGATTTCTACCCCATTTTTCTGAAGAAGTTGTGCTGCCCTAACATGCTGAGGGATAGAATCCTTGTAACGGGATATCTCTTTGCCAATCATTACATTAAACGCGAGTTGATCCATCGGAATCTGCCTTTCCTTGAGGCGAGCGTAATCAGATTTGAGCAAAGTCTTGATTTCCTCTCTTGCGCTTTCAAAGTCGTCTTTTGTTTTTACTTTCGTAAGAATGTCGAGAGCCTTGTAAAATGAATCCTTGATGAATTGAGGTGTCTGACTTTTCTTTGCGGTGAGACCCTTTACATCTACCGTGCCATCTGAGAGGACGCCGAAATAATTTTTCTTTCTTTCACTGAGCGCGACATAACGATAAACCTTATCGACGTCTAGATCTATTCCTAACTCTCTTTGGGTCCAAGCTGTTACAGCAGCTATCTGTGCTTCAGATGGCGCCTGTAGGAACAAACTATCTGTGTCCGAATAAACAACTTGGATTCCTAGTTCTTTGCATTTTTCGATAGTTTTCGTGATTGAATATCTGCCAAGAGTGGCAACTGCTTCTGCCGCAGGGAGGCAATAAAGTGGGAAACTTTCGAACCCAAGTACTCCATAACTTTGACCAATGGGAGCGAAGATTCCATTCCGGCCTGCGAAAACAGTGTGATTCTTCTTGGTCGTTAGGCAATAAACCAGGCCTTTGAATTTCTCTTTTGTGATCCACTTTTTCCTTTGGCTAGCAGACTCTGTTAATCCGATCGAGGAGTTGAACCAACATACTCGATGGATGCCTTTTCCTGTGTCATCTAAGAACTTTCTTGGCCGATAGCCTAGCTCGGCCAGCATGCAACAAACCTGATCAGCTAATATTTCACTTGCCGTTGAATATGTTGGATCAGGGAAGTTTCCATCTCCTTTGTAAAGCGATGACATCAAGGCTTGTTTAACGCAAGCAGATGATTGAAGTAGAATTGACGGGACCTGTTTGTTCCTAGCTCCTCTATGAATTTCAACAACACAAAAGCGATGAAGAGCGGGATTGGCGATTCTAAAACCATGCTCATATTCTTTGTATCGTAGGTTCATTTTCTGGAGGAGTCTACGAATTTCGCCGCGGAACACATTACCTCGCGTATTCCCTTGTAACCCGTACTCCTGGGTGATTTGGACTCTGTGGTCAAGGCCTCTGTGTAGGCCATTTTCGTAGATCTTTTCCGGAGTTCCTCCAAGATAGCCTTCTGAGATTATCCAGCCACATAATTCCGCAAAGTCTCTCCTTTTGAATTTGAATGGATATCTTGAGTGACCCGAGGTCAACCAAACCTCTCCGCCCAGAGAATTTACGGTATCTAACTGATATTTTGTCAGATTCTCGCAAAGGAATGATTTGGATTGCTTATCATAATATCCTAATTTTGAGACATACTCCCAAAGCTCTGAAAATTGCGAGTCCAGATGACGGTTGGCGATAGATATCGGAAGCGTAACCGCAAACCTATCGTCGCCTCGATATTCGGCGATCGATATCTCGGAATCATCATCAGTGAATTTTGGAGATTGAATCTTGGGAATGGAAACATTAGTCCATTTCTCAATCTCTTGGGCCTCAAGAAACGAAGTTGGTCTTTGACCTTGCTTTACTAGCATTCGGTGGTTCTTAGTAACTTTAAAGTCAATTTGTTTGCCATTGTGAAAACAATACAGATAATCGTCGTATGGAAATTTTTGAGTCTCAACAACTTCGTCTATCTCCGGAACCATTGTTACAGGATCTATGCTAATTACTCGGTCTCCTACCCGCACGTCTCTGATGTTCTTGATTCCATACGGAGTAAGGATATCCGTATCGTCTGTGAAACATGCATTTAATATGACCTTGAGACCTTGGCTTACGACTTTGTAGAGCTCTTTTTCTTCCACTGATAGTGTCTTGCTCTTGGTCAGTTGTTTGTAGTAATCGACTCTTAGATCTCTAAGCGACCCGACGACGAGCGATTCTATTCCACGCCTTTTACTGCAATACCAAGTCCCCACTTCTGGTATGATGTTCTTTTTACATTCAGAATGAGGGCAATTTACTGTCTCGTAAGAAATATTGTAGACCTTGATTATGCTAGGATATAGAGATGCAAAATCAAGAACTGAGACATTGAAGTGAACCCCGCTCACCGGATCTATAACTAGACCTCCTTTGTACTTCTTGCCCTTGATTATCGCCTCCGATCTTGCGCCACCTTTTCTCTCTAGCTCCTCGCTTCTTGGAATCAGAGCGTTTTGTCTTCTATGTTCGTAGTAGAACATGCTTCTAATCCAATTGGAAACACCCAAGCGCGAAAGATCGTCCATGGGCATCTTCCCCACTCGAGCGATAACAACGAGCAGCTTCATCAAAACATCATTGTAGATCGATACTAACTCGTAGGTGAGTTGAGTATCCCAAAGATTGTAGCGGGCAAGCTCATAGATTGGAAGATCACCAATCAAGCCGTCGAACTCGATCTTGCTTTTTCCGAGGAGGCCTTCGGCGACCCCGTTTAGCGTTTTATCCGAATACTTGTTACCAAAGGCGTAGATTTGGAGGGATTTGTTGTTGAAAGTCTTGTAGAGGTCTATATGAACACCATGTTTGATTGCGGCGAAATTGTTTCCAAGCTGGATAGGAATATCAGCTCTTGACAAGCCGATCTCGGGCCGCTGAGCTCTATGATATAGATAATTGAGATCAAAGTCGTCCCCATTGAAGGTTGCGATGAAGGGATAGTCCAGTATGGTTGTGAAGAGATCGATGATCAAATCTCTTTCAGTATCATAAAATTGGATCTCGGTTTCCTCGGGAAGCTCATTATGCCCTAATTCTGTATCGTTGCGGTTCAAAAGGTAAACGTGCTTTACGTTCTTTGAAACAACGGATGCCGCTACTATGGGATATACCGCTTCCTCCGGGTTAGGAATTCTATTTTCCGTCGAGAGGACTTCGATGTCCAAAGCTGCTCGCTTCAAATAGGGTAGCGGCTGATTAAGAAGGGCTGCCCAATCGGCGATCGCCTTTTGCATCTCTCGCTTGGATGCCGCAAGCGTTCGTTGAAGGGCCGCCTGGACTTCGTTTGGCGTTTCGAAAGGAACAGGTTCTACCTGCCCGCCTCTTATTTTGTAAAACGTACCTACAAGTAGACCCTTGTCGTAAATATAATTCTCATAATACTTGATGTCTGCTTCCCAAGCGGTGATCAAGTCGCGAATGCTGTTCTGTCCCCCGCCTATTGCAAGAGGGTCCGTCACGATTATTTGGCTTAGTCGAATAGGACTATCTGAAAGTGGCTCGTATTTTTCGACTGTCTTTATCTCCAGAATATCGCTTCGCTTTCCTAGAATGCCTCTTAGTGCTTCTGGCGATTCCTTCGAGTAAGCATAGGGTTTGTGTTTTGTATTGTCTTGCCAAAGGAAGACCCTATCCTTCGAAGGATCATAAAATTTGAGCACGGCGACTCGTTTTTCTCCGTCGTAAGTGGCAGAAACTAAAAGCGATGAATCGAGCTCAGTCACTGGTCTTGTTAGCTCTTCGATCTTAGTCCTCAATGTGTCTTTTGCATTTGGGGGTAGACTCTTGGGCTTTGATTTTTCCGTAGGAGCCACTTTCCTCGGACTCGCGAATCCACCAAGATCATCAAGAGTCTGCTGAGCTTGCACGTTAAAGCGTGTAAGTGTTCCAGATTTAAAAAAGAATGCGTTAGGGGTTCCGCAGAAAAACGGTGCACGGAGTCTAAGTATGTGCTAAAGCCAATTTCTAGCCTAATCTATCACTTCTTTGTCTCGCTCATTGCCAAATTTAGAGCAGAAATAACGAATCCTATTTAGCTAAAGACTAACAAGGGGAAAAATTTCCCTTCTTGTTCTCTCGTACAGTTTCAATTCGTCGAGAAAGGCCATTCGCAATAAACAATGTAAAAAAGGAACGAAGTCCCGAGCCAGTTTGAACTGGCCGGGTTACTGAGTCTGATCAGTTTTGGATGATCGGAAGAACATCGCCAGTGATGGTTTCCATGTTCCGAGCTTGCTGAGTCTGTTGCATAATGACAGAGCACCCGCACCCTGCGTGATGTTGCTTACCTTTTCTGAGAGACCCTCTGTAAAGCCCTTGCTCGAGAGTGTGTCCACTCTTTTGTTCCCACTGCTCGATTGGGATAGCGTACTTTTGCTGGATTCTGTCCCTGTACCATTCAGGAATGACGTTGAATGCGCAGAATGGAATAATTCTTTGGTCTGGAGTCACATAGTGAATGTCGCATCGCATCAATCTTTCTTCATCGTGGTTATACTTGTCTTGGAAGTGCATCATACCTAGGAACATTGTCTTCTGGTGGAAGTCTCCTAACGCTTCATAGTCGTGCTTTACGAGAGCATTGAACAGGAGCTTCGAAAGATTTACTCCATCAGGAGTCTTTTCTTTGTCGATAAACTTGCCAAGGTTTGCTAGTATCTTCGGAACTACAACGAGTCTACTTGCTCCATTGTTTAGCTCGTCTGCTTTGTCCTGCAGATAGTTCAACATTCCCTCGATGTCGACGAATCTCATTAGCGGGATTAGTCGGTCCCCATCTTTGAAGACATAGGTACCTGCGCCGCAAGCAAAGTGGATAGAAAGCTCGTATTGCGGCTTCTTCGTAAAAGCCTCAATAAAGTGCGTCATTGGAACGCATGTAGGTACTGTAAACCAATCGTCTTCAACGATTTCGCCCTTAGTTTGCTCCTCAATTCTCTTGATGGCGTCTGGAATGGTGATTCTGTATTTTTCACGTTCGCTCTTAGTCAATCTTCCAGTCAGAGAAACAGGTTGGAAGTTGACCGATCGGATGACATCGATATTTGCCTGGCCAAATCTGATTATTCCCGCAAGCTCATGATCATTAACCGATTTAATGACTGTAGGAACAAGAACAATGCCGAGACCAGCCTTTCTACAATTCTCTATTGCATAAGGTGCTTCCCAGTGGTTCTTTCCATTTGTTCTAGGAGAGATTCCGTCAAAGCTCATGTAGACGGTGTTAACTCCAGACTCGCGAAGTTCTTTCACTAGCGCGGGGTCGATTGCCATATTGATTGCATTGCTGTTTAGCTGAATGTGGTCTACTCCCTCTTCCCGACAAATTCTTACAATTTCAGGGAGGTCTTCTCGAAGAGTAGGTTCTCCTCCAGTGATCTGAATTGCGTTTCCAGGGACTGGTCTTTCAGCGCGTAAGGCCTTGACCATGCCTCGAATCTGATCCAACGAGGGTTCGTATACGTAAGCTCCCTCAACACCTTTCTTCGCATAGAAAAAGCAGTACCAGCAGGTCAAGTCGCATCTGTTTGTAATAACAAGGTTCGTGAGCCCGCTGTGACTCAAATGGCTCGAGCATAGACCACAGTTCTTAGGACAGTTACACTTTGAGAGAGGAACATTGGGATTGTCGATGCCCTTTCCATCATGGAAATATTTTGCGAATTTCTTGAATAATCTCGATGAGCCGAAATATAATTCCTCACAGATTCCATGGTCTGGACACGTCTTTGTTAGCCAGATTTTTTCATCCCTCTCAAAAACGAGAGCGGGGATGGTCCGGTTACACTCTGGACAGATGCTAGCTGTCTCGTGCGGTAGTGTGTAAACTGGAACGGTATTCGACCTTGTTTGAATTCGAGCTAAAGGTAGCAGCTCTTCTACGCGTTGCATGATTCTCAGTTACTACTGCCAGTGGTATATAAAATAATCCATTGCCATTGATTGTACATACAGATTAGAGCTCTTACTTGAGCACTGAGATGAAGAGAAAACGATGTCCCTGATTTTATAAGCACAGTGATGACCGAGACGCGGTTGCATGAAAAAGGCCAAAATTCAGGAAAAAAAAACCAATGAATCTGTAAAGATAGCTAGTCCTTACAACAGCATTCGGATCGAGAAAGATGTGATCTCAGTACTTCGATCTAGAAGACTTGTTCAAGGAAAGAAGGTAGAGGAATTTGAGAGATCTCTATCGGAGTATATCGGATGTAAGAATACAATCTGTTTGAATTCTGGAACCGCGGCACTGCATACTGCATTCTTGGCACTCAAGACGCTAAGAGCTGAAAAGAGCGAAGTCATAACAACACCTCTTAGCTTCGCAGCTACAGCAAACGCAGTGATTCACGCGGGATGCAAGCCCGTTTTTGTAGATATTGATGAAGACACTTTTAACATAAATCCGTCTCTGATTGAAGATAAAATCAATGAAAGAACTCTCGCCCTAGAACCTGTTGATATTTACGGTCTTCCATCCGATCTTCGAGAAATAAGAAGAATCGCAAGCTCAAAAAAGATTCCTGTTGTCGAGGATGCCGCAGAAGCTATCGGCGCAACGTACGCGGGCAAAAAGATAGGAAGCTTCTCCACGTTGAGTTGCTTCAGTACTTACGCAACAAAGAATCTTCATACAGCCGAAGGAGGGTTCGTCACGACTGATGATGATGAGCTAGCGCGTCTAATCAGACTGTTCCGAAACCAAGGACAAGTGTCAAGATACAATCAAACTGTACTTGGCTATAACTTTCGAATGATAGAGATATGTGCAGCTATCGGACTAGGACAACTCCCAATCCTCGATGACCTCAATAGAAGGCGACGAGAGAATGCTCAGTATCTTATGGAGAAGTTGATGAAAATTGATTCGATAGGTTTCCAGAGTGTTTCGGATCCCAAAAGTCATGCCTGGTACATGTTTGCTCTAACATTGGATGAAAGTAAAGCTAGTATCACCCGTGACTCTCTTGTCGCTAAGCTTAAGGAAAAAGGCGTGGAGGCAGATGTAGCTTGGCCCACTCCGATACATCTTCAACCCTACTTCAGCGAGACTTTTGGATTTAGACGGGGTGACTTTCCAATAGCCGAGAAAGTTTGCAAAAAGGTCTTTCAGCTTCCTATTCAGCCATTCCTGACGAGAAAGGATCTGAATCGTATCATAGAAGTAGTAAGGGAGAGTCTGCCATGAATGAAAGCTTAGTAAGCTTTTGCGAAATAAACGAGAAACTTCGCTTGTGAGTTGCAGAAAATGCACTTCTTAGAGCTTAGATCTAAGGGCTGTTCAAATGGAATTACTCTAATATCACCTCCAGTTTTATCTTTGATCTTATCTTCGCAGTCTCTTGATCCACACCAGAATGACCTAACAAAGCCGCCTTGTTTTTCGAGTATGTCTGATAGCTCCTGGAAGGTAGAGGCATCTCGTGTTTTGGTTTTTAGCAACTCGTTTGCTTTTTCCCACAAGGAATCCTGAATCTTCGCGAGCTGATCTTTTACAATCTGCGAGAGGTTTTCCATCGGCACCGCCTCCTTCTTTCCTGTGTCTCGTCTTACGAGTACTACGCTGTTTTTCGAAAGATCTCTTGGACCAACCTCCATCCTGAGAGGAATACCCTTCAACTCCCATTCATTGAATTTCCAGCCGGGAGTGTAATTCTCGCGTAAATCGATTGAAACCCTGATTCCGGCGGAATGAAGGTCTGATTGGATTTGATTGCATTTTGAGAGCACATCATTCCCTCTTATTGATTCTGAGAACAGTATTGGAACAATTATCACCTGCGTAGGCGCAACTCTGGGCGGAATAACAAGTCCTTTGTCATCGCCGTGAACCATTATCAACGCTCCGATCGTCCTCCAAGATATTCCCCAAGACGTGTGCCAGACAAAATGCATTTCTCCATCTTCGCCGAGAAATCTGATTTCAAATGGCTTCGAAAAGTTCTGCCCTAATTGATGTGAGGTTGCCATTTGAAGAGCTCGACCATCCGGCATCATTGATTCGAGAGTCGTAGTATAGAGTGCGCCCACGAATTTTTCTTTCTCGCTTTTCTTACCATTCAATGCTGGAATCGCGAGGAGCTCCTCGAGAAGCCTCTTGTAAAGGCTCAATATTTGCATAACCTCGTTTTCAGCTTCCTGCTCCGAAGAATGAGCGGTGTGTCCTTCCTGCCAGAGAAATTCAGACGTTCGAATGAATGGCTTGGTCGACTTGATCTCGGCACGCAGGACAGAATTCCAAACGTTGAGAAGCAGAGGAAGATCTCGCCAGCTGTGAACCCAATTCTTCATTGCGTCATGAATCACAGTCTCAGAAGTAGGACGCACAGCAAAATATTCGGAAAGCTCGTTATTGCCAGACTTCGTTACCCAAAAGACCTCTGGGACAAAACCAGTGAAATGCTCCGCTTCTTTTTTTAGTAGAGACTCAGGAATAAGAGTCGGAAAATACGCGTTTCTGTGCCCGGTCTTTTTTATTTCTGCGTCAAAAAAATTCTTTATGTTGTCCCAAATTTCGTACCCGTTTGGGCGAATTACTATGAAGCCTTTTCCGCTGGAATAATCTGCTAGCTCCGCTTTGAGTACGACTTGAGTGAACCATTCTGAAAAGTCTTCTTCTTTCCTAACAGTAATGCCGAGTTTCTCAGGCCGGGTCTTGCTTTCTACTATTTCCTATTCACCTAAACATGGGTATCAAAAAGTCGGAGCCTTGAAAATGGCGGCACCTCTTAACTTTCTGACAAGGAGAATTATCAAAGCAATAGTTGAAGCTACCGCTGCAACCTCTGTGACAAGAACATAATATGAGAAGACATCGAGAATAATTCCATTACTCGTACCTGTGTAAATTCCAATTACGTAATCAAACTGCCAGTGCAGCAGTACAGCTGCGGCGAAACCATATCGGTAGTACAGCACTCCAAAAGCGACGCCGACGGCGGCGGCTTGCGATAATTTACCTATATCCCATCCGTGCAATACGTGAGCCGCGCCAAAAATGACTGCGCTCGCTCCAATAAGAATGTACATAATTATCTTATCCCTCCTATAGCGTTCAACGCTGTCATTCTTTTTCAAATATCTCGAAGGGTGCCATAGGGCCAAGATCGCGTCCTTTATTCTGTTTCTTGATAGAAGCAGCACCATAGCAACGATACCAATTGGTATTATTCTGTAGCCGATTTCTTCTCTTAATGGGGCAAGTGAAAGTTCTACGAACTGAAGTAACGGATCTGCCTGAGGAAGACTTCCGGTGGGTATCCCCGCATTTTGTTGAAGCAAAGCCAATAGCTCCGAACCCCAAAAAGCTACAGGAAAAACCATGAATGTGGCCATCGCTGAATTGCTCAGTATTCCATCGAGACCTTTGCTTGCAGTATCTTTCATTGAGCCAATTACACTGCGAAATGGGCCGTTGAGGGCTGAAGCAAAAAGTAGCAGATAGACAGTCCAGACCGCAATGAAAAGTTGTCCGAGAGTCGCATTAAATGGCGACGCGAAACCGAAGATTGATATCCAAAAGAAGTTCGTGGTGTCAGTTGATCCCATGCTAGAAGCCGTGTAATTCTCTTTGGAATCAGAGGTAACGTTCACAAATGTGCCTGAGCTGCTTGAAACACCAATGATCCAGACTTCGTGAGGATTTTGTCCGTCTGAACGAATGCTTTGTAGCTGAAGACTGGAAATACTCACGTTTTGATTGATATTACCAGCAGAATCCGTCCTGATAACTGTGACATTGAATCCTGAGCTTTCATTCAGTAAGAATGGGTTGCTCGAGGAAAACTGGGGATCTATCCAAACCGTTCTGAGAGAATTATTATCGAAACCCGACGCCGCAATCGAAAGCGAGGCTCCCCCGTTTGCACTCGTGGTCTTTGCAACGACGTAACTGTTCGGATGATTGAAAATAGTATACGCACCGAATGCAAAAGTTATGAAAGTCAAAGCAATCAGAACGACCAGAGTAACCGCGAAAATCAAAGCCAATAGGTGGTTTTTCCTTGCTCGAGCGATTTGGAAACCCATGAATTCTTGAAATCACCGAAATTCTTTGCTGGACTGCGATCTGAGATTCAATACTCTGGGCGATTCGCTTTGTTTCGCTCAAAAAGATTACTTTACTTCGCGGGAAAAGACTTTTGACTTTCACTAAATTGGGCAAATCCAATATGCGCGTCAAACTCTTGTGGTTTACTCCTCGGCCTGAAATCATGGTCGCACTAGCAATGCGTCGTTGTTACAGCTCAAAACCGATTGAAGATTTGGAAAAGGAGATCCTCTCAAAGCCGGGATATGAAAAAGAACTTATCACGAAGGCGCTACGAGATAAGACCTTTGATGTGATCGAGCACGCAGTTTTCATGTTCGAAATTGAGGGAGTAAGTCGTGTCCTCACTCATCAGCTAGTAAGACATAGAATAGCGAGTTATGATCAGGAGAGCCAGCGTTTTAGCGCAGTGGAAAAAGAGGATTTCATTGTTCCCCATACGATCCAATCGAACCCCGCAGCGCTGAAAGTTTATGAAGATCTTCTAAAAGCTTCAATTGAGACATTCAAGAAACTCAAAGAACTAGAGGTGCCCAAAGAAGATGCTAGATTCGTTCTTCCACAGTCGATTGGGACGAAAATCGTAATGACTGCAAATGCTAGGGCGTTGATGCATTTCTTCTACCAGAGGACCGCGCTTCAGGCTCAATGGGAAATACGCGAGCTTGCCGATCTGATGTATCAAGAATGCAAGAAAGTTGCTCCCACAATATTTAGTCAGGTATTAGAATCATAATGGCGTACTTTACAGATCCTATGGCGGACGAATTTCGAAAAGCTATTGAAGATGCTTTGAAGGATGGCGAAGTCGAGGACCCTGACGCTACCAAAAGGGCTAAGGAAAGGAAAAAGCCAAGTGACTCAGGCAAGACACGAAGAACTGATCAATCTAAGAAAAAAACCCGGCGAACGCGAGAAAGCTTCTCTCCGAAAATTGCAAAAAGCCTGAAATAAAAGCGGAAAAAGTAGTATTCTATTTGCTACTATCGTTATCCTTCTTTGGAAGAGCCTCTAGTGCGACGTGCCCATGATATCCACAGCTCTCACAAAGAAATTCCTCCGGCAACATCCATCCTGACAGTGAACCCTGCAAATGCATTTGTGATAAGCATCGGGGGCAGAGCTTTGGCGTTCCCTTAACACTCCTTCGTCTGAGCCGAATTTGCCTTTCCTCGATTTGGAAAGAACTTTCATCAATCAAGGTTCTAGCTTGCCACCGTGTCGGCTGTAGTAGTAGGTTCTACTGCACTTCGATAGAACTTTCGGCGAAACCCATTCCAACAAGACTATCCCTGACGCCATCCCTGTGATCTCCTTGTAAAAGGATGTATCCATCCTTAGCCGTCCCTCCACATGCCAGCTTGCTCTTTAGATCATGGGCTATCCGTTCGAGATCGGAGCGCTTCGGATTTAGTCCTTCTACCATTGTAGTGGGTTTCCGAAACCGACGCATCTCTAGTCTCACTACAATACGAGTTTCTTCCTTTTCTAAATCCTCGCACACACAAAGATCTTTAGGAAGGCCGCAGGTTGTGCATACTTCTGCCATCAATCAGAGCCTCGCAGAAGATGCCATTTCAAAAATAATGTCGTTTACCTTACGCATCGTTCACAAGAAAAAAGGCCCTCAAAATTATAAAAACGTTGTGCCGAGGCTTTTTTCCGGCCCGGGTCAGGATTAGATGAACCGAAGATTAATATCTCATCCGTGCCCACAATGGATTCGGAGAGTAGTCTAACCTGTCCGCGACATGCGCCCGATGTGGGGAAGAGTATCTGCCGATGCTAGAGTCCGACGAAATTGAAGGTCTCTGCCCTGCGTGCTTGTTTGATCCTGAAAGGGAAGAGAACTACTGCGCTCATTGATCCATAACACGCAGCATCGAACTCTGCCCTAATCCAAGCGGAGTTTCCTGCCACTTTATAGATAGAAGATCACCTTCGAGGCCAGTGACCTTACCCTTTGCGATTTTATTCTTTGAAACGTCGAACTGGACCTCTCTACCTACCATCTTTTCCAATTGGTCGATTGAAAGATTCTCCTGGACAGCTACCAAGCAAGAATAATCGTCATCAAAACTGATTACAACAGCGGTGACTGGCATAAAATTCCTCAATTTTTCGTTGAGTTAGTCCTTGGGATTTATGATTATCTTCAGAAGCTTCATTATTCAATTCTCACGCGGTAACCAGCACCTTGACTTGGCCTTCCTCTCGAGCGGTTCGCATAGCGTCTTCAATGTTCTCCAAAGGAAATTGAGATGTGATAAACTTCTTCACATTTATCTTATGTGTTTCAAGAAGAGAGATCGCTTGCTCTATCTCCCTTTCGGTAGTGGCGTAACTAGATGTCATAGTTAATTCGGAAAGAAGCATCGATTGTAGATCCAACGTATATGTGGCCCCCTTGTGGGCTGCCCCGAATAAAAGAAGACTGCCGGATTTTCTGACACATCTTATCGCTTGCGCAAATGCGCTCGCATTCCCAGTTGCCACGATTACAAGATCATATCCCCGTCCTTCAACTAGCTTCTTCGCCTCCTCGGCAAAATCTCCGCTTGTTTTTGAAGGACTGATGGGTTTTGCATTCTCGAATTTTTCTGCGAATTCGAGTCTGGTATCGCTTACATCGACCGAGACTAGATTAAGATCAGGGAATTGGCTTCCTAGAATATCCATATGTAACAATCCAATCGGACCCGCCCCGACAACAAGGGCATTCCGTACAGCTTGTGTAAAAGAAATCTCGTTAGTTGATCGTTTAACGATCGAACTTTGCGTGAGGTTTGAATGAAGCGCCTTTTCGAGTCCTCGTATGCAACATCCGAGCGGTTCCGCAAAAGAAGCTTCCAAGTACGATATTTTTTGGAACTTATGAACGCCTCCTCTCGAAACATTGTACTCTGGAACATTGAACTCATCTGCAAAGCCACATGGAATGAAATTACTTGTCCGGAAACCCTCGCACATCGTTTCTGCGCCATTTCTGCAAAAGTAGCATTCTCCACATGCTACGTGATGATGCGGTACAACATCTTGTCCGACTTCAAATTCACCTGTCGCAGTTTCTGTGACCGTGCCTGCTACCTCGTGACCTAGCACTGTCGAAGCTGTGTAGCCTCCAGTAAGCTTGTCAAGGTCAGTGCCACATATGCCCGAAGACTTCATTTCTACCATGATCGACCCTTTATCCAGCGAGGGCCGCTCAACTGTGCGCAACACGACACTTCCTTTGTCTCCAACAAAGGCCGCACGGATAATTGGATTAGACAATTTTCTATCTAACTATCAATAACTGAAAAATACGTTTCAATTTATAAGCTAAGAAGATCCTACATGCTGTTTTGTGGCTCTGTTGGAGGCTAGCCCTCAAGTTTGAACAATCTGGGATTCTACCTAGTCGGGATAACGTTTATTCTGTTAGGGATTGCTTTTCTTTTGATTCCTATTATCGCGAGCAGCGGAGCCTTACGAAACATCAACATACCTCCCATTATTCTCTACGTTTATAGTCGCAACGGGTTCTATTTCGCGACTTCACCTATTCTGATCATAATTTCTCTGATCAGTTTACTGATTTTCTTTTTACGCCACTAAAGTCAAGATGAGAATCCTAGAGCGAGGGATCTTATTTTGCCAACCCAGTTTTTCGCCTTTATGATTCCGCTGGCTACGAGAATGCCTTCAGCCCCGAGCTCTTTTGCACGTCTCACATCTACGTCATCTACGATCCCCGCTCCGCAAAGCAAAATTGTCGAACGCTTATCCCCGAGGACTTTTTGAAGCGAATTCTTTGACTCCGTGATGAGGTCAGGTCTCGCTTTTGAAACTGAAGTTCCAGAGCCTATTAGCTCAGGAGGCTCTATTGCAATGAAAGTGGGAATAAAAAGGGCCAATCGTCCCACCTCTTCCGCATCTCTGGCGCAAACAACACTCTGCATGCCGAGTCTTTTTAGGGCGGTTACTCCTTCTCTAATTTCCTTGTCTGGAATCCTGTGTTCACTATGATTCAAAAGGGAGCCTCGGGCTCCGGACATTTTTGCTACCTCAGGAACTAGATAACCTGTAGTACTTCCGGGGCCTTGTGGATCGAGATGCTGAGCAAAAATCGTGACCTTAGGATGAGTTTTTGATAGCTCAGATATCGCGAAGGCGGGAGCTGCAAGGTATAGTTTGACATTGGCTTGGCGAGCTAACGGGGTAGCCTTCTCAATTGCGTTGGCAAGCTTTAACGCTTTAGGACCAGATGCTTCGAGATAGTTTTTGGAATTAATGATGAAGTGAAACATTTTTTGAAGACCTTGGATTCAGGGAAGTTAGTTTCGGGTCAACCCATGTAGTTCAATATTTTTGCATAAGTAGACCAAACAAAAGCGGGCAGGAAAAAGCGACTTGAAAACGTGTTCGGGAGAAGGAACAACTAATCAGTAGATCTATTCCCCGTTTTCGTCGTCAAAATCCTCTTCCCAAGAATCGTCGTCTCCATTAAAATCATCTTCCACTTCATCATCTTCTTCTGACAAAGAACCCACTTGCAGGAGCGCGCTGTAGCATATCGGTCATTCTCATAAATGTTTTCATCAAAAATTTTTGAATACTACAATTAATCAATATTAGAGATACAAACCGGTCGATGAATGGTAATGAGAGACATCGATTGTGCTGATCATGCAAACATAGCCAAGATAGGGTCGGAAGTGAAAAATCAGGGCAAAACGGTGGTTTTCCCTACCGATACGGTATACGGTTTGGGATCTAATCCGCTTCTCGAACAGGCTGTGGAGGCTTGCTTCAGATTGAAGGAGCGAGAAGAAACAAAACCTATGCCCGTGCTATTTTCAGACATTCCGACTATCACAAAGTTCGTTGAATTTGATTCGAATGCAGAGACACTTGCAAAAGAATATTGGCCAGGCGGCCTTACACTTGTACTCAAAGTAAAGAAAGGAGTTGCGATTCCAGAGAGACTAGTAAGGAATGGCCTCTTGGCCGTTCGCATACCAGACAATTTTTGCTGTCTCGAGCTTATTAGAGCCTGTGGAGGTAGCTTGATCGGAACTAGCGCGAACAGGTCCGGTGACGCCCCCTTTACTGATTCGAACGATGAAGGTCTACAGAGATTCGCATCGAATTGTGACTATTTTTTGCGAGGGAAATGTTCCGGCACGATCCCTTCAACTGTGTTAATGATTGAAGCTGAACACAAGGTGAAAATACTTCGAGAAGGAGCGATCTCGACAAGAGACATCATCCGTCAACTTGGAAAAACGAGGATTGCGGACTTTTCGAGAAGCAATTGAGGAATCTTTTCTTTTTCGACCCAGTTCGGCAGCGAGTGAAATCTTAGCAGAAACCTAATCTTATTCATATTAAGATCCATGAGGGAATCATCTCTCATCCCTCCTAGCTCGTTCAATAGCTTCTCTGAATTCACAATATCTGCGCTATCTCTTACCAAGCCAAAGAGGGCTACATTATTGCAAGAATCTATATCTGAAGCTTCAAGCGCTTTCGAGATCTGGCTCTGGCAGATCAGCCGCATTAGCAAGTCAATCGATTTATTTCGTGCCAAAAACATTCCTCTCGCCCAATATTCGGCGGATTGTTCTAGTATTGAGTCGAGATGACTTTTTCCAGCTATAAGGGAAGGCGAACAAACGACACTTCCTTGAGGCAATCGAGTTGCAAGGTTTCTGAGGTCGCTTGTCTTTGGTAAGCGATAAGCCCTCCTAAACGCAAGCAAAGTAGCGAAGTTCTTCGAGCCAATCTCAATTCTCTGGAAATCTTCTCCCAAATGAGAGCCGACCTCCGCTACACACTCTCATATCGTTTGAGACGCTCTATCGCCCACATTGGCATTTTAGAACGTTCTACTAATCTGAGTCCTCCTCTCGTTTTTAGCAGCTTGTAGGACTCGAATAGCTCCCAGGGAAAGATAATCCATGCCTCAGTCTTTGAGACAAAATAGTCCGGAATACGTTTGCTCCATGGTTTGAGGTAAAGCGTTGCAACAGCGAGGTATTTCGGTCTCTTGCTCTGAATGTGCTTTTTGATTTCGATTAAACTTTCACCCGTATCAGCCACATCGTCGACCAGAAGAACATTTTTCCCTGAGATGTCCTTCTGGATCTTCTGCGTGATTTTCGGTTTCTTGTTTTTCTTTCCCATCCCTGAATAATACTCAGATTTTGTAATGACTACATTTTCAATTTCCAAAAGATCTGACAGTAACCGCGCAAGCACGAGTCCTCCTCGTGAGACACCAACAATGACCTGAAACTGCGGTTTCCCTAGTTTCTTTTGATCATATCTGATCTTCTGTGCCAATTCCAAGGACTGTTCAAAGATACTATCCCAGCTTGGTGAAATGAATTTCAAAGAGTTGATCCACCATGAAAGATCGGAACTAGAACAATCTGATCATGTTCGTTGATAATTGTATCAAGATCTTCTAGCGCATTAGCCTCTACTCCATTCACCAAGATCAATATGCTCTCTCGGGGCAAAGAAAGGCCGCGTTGTTCCTCAAGCTTACGTATCGCCGTACCCAGTTTAACAGGCACGCTTACAAAGACCTCTTCGAGATGCTCAGGGTTAGATATACCAGGCTTAGCGACATGCCCTAGGTTTCCAACTAGCCTAATTGTTGCCGAACTTTCCACGCTTATCACTCTTTTTTCAATCGGTTGTTTTTTGGATTCTAATTTCTCTTGAATATCGCGAGTGCCTCGGAATATCTTCTTCCTTCATACCATGAGTTTGCTTCCACAAGATCAATCTTACTTGTCGATAATAACTCCCGAAGCTTCGAATTGCAGACTACTAAATCGTCCCGCTTCAAGAGATCGAGAGGATAATACATCCCCATAGGCCTGACAGGTACAAGATGGCGAGTGGTCTTGAAAGGCAACAATTTATGATCCGAAGCCACTCGGATAACATCTTCCTTAGTTAACGGCATCGGATAGAGGACAAAAACCGATTCGGAAAGAAACAAACTACCATGCTCATTTTCCGGGTGATATTCGACATTCATGTTTCTTTCAGTCGCTATTCTATCAAAATCTCCTAGTCGGCGGTAAACAGTTTGAAGGTCATATTTTTCCGTACTCAAGTAGGATTGTCGACTAGACAAGAGAGCAATCGGGGACCTATGAGAATCAACCATTTTTATCGCAGTCTGATAGTCGTCGATCTTCTTGAATCCGAAAAGGCCTAGAAGCTCGTCAATCATTTGTCGATCTGGCGCAATGAAGTACCTGAGCCACCTTTCCAGAATTATCGTATCGTCAAGGTAGTTAAAAGAGGCGCAAAGCGCAAATTTAGCGGACAGGGATTCGAGCGCAGCTCGTCTATGCATTCCGTCGAGCACCAAATTTGTACTTTCGTCGATAATTATCGGATCTCTCTGGTAACCAGTTCTTTGTATATCACGTCGCACGGAATCCAAGAGAGAAGGGATAACTTGTTCATGAGGGGCCAAATCGCTCAAGAGGACGATTCGAAGATCTATCTTATTCTCATTAGGAAGAGACACTAACATTGTCAGAAAACGAGCTCTTTCAGACGGTATTCGCGTTTGAGTTAACTAAAGCAATCATATAGCTTTATCGGACAACTGCTGCATTCTCTTGAATTGATTCGGTCTTGCCAGATTCCGGACTGGTAGAAACTGATCCGCTTTCCTTATCCTTTGTTTCTTGAGAGGTTCTTTGTGAACTTGCCTCTTCAACAGCGGTTTCAACATTAGATCTTTCAGATTGGGCTCTTTCCTCTATCGTAGCGGGTTCTCCTGGTTCGCCTTGTTCTTCAGCAGGAGTACGCTCATGCATTATTTTAGTGATGGCGCCTGCAAGTTGGTTTCGAAGAGATCGTGTTCGGACAATGCTAACTTGGGATAGCGCCTCCTTATTTTTGCCAAAATCTCCTCCAAAAAGAGAGGGGTACCGGCTGACTAGTTCTTCAGCTAGTCTCCTAACCTTATTCAATAAATTATCACTGGCTCAAAATCACCAAAGTCGTATCCCCTAGTCCTACTCTACTATTCGTAAATTATTTCAATTCTTTTGCTATCGAAGTAGAGTGATAATCATGTACTTACCCTTAATGAGTTTTGCGCTTGAAGATAGTCGTCAGTGTTTTCTTCCATTATGTATGACATCTCATCATAAGATGAGCCTGTCACCTCTGCCATTTTGAATATGACGGAGGTAACAGCAAAAGGAGATAGGGGCTGCTTTTTCGATATTGAAGAAAAAATGAGTGGCGAATCCGTTTCCGCCAGAACCAATTTCAGGTTAGCCGATCTAAGGAGATTTTGAAGTCTTTTTGAGAAAATGAGAGCAGGTCCGAATGATACAAAATATCCTTTTGATTGAACATTCTCGAGATCACTCTGATTCCCTGCAAACCAGTGGAAAAGAACTCTATTAGAAACTTTGAAGGTCGAGAGTATCTCTAACACTTGCTCAATTGTATTTCGAGTGTGAATGGATATCGGTAGCAGAGGCTTTGACTCGAAGATTTCAAGTTGGTTCTTTAGAATAAGTAATTGGAGATCTCCATAGCCGTATTTGGGATCTAGGCCTATCTCTCCCATTCCTCTCGCGCTTTCTAGAAGGTCTTCCACTTGATGGCAGTAATCCTCGATTTTCTCTCCTATATTTTCCGCCGGTCCGATCTCCATCACAGTTTCTGGATGAATCCCAACAAACGGTATCACGGACCTATGAAGCTTCGAGCCAATCTCGATATTCCGTTTGGAAGATTGAATGTTTGTAGAATTGGAGACAATTCTATAATTTGGGGGCCATTTTTGACTTTGAAAGTTATTTTCGATATTTTCGAGCGATTTCAGAAATCCTGCCATTTCGGGAGAGTCCAAATGAGCATGGCAATCGGTCACCATTTTCCAGTTTACTACGGGAATCTTGGTGAGTGAGGTATCTAAATGGTTTCAGCGCGCGAGAAACCTGAATCATTCGTTCTTCTTCCGAAATTCTGCAACGCTCGCCTTTAGTCTCGATATCGCCTCGTCCTTTGTTGGATGAGAAGCAAGAGCATTACTCGCGACATCCCAAAAGTCTTTAGCTGGTACAATTTTAAGCCCTTGTTGATTAAAGAAAGATCGGTCTTCTTCAGCTAGATTCGAGTAGTTGGACTCTGGAATTATTATGGTATCGACTCCGTCAGTGTCTAAAGCCGCAACAAATTTTCCCATTCCCTTGAAGTCCAACCCTCCGACTTGGATTAGCTCTCCTTTTGGGGTAACGCCACCAGTAATCACAACATTTGGCAGAACCTTTTCTCTTGATCCCACGCTGAATTCAGCTAGAGTGATTGCCGCCCCTGCGCTGGGCCCCTGAATCACTTGGCTATCTAGACCCTTTGCGAACGTGATAAAGTCGAGAAAGAACTCGTAATCTCTCATAGCCCAATCCGATTGCTCGTTCAAGAATACTCTTGCGTGTTCTGCACTGGCTTTCACTGACTTTGCAACCTCGCTACCGATTACGAGCGATCTTCCCCTTTTTGAGAACGGGTTGCATACGCATTCTATTACAGCAACGGTACCTTCAGAGGCAAGGCCTATCCCATCGCCGCTTAATGCAGCCAAACCGTAGACCTTTCCGATAGTTGGCTCAGGGTTTGGTCCCCTGAGGGAGCTTGTGATCTTTTGAATCTCTTCGATCTTCTCATCCTTCGACTTTTGAATAGCCGTTTGGAAGTGAGAAAGAGTAAGTCTATAGTTCTCGGGAGTCACATTCTTGAAATCTTCAATTTCCTTGGAAGCCGGAGGCTGATTCTGGATCGAGAATCCCAAATTGGTTCTCAGCCGTCTTAGGTCATCTTCGTAAATTCGGATTACTTTTTCCTTCTTCGCGGTATCGCTTGATTCAGAAAGTAAAGTGAGCTTGTGCACGGCGTTCAATTCCTTGACTCTAAGTTCAACTGCGTCACTTACCAGACGTTCTATCTTTGCAGGGGTAAATGTTCTCTTGCCAAAAAGAGCGAGCACTTTTTCTGAAGTGACTGATGGATCTAGAAACGATTGACAACGTTCCAAGTGAACGGCGAGTATCTCTTGTCTCTGCCTGTCATTCTTTGGAGGAGGAATCTCAATTATCCGGTCAAATCTTCCGGCTCTCAAAAATGCTTCATCCACGAGATGGAGCTTATTTGTAGTAGCGATAACTACAACTCCCTCCAAAGGTTTCAAACCTCCCATCTCTGAGAGCAAAGTAGTAACCGCACCCAGATTACCACCCATATCGCGTTTTAGGGTAAGCGAATCTACCTCATCGATTATTATAATCGAAGGAGCGTATTTTCTTGCCTCGTCAAATACATCTGTGATGATTTTTTCTGTTTGCCCGTGATACGGCTTGATTATCTGCGCTCCTCGGATCATGTAAATCGTTGCATCGATCTCGCCCGCGATTCCCTGGGCAAGCCATGTCTTGCCACAGCCAGGAGGGCCGTGAAGCAAAACACCTCGAATAGGAGTTGCTCCAACTCTTCTCGCGTGCTCCTGATCTAGTGAAATTTCGATATCCTTGAGCAACTGTTCTTTGATGCCCTCCAAACCTCCAACCTGATCCAAAGTGATCTTGGGTCGAATCCGCTGAACGATATGCCTCATCTCATCGCTGCGTTTTTCTTCCGTATACTCCTTTAGCTGTCGAATATCGCGGAAATCGTCAAGTGTAACTTGAATTGAGGCCTTGTCTTTCACGAGCGCCTGCGATAGCCTTCTCACATATGAAGAGCGAAGCTTCTTGGTCTTTTTCTCTATGACAATTTGGAATGCGTTAGACACATCAGCCGGTGTCACAGTCCCGTGACCTAATGCCCTTACCTTTCCCTCTATTGTCTTCAGGACTTCGTTTGCATTGAGATATTTCAGATTGTATTTTTCCAGATTCTTCTCTGCAATTTGGAGAAGCACGTTGCGATCAATTTCCGCATCTAGATCAATTGTGCCCGAGCTCCCGCGTCTTCTTATTGCTTCAAGCATTGAGCCGAATTCATTTGTAGCTAGTATCAGTATGCATTGATGATCCTGGTAAACAAGTTCATTGACTTTTTCCAAGAGGGTGGTCTGGACGCTCATGTAGGCTTGCATTCCGCTGTCGCCAGCCTTTCCGTCGCCCTGATTATGAGTAAACGCTTGAGCTTCGTCGATAAACATGATCGTTGGTCTCGAAAAAGCTTGATCAAAGGCCCTCGCTACTCTCTTTTCCGATTCCCCTAACCATTTTTCATACACTTTGTGAGGGGAGACAATACTCGTGTAAACAGCAATGTTTCTTTGCTTGCCTTGGTCAAAGGCTTCTACCATGGCACTGTGAACAAGTGTGGTCTTACCCATGCCGCTTGAACCTTTTATCAGAAAGACCTTTGGCGGCGCTGCTGGGCATACTGCTCTAAATTCTTCATCTTTGAAAACCCAGTAATGAACCGCGGAAAGAATCTCATCGCAAATCTCCTTGCAGCCAACAAAATCTGCAGAGCTATTTCGAAATTGCATGATTCCTTGTTCTGCCTCTCTGATCTGCTGTTGAACAAATCGCTTTGAGGGATTCTGCTGTTTCTTGGACTCTACCCATCGTGCGTAGTCGATATCGCTTATGATAAGAAGGGGATGGTAGAGAATCCTCAAGAATCTCGACTTGGTCCACCATTTGTCGTTTTTGTCTTCCGAGGGCATCACTGACATTTTTTTGAATCTATCTCCTACTTTCTTCCTCTCCACGACCTATATCTCCAAACGATGTTTATTAGGGCAAAGCCAAACAGATATAGCCCAATTACTCCGAGCAGAACAAGGAGTCCTAGAGTGATCGTACAAGCAATGAATAGGACTGCAATTCCCAGATAAGCAACTTTTGAACGAAAAGCGATTCCAAGCCCTAAGAACAGAAAGCCGAAGATTGCCATAGTTACAAGTACGTCTTCGAAAGTTACAGAAAATCCTTGGAGTCTCACAGGAAGCATTCCAAAGAGCGGATCCCACGAATTTGATTGTGAGGCCCCGCTTGTTGCATTTATATTGAGTTGAACCAGGACGCTTCCTTGACCTGTAAAATTACAATTGTTGCATGCAGGAAGATTGACAGGGCTTGCTTCCCTTGTTACATAGGCGAACGTATCTCCCGGCGCAGAAACGTTCAGTAGAACTGATAACTTTGTAGCGTTTTGGGGTACAAAGGTCAGCATATTGCTATCAAATTCTCGCGCAGTCGTTAGACTGTAACCTTGCCCAGTGACTGACAATATTGTAAAATTGGACGAATAGGGAGCAGTAACGTAGATTTGCTCGTTTACAGGAACCGATAGACTCACTGAGTTAGTACTTCCGGTACCGCTGGAGCTAAAGGGAAGGATTGCTCCCAAAACCATCAAGCTCAAAAATATCATTGAAAAGATTCCAATGCCGATACCGCGGTTCGTTTTAACTTTCACTGGCAACGCATACATTGCGAGGCTCGCTCTTTAGAGAGTGCAGTAACAGTATTGAAGAGGCCATTGCCGGAAAAATAACATGTCAAAGAAATAGAGAGAAAAAAGACACCCGTTTCCTATTAACCCAGTTTATCTGATGATCTGAGGAAACGAAATCCGACGCGGGAAAATCCGCGTGGAACGGCTAATCAAACAGCGGAAGATATTTTCCAAACCGACTTTAGTGGCTCTATCCGGGGGCTGATAATCGCATTTCTTTCTGCTTTGAATTCACTTCCCCGCACATGATAATCGCAAGTCGCACAACGCGCAGTTACGAATCTATCGGTCCGGTAGATCTTCACTATTTTCCCAAGGCAACTAGGGTCCTCACTCTTAAACTGGCTTGCAATAGCATGTTTCCAGACAGTTGCTTCTTTGGTCTTGAATACAAGCTTCCAACATTTGGTGCAATATGCCGAAACGTCCGGTCCGCTTCTCATTAGAGAGAGAACTGGGTGCTGACATTCGGCTCCTTTCGGCAACTTGGAATCCTGTTAATCATGCTTGAATTTATCCTTCTCTGCGAACCTTGGATCCTTTCCTACATTGACTAGGCAAAACGACCCTAATAATTCTCGTAATTGGCCTATTAGCTCCGGGCCCTCGGATCCGCAGCTTGGAACTATCAAATATCCTCTTGCAAAGTGAAAAACTTCGGTGCGAGAGGTGGGATTCCAGCACGACAAGTCGTGCTCAAACTTCTTACATGACGAAGCACGGGCGTTGCTTTATCCAGCCATTTCCGTTGCTTTTTCTAGCTCCTAGTACGCTTCCTTCGCTTTCCTGAGGAAGGAAAATCTTCATCGCTACACCTGGATGCAAACTAGGTATGATAAGGTGCTAAATCCGATGAGAAAGCCATTCATCAAATGACTCTAGAAGGAGAGCGCAGTGCGCGAAGCATCGCCTGAAGATGATCTGTTTTGATCCACTTGCTAGAACCCATTTGGAAACGTGTAGCTTGAAGGAATAGTAGGATGCGAACTCCCAATCAAAATAACTACTTCCAGGTGATTGGTTAATGGAATACTTGCAAAGTCGCCCTGAACTTGTCGTCCGTCCACGTACACAGAGACAGGAACCCCGTGATAGGTCAGACAATCCTGATTATCTAGGATGGGATAGCCCCATATTTCGAATATTTGTCCAAGCGTGAATGTTTGATTTACTTTAGGCGTACAGCATTCTATGTGTATTATTCCTGAATAATCGTGTGTATGAATCGCGTAAAGATTGTACTCTGAGTTGTTGATATGACCCAAGTTTGAGGGTATGACAACATAGGCTGTGTTGTTCACAAAGATGTCTAGGTGCAGGTGCCAATGATATTCACCACAGGTCTGCGGGGTCCCGCAGTAATGAGGAATGTTATACAGTGAAACGGGAGTATTTGCAGCTATAATAATTTGCGACAAATTAGATGAAACATCGGTGGAATCGGAAGTACTAATGAGCGCACTGTACGAATAGTGCAGCGCAAGAGCCGCCATGAGGACTGCCATGATCAAGACGAAATAGGCCCGATAGCGCCGAACGATGCTCTTGCGCAATTCAAAATCTTATTTTGCTTTTAACTCATTAAATTATGATGATCAATTCTTGCTGAAATCAAATTAAGATTAATTTAAACCATATCTGACTTTATTCAGGTTATCCGTGTTGTCCCTGCCGATTGAAGATTTTGACATCAAAGAGCTAAGCATATCATTATTTGGTTCAAAAGAATAGGTCTGTCTTGTTTGAGGAAAAAAGAGTAGATTGAAGTACCAAAAATAGTGCTCTCAATCGCGCTTGCTTTTTTTTCAGTAGTGCTGTCGCCGCTGCAGGAGACGAATGCCGAAGACTAGTTATGGCCCAAAGTAATTTCAGCGATCTTGGCTGCAACCTGCAACACACTATCTAATCGCAAAGATCTTACGATTCTTTTTTGAAGATGCAGCTTGCGATCATTGCCCTTGACCCTAACCTATCAGGGATGACGATTAGTTCACTTCTGCGAAGGGCTTGTTTCTTTAAACGTGTGAATTGGAGTTCCAATCTGACGTACTCATTTCTCCACCATTAGTCCGCTGACCCAGCAGGGTTGTTCGTTTCTTTGCAAAAGGTTCAGACATCAATACATCATGAAGTGGAAGATGATGAGGAAGAAAATTTAGCGCTTGAGATTGCGCTGGTAACACAAGTTGTGCTCACTTGAGTATTCACGCTAGTAGATGTTGTGGAAGAAGATGATGTGGAGGTAGTAGATGGCGTGGTTGTTGAAGTGGATGTTGTCCCGGTCGAACACATTGAGGAGTCAACGTGGTTGGTATCCATTGTCACAGCCCCAGTTTGTGCTAGGACTCTTCCTGACACGCTTGCACCATGGTTTAATGTGATGCTTGCTAGCGCGAGGATACTTCCTGCGAACGCCGTAGTCGTGCCAAGAGTCGCGGAGCTGCCCACTTGCCAAAACGCGTTACACTTGTTGCCGCCATTTGTAACTACAACGGAAGAGCCGCTCGCGGTAGTGAGTGTGCTCGCTATCTGGAAAATAAAAAGCGCATTCGGATCACCC
Organism: archaeon; assembly: GCA_029850555.1. GTDB lineage: Archaea > Thermoproteota > Nitrososphaeria > Nitrososphaerales > CADDZS01 > JASHOD01. The sequence goes on along the minus strand of JARCRS010000031.1, from coordinate 112,526 downwards.
TGCGCGTTGAGAGTGAGAGTCCCCGTCAGCTGAGCCGATGAAGTAAAACAATAGACTCCTGCAGTAAGCGTTAGTCCACCCAGATCTTTGCCAGTGAGGACATTGGTAGCAGGACAGGACTGGCCTTTCAAACTAAGGTACGCAGCAGTGTTATCACTCTGGGCCTGCTTTGCGGTAGCATCGGCCTGGTGTATCGTTCCACCTGTCACTACTCCTGGGGGAAAGCCAGTCACGGAGGTACCAGCATATACGCCGACGCTCCCAACAACTGTCGAAGAACCGGTGTTGGTGACAGTTGATCCAGCAAGTACCGCGAAACTAGAGGCAGTTCCTAGCGGTACCGAATAACTAGTCGAAAAAAACAGGAACCCTGAGAAAGGAAGCACTAGAAGAACGGCGAAGACTGCAAGCAAAAATGTTCTCTTTAACATAAAATCAATAGTATAACACGTGTATCTAGTTCTCAATCATGTATATGGAACGGATTAAGATTATGGCCGTGATCGAATGTTCAGGCAGAATTTTCCTGATTTCTAATTCGAAACTTATTGAGCGCCTAGCCTATGAATAGAGAAGTTCATCCCAAAACGCTACAGTAAATTGGAAGACATTGGTGCGGGAGGTGGGATTTGAACCCACGAACCCCTAAGGGACAGGAGCTCTGCACCGATTAGCCGCGAACTCAAACCGCGACCAACTGGTCCTCAGTATCGCAAGACCGACATGCTTCTTCGAACTAAGAGTCGAGGTAGCGTAGCAATCTACCTGCGCCTTTGACCAGGCTGGGCGACCCCCGCGATTTCAAATTGTTACCCCTTGCCTGCTTTCTTAAGCTTTCCACTTTGCGATCAATATTTCTGGAAATCAGCTTCTAAATTTTGTCGCGCTTTCCTAAACTTAGCGCTATTTTTCTCTTCATATCTACCAAACCACGTTTTGGCGTGATCAAGCTCGAGCAACATCGTAACCAATTTTTGTCATTTAATTTCTTGAGTATGATGGAAAGTAGCAGAGTAAATGCAATAAGTATGTCAGATTTACATTACGCTCATGCCAGCAAGCAAAGAAGAACTAGCAGGGGAAGAAAAAGTCACCGACGGTGAGATCGCCCCCGATTTCAAGCTAAAGGGGGACGATGGCAAAGTCTATTCTCTGTCAAATTTCAAGGGACAAAAGCAGGTCGTACTCTATTTTTATCCAAAAGACGATACGCCAGGTTGCACTAAAGAGGCCTGTTCTTTCAGAGATAATCTCTCCTCCTTAAACAAGTCTGGAGTTCAGGTTTTGGGAGTCAGCATGGATGATGCAGAGTCTCATAGCAAATTCCGAGCTAAATACTCATTGAATTTCCCGCTTCTTGCTGACATTGATGGTAAGGTTTCAAAGGGGTACGGGGTGTACAAACTCAAGAATAATTACGGGAAGAAATACTGGGGAATAGAGCGATCCACCTTTATCATCGATAAGAGCGGGAAGATCAAGAAGGCAATTCGACGTGTCCAGGTCGATGGGCATGTCGATGAGGTTAGACGCTATCTCTAGATTTCATTTTGAATCCGAGATACTTTATCCAATTTCTTTCCCCTTTTGAAATATCCTGAAGCGCCAAAAGAGGCTCTGTTATGGTATCTTCACTTAGAGCCCTTTCTTGAAATCGACAAAAACGAAAAGAGGAGTTAGCTCTGTTATAGCCACCGTCTTATTGATTACTTTGGCCGTCGCTGGCGGGAGCATGGTCTACACTTACGCAATGACTTCCACAGTAAACCTCCAACAGACACCAAGCAATTTCTCGATTCTCGAGATTCCGACAGGAAGCGCAAGTGGTAACTCAATAAAATTCTACGTTCTTAATCTAGGTAAGCAAGAGATAACTCTTAACGGCGCCGAGAGAGTGTACGTAACGCTTGCTAATCAAACCAAGTATGAATTTGCTCAAACCGGGATTTCTTCTGAACAGGTCAGCTTCGGCTGTCCTTGCGATGCTGCAAACGGGAGCCTTAGTCTGCTTCCAGAGCAAACAGTACTTTTCGTCGTAACAACTTCGTTTCTTACGTTCCCTGGCTATTCTTATTCAATACTCTTGGTGCTCGGAGACGGATCTGAAACGGTTGCGACTATAATTGCAAACTGATATTCCTTCCGAACACATCGGAGTTGTCAAAGAGAGCAAAATCTAAAGGCATACACCTTTAGGAAGAATAGTTTATGGTATCAAAAAAGACCCTAAAACAACGGCAGACGAAAGCTCATCGTAGAGCATTGCATGGTGACATGCGAAGAAAATGGAAGAGAACTAACCGGTCCTAAGGGAGCCGCTCACTCTTGGTATCTCTTTTCCCAATTGCGGATTTCCAGTCAGATGAAAAGGCAAATTTTCTGAAAATGTGGGAAGATACAACAGAAGAAGAAATTGCTTTGGAATATTCTATTCGTAGTTGAGAAAAAATAGTTGAACGAGCCTACTACAGATGTTTGTTAGGTACATCGCACGGCGTTATGAAAGAAGAGGCCAAGAAAGGCTAGAGAATGGAGGAAGGGGAAGAAAAGGAAATTAACGGCAATATCGAAAAACCCAAACGTCTTGGAAATCCTATCATACCAACGCTTGGCAAGGGCCTCCTGCCCAAACTTGAGACTGCTTGAAAAAAACATGAGCCGGCCAGTCCAAAATTTTACCTTTTTTTTATTGAGATGAGCCTCGGGCGGGATTCGAGCCCGCGACCTATTGCTCTCTCTTTCCTTCAAAGTCTCTTCTTGAATTGAAGAGAAATTGGATACGAGGCAATCGCTCTGACCAGGCTGAGCTACCGAGGCACTCAGACGTTTAACCAGCGAAGAACTTGCCCGATATAATAAATATCCTCTAGGCAAAATGCGATCAGAGTGCTCTAGATGCCAATCGTTTCGGTCTCCGGCATAAGAGGCATAATGAATCAAGATCTAGATGCCTCTTTGGTCGAATCAATCGGAATAAGATTCGGGACTTTCATAAAGTCGGGAACGGTTGCCTTAGGCTGCGACACTAGGACGACCTCTACAGCGCTCAAGGCAGCAGTGAGCTCGGGACTCGTCCAAGCAGGGTGCACTGTCTACGACCTTGGATTCTCGTCCACTCCAAGCGTCTTCAAAGAAGTGTCAGTCCGAAACTTGGACGGTGGTATAATCATAACTGCTTCTCACAATCCGCCGAAATGGAATGGAATCAAGTTCGTTGTGAAGGGGGGCAGAGGAGTATTCGAAAATGAGCTTGATTCTATCAGAAGGGAGTCGCCAACGTCGAATCTTCGACAAGGCAAAGTCTTTCGAAGAAAAGCTCTCTACATTGATATTCTACAGGCGAAGGCTAGCTTCAAAACTGCCTCTGGAATCAAAGTAGCTTTGGATCTAGCCGGAGGTGTTGGTTCCCTTTTCATCACCTCGATAATTGCATACCAGGGTTGTGAAGTTCATACCTTGCACGACTCTCCTGGAATTTTTCCTAGAATCATGGACCCGACTGCAGACCCCCTCACCGGGCTTTCGAGTGTGGTCAAGAATGAAGAATGTGACGTGGGCTTTGCCTACGATTGCGATGCTGATAGATTAGTCATAGTAGACCAAAATGGAAACAAGATGTCAGGAGATGCTACCCTTCTAATCTGCCTTAGATATTTCCTGGAAAACAGTCGAAACAGAAGTGTTGCAGTAAGCGTTGATACTAGCCTTGCCGCGGAAGATCTTGTGAGAGAATACAATGGCAAAATGGTCTACTCTAAAGTCGGCGAAGGGAATGTTGTAAGAAAGATTATCGAAAATAACTGTGGCGCTGGTGGCGAAGGTAGTTCTGGTGGATACATCGAGCCTGCATTCGTCATGTGCCGTGATGGTGTTCATGCCTCTACTCTGATTACCCGGATGATAAAATCAGAGGGTTCGCTTTCGGCCATTACTTCAAACTTCAAGAAGTACTACCAGGATCGTGCAAAGCTCGAGATCGACACAAATCTTGCTCCAAAAATACTTGAAACCTTGTCTAATACCGAGAAAGATGTTGATCTTACAGATGGCGTTAAAGTCAGAATGAGCGACAAATCCTGGGTATTGATCAGGGGCTCGAACACCGAGAACGTAATTCGGATCTCTGCAGAATCAAACAGCGAGTCAAAGTCTGCCGAGCTTGTCAGGGATTTTACATCCAAAATCAACCAAATAGCTCGTGAGATCAGTAAGACTTGAGTTTGTGAAGTATAGATAGGGACAATTTCATTTGCCTTCCCTGCGCTACAAACGTACTCTAAATGAAGAAGAAACAATACAGCTCATCTGGAGAGTTCTTTCGCACGGGAAACACAGAGGAGCGCCCGGATCCTTTGATCCGTTCTCTGATGATGTTTCTTGGTTTCGAAATGTGAAAAAGAAACGTTTTGTCGTATCGAAATCGGAAATACTTGTTGCTGAAACCGATGCCCCCAGTCAAATGAGTCCGCGACAAATTGCATCAAAGGCAATTACTGCAGCCATAAGCGATTTTGCGGCAAAAGGGGTTAGGCCATCTTTTTGCATCATCTCAATTGCGATTCCGAAGAGCAAAGCGACTTTTGATTTCATCAAATCTATGGCACAAGGCTTTGACTATGCAAGTAGAAGGTATGGCGTAAAAATCCTGGCGGGTGACACAAGCGGGTCAAAAGACGGACTTGTGATGAACGTCGCAGTTTTTGGATTTGCAAATTCAATAGTAAAAAGACGAGGATCTAAACCTGGAGAAGTCATAGGGGTCAGTGGCAAGTTTGGTCTGCAAAGCTCAGGACTTGCTATTTTGTTAGGTAAGGCATGCTACTCAGACAAGTCCTTCCGAAGCAAAGCGAAACAAAGTGTTCTTGAGCCAAATGCACGTTTAGCTCTTGGTCTTCGAATAGCAAAATATCTAACGAGCTGTATAGATTCGTCAGACGGATTAGCTTTGTCGCTATATCATATCGCAGAATCAAGCAGCGTCGATGTGAATCTAGATTTGCTTCCAACTGCGGAAGGAGTTCAAAATTTTGCCAATTTGAACAAATTGAATGAAAATGATTTGGTGCTCTTCGGAGGAGAGGAGTATGAGCTCGTAATGACTTTCAAATCAAAATATGTGAACTTGCTGCGGGGCCTTGGTGTGATCCCGATAGGAAGAACTTCAAAAGCAAAGAATCTACGAGGTCCAGCAGTCTACTTCAGATCCAGAAAGATTCCGAGAAAAGGATGGATTCATAATCAATAAGCTAAGAAGCGATTGCCTCTTTGACCAAAAGTTGGAACGTCTCGTATGTAGAGTCTAACTTTTCTTGATCATCCGATTCCGCGTATACCCGAATAAGAGGTTCTGTCCCGCTAGGTCTAAGCAAGATCCAAGTATGATCATCGAGCCAGATTTTTAGGCCGTCTGTTCGGTCTATTTTTCCTTCCTTGTTCTTTGCTTCCAAATATTTCATTACTGCACTCTTTTTTTCGTTAGGACATTCATATTTCGCCTTCTTTTGAAAGAACATGGGAAGGGAGCCAATTGCTTTTGAGAAGCTCATTTTTCTACTCGCAAGAGCTTCCAAGATCAATGCAGTTGTCATAGCTCCGTCCCTTACTGGAATATGCGGGCCATAGAAGAATCCGCCATTTTCCTCCAAACCGAGAGGAGCTTGACTATTCACCATTGCTCGTGAAACATCGACTGCGCCCACGGTAGTCCATATCACCTTGGCATTGTGTTTTTCCGCGATGATACCGACAAGCTGCGAAGTGCTCACTGTCGTAACGACAGGACCTCCCCTGTGTTTTTCTAGAAGGAAATCGACGAGCAAAGAGCCAGTTCTATCTCCCCAGTATATCTCTCCATTTTCATCACAAAATAGGCTCCTATCACCATCGCCGTCATAGGCTACTCCAAATGCGGCGTGATAGACTTTTACAGCTTCACAAAGATCATTCAGGTTCGCAGGAGTTGGTTCTGGGCCTCTGCCCGGGAAATTACCGTCAGCTTGCCCGTTAATCGTTATAATTTTGCATCCCAGCCTTTCGCCAAGATAAGGAGCGGCAACAGCTTGGGCGCCATTCCCGATATCCATCACCACGGTTGGTTTGGATTCGTTAATTTTTCCCGCGTCAACTTGCGACATGATTCCTTTGATGTAGTTTTCAACGACTCGTGTCTCTTTCCCACATCTCCCGATGGATTTCCAGTCTGCCTTCTTGTACTTCTTTTCGTGGTAAATTAGTTCAATCTCTCTCTCATTTTCGCGACTGATTTCCACCCCATCTTTCCCGAGAACTTTCATTCCATTATATTGTGAGGGGTTGTGGGAGGCGGTTACGATGATGCCTCCACCGTATCCAAGAGTTCTTACTGCGAACTGGTGGGCAGGAGTCGGTGCGATCTCTGCTTCTTCTGCATTTGACCCGGAAGAAAGAACGCCTGCAAGAACTGCTTTTGAAAGCGCCGGACTGGAATTCCTGACATCTCTTCCTATTAGTATCGGTTGCGTCCCTGAAAAATAGGAACCGATAGATTGAGCCATCTCCGTGACGAATTCGAGCGTGAGATCTTTACCTGGGATACCCCTGATCCCGTTGGTACCGAACAATTTGCGATAATTTGCTTGTTGTGACATCCCAAAGTCCCTTGATTAGAAAGAATCGCGGCATAAAGTCGTTTATTATTGGTGGAATCAAAAGCGAAGCCCTTCTTATAATCACTGCGATAGCTGCTCGGTAAAGAGCTGGCTGAATTGGGATAGATTCAGAAGGAATTGCTAATTCTATTAATCAAAAAAGGACCTCAGAATTGAGACAAAGCGACAAGCCATAAACAATGTTTTTTCTCGTTTTTACACTCCCCCACTTTGGTCAGCCACATACAGCTGTACTGAATTGGCTGTGTATGTAATTGGGTCTCCGCCCTAACTTATAGCCATTGTTTGTACTGTAATTAAATTCAATCCTCTTTCATGGTCACAGAAAAAAACGGTGGCTGACATACTATAATTTCGAATAATGCCATTGCTTGTTCCTTAAATAACAATTATCGTAGTACGTCCTCACGGGTGTATAGGCTAAGCAATCAGTGTTTCAATTTATTTTTTATCCGATAGTTGTTCGATGGATTCTAGCTCTTCATTGACAATTAGGCAATTACTTGTATGAACGAAGTTAGGATACCCGATTTCTAAAGTGATATCATCGGAATTGATAGATACTATTTGAAGGACCCTAGCTCTATCTTCCGCACAGGCGCTGGACGGGTAATTTCTCCGGAGCAAGACGATCTGTCATTTGTTCGGCCTCATTTTTCCACGTTTTTATCCCCAGAACCAGCCCTTATCTTCGCATGATAGCTCTGAACCACAGAAATTGCAGCGAAGATGGCAGACCTGAATATAGGTCATCTCGTTCCCGCAGAGCGGGCACATGACGGCCTCTTCCTTTTGTGCAACTTGCTTTTCTCGGAGGCCGGACATTTCGACGTGATGCCTGTTATTTGCTAGGCAATTAAGCTAGCTGTCAACTAGAATCCGGTTAGATAGACGCGATGTGAATTCTTGGGTTGACGCATTCCCATCTATGTCAAGTGTCTTATCCTTAGGGTCTTGAGATGAGAGTTGCTTTTTGATTGCTCTCTCAATTACTCGAGCTGTCTCATAGACCTTCCTTTCCTCCCCCTTGTGTGAGAAAAGCCAGTCTAGAAGCATAACACTTGAGAGTATTTCTGATACGGGATTCGCAATCCCCTTACCAGCGATATCCGGGGCGGTCCCGTGAACTGCCTGTCCCATTGCATGTTTCTCACCAGAGTTAAGAGAAGGGCAAAAGCCCAATCCTCCAACGAGACCTGCCGCCTCATCCGAGATAATGTCGCCGAACAAATTGGTAGCCAATATTACATCAAATCGTTCGGGTTTCAAAACTAGCTCCATCGATGCGCTGTCAATTAATTTCTGCTCAAATCTGAGATCTCGAAAGCCCTCTTCATAAACGCGGTTAGCCTCTTCCAAAAACAAGCCATCTCCTTCTATCAACACATTTGATTTGTGGACAGCCGTAACGAGCTTCTTTTGGTTCCTAGACCGAGCAAGTTCAAATGCAGTCTTCGCGATTCTTTTGCAGGATGATCGCCTAATTACTCTTAGCGAAACAACAGTATCTTTGTCAGTCCAAAATTCTCCGTACCCTTTGAAGAGATTTATATTTGGAAAGAAATCCTCAGTATTCTCTCTTACGATTACTAGATCGATGTTACTTGCAACTTTAGGAATGTATGATTTCGCAGGCCTTATGTTTGCAAACAGATCAAAGTACTTCCTGATCTTTCCTGAGGACATTGGATAATCTCTGTCATCTTTTGGATACGACCCTGTCTGTAACGGTCCAAGAATCCACGCATCGGATTGGCTCATGCCCTCAATTGTATTTGGTGGAAGAGTTCTTCCAAAATTCTTGTAGGCTTCGAGACCCACGGGAAGTTCGATAAATTCAAGTTCCAAACCAGTAACTTGCGAAGCCGTCTCCAAAATAGATCTGGCGCTAGAAACCACTTCTGGTCCTATGCCATCCCCATTAAGCATGGCTAGCTTATATTTTGTCATGCCAGCAAAAGATCGCCGTATTTCTCGACATATGGAATCAGTCCACCTTCGTTCAGTATAGCTTCCATCGTGGGGCTCATCTTTGGAAATGATATCTGAATTTCCTTCGTTCTGTCTAGAACCAGCCCCTTTCCTATGTCTAGGTCCAATTCATCAGCCTCCGAAATTTGGGAAGTGTCACATATGATCGCCGGCAGACCTATGTTGATTGCATTCCTGTAAAAGATTCTTGCAAAGGATTGAGCCAAAATGGCCCTGATCCCGCACATCTTGATGATTAATGGTGCATGCTCTCGACTGGATCCCATTCCAAAATTCTTGCCAGCGACCACAAAATCTCCCAAGCGCGCGCCCATAGCAAACTCTTTTCGCGCGTCTTCTAGCGTATGTTTTGCTAGCTCTGGCAGGTTAGAGCGCAGGCTCATATAACGACCAGGACATATTTCATCTGTGCTGATATTATCTTTAAACTTCCAAGAACGACCAGACATCGGGATATCAACCTTTAGAGAAATTCTCTTGGATCCGAAACGAATCCGTTAATCGCAGTAGCTGCGGCCGTTGCGGGCGAACCGAGATAAGTTTGTGCTTTTGGATTCCCAGTCCTGCCTGGAAAGTTTCTGTTAGAACTAGAAAATATCACGTCGTTATCCGCGGGAATTCCTCCGAGTGCTCCAAAACAGACACCGCAACCCGCTGGGGTAACTACTCCGCCAGCCTCAATAAGAGTCTCGAGGATTCCTTCATTCATGCACCTCAAGTACACTTTTTGAGACGAAGGTGTGATTATCAGCTTCAGTCCCTTTGCCTTTTTACGACCCTTGAAAATTTGCGCTACAATTCTCATGTCCTCGATCCTAGTGTTGGTGCAACTTCCAATGAAAACTTCGTTCACTTTAGCTCCTTTTGCCTCCGAAATCGGCTTTACATGATCTGGGGACCCGGGCAGGGCAACCTGAGGTTCTAGCTCACTTACATCAAGAGAAATCTCCGATTCGTAAATCGCATCTTCATCTGGAAAGATTTCCCTCCATTGTTCTCCGCGACCAAACTCGTCAAGATAATTCTTAGTTCGAGAGTCGGATTGAATCAAGCCAGTCTTAGCGCCAGCTTCCACTGCCATGTTGGCAAGCGTCAGCCGGCCATAGACGTCCATCTCGTCTACGGCTCGTCCTTGGAATTCTAGAGACTTGTAAGTGGCTCCGTCAGTACCTAGTATCGATAGAGTCTTCAAGATCAAATCCTTTGCAAAGACTCCTCGCGTTGGTGTTCCATTCATGATCACCTTTATTGTCTCAGGAACGCGAAGCCAAGTCTTACGTAAACGCATAGCAACAGCAATATCAGTAGCTCCCATTCCAGTTGCGAAAGCGCAAAGGCCGCCGGAAGTGCAGGTATGCGAGTCGGTACCCACTATTAGATTGCCGGGAGCTGAATAGTCTTCAGCCATGACTTGATGGCAAATTCCTTTTCCAGCATCAGAAAGAACGAGGCCGTTATTCATCGCAAATTGCCTGACAATTTCCTGATCGTTTGAGAGTTCCTTGGTTGGCGGCGGGACCGCATGGTCAATGAAAAAGATAGTTCTATCTTGGTCTAAGGAGCCTAGTGTTGAATCTTGTTTGAATTTTCCGAGCTGACTAATCAGGAGGGGGCCGGATGCGTCGTGAGAAAACGTGTAGTCAACTTTTACGATAACAACTTCTCCGCACGATACGACTCCATTCGCAGTGTGTTCTCCAATTATTTTCTCTGCTAGAGTCTTTCCTACCAAGTCTTGTTCACTTTTTAGACTTCAAAAGCGAAGAATTCAGAGTGGGTCCCAACGAGTACGTTTGCGCAAGCAAAAACATCCTGCATATCAATAAACTCCGAGTCTGTGTGTGAAAGTCGTGTGTCACCCGGTCCGTAAGTTATGGAGTCAACTGCAAGCGCCAGGGCATAAGTATTCATGTCACCCGTCCCGGACTTCGAAATGAATGATGGCTTTAATCCAGATTTGATTATTGCCCTGCTCATAGATCTAACAATCTTGCTATCCAGTTTGGCCCTATAGGGTTCTGTCCATTCCGCCAAGTTCGAAACAATCCTACAACGGTGCGATTTTTCGCTCTCTGATGCTATCTCGCACACTTTCTTTGCAACCTTTTCGGCGCTCATTCCAATCGGTACCCGAATGTCAACTGACATCTTTGCGTGTCCTGGTATGACGTTGTGAGATGTTCCCGATTCTATCTTAGTGATTGCAACCGACACCGAGTCAATGCTCTCAGATTGCGGCGTGGCTAAGCCCGTCCGAAGTGATTCGTAAAGAGAAAATGCTACTTCAGCTGCGTTGGTAGTAATCCAAGGCGCGCTCGCGTGAGCTTCTTTAGTGACAATTTCAAAAGAAACAGGAACGTGTCCTCTATATCCAACCGTTACTCTGTTCACGCCACATGGTTCGCCGAAAATTGCAGCGTCCGCTCTAACATTGTCTTTGATCAATTGGTCAAGGCCCTTGCTTTCTCTTTCTTCTTCAACTACTGCTGCAAAGATCAGACGGCTCTTCGACTTTTTGATCGGATCTTTTTCCAATCTTTCAGCAATGTCTTCAAAAGCAAATAACATTGAAAGTAGTGCCCCTTTTGCGTCGCTAGCTCCTCTTCCATACAAAACGTTGCCTTCTCTTCTGACTGGAAGCCTTCCGGGCACTGTGTCAATATGAGGACAGAAAAGCAGAGTACGTGGTCCCGAACCAGTTTCGCAAATGACATTGCCCGCTGCATCACTTTTTGGATCAAGGCCGCGCGCTTCCAGTTCCGAACGAAGCAGTGCCGCTAACTCACCCTCTTCGCCGGATGGTGAATAGGTCGACAAAATCTTCACCGCAAACGCAATGCGCGCCTCTTTCTTCTGATCTGTTGCGGAAACCTGGCTCAATTGTCTTGTCAAGGTCATAACTTCAACTCCTTTAATCATATTAAATTGTACGCTTTCAGTTTAGTTTCTCTCTTGTTCTAACAGAAAGTCAATTATTAACCCAGGAATGTCAACTCCACTCTGTGCAAGAACATTCTTGAACTCTGTTGTGTTGTTCACTTCATGAACTAGCAGTCCGTCCCTCTCGGATTCCATCAGGTCGACCCCGTAGATCCCTCGTCCAAAGGGTTTTGTCGAACGAAGGCAAATGTCATCTAGCTCTTTTGAAATCGGTAAATTTTCGGCCTTTCCTCCCCGAGCTGTGTTAGTCCTCCAATCTCCAGTCGTCGAAATTCTGTAAATAGCGGCAACCGTTCTCTCTCCGATGACCACCGCTCGAATATCTCTCGGCGGCCTCCTCACTTTCTCCTGGAGGTAGTAGACATGGTACATTGCCGGCATCTCTTCCCTATCTTCGATGACGCTCTTTGCCCCATCAACATCGCTCACAGATGCGACTAGTCTTCCCCAGCTTCCGATTGTTGGTTTTATTATAGCTGGATATCCGAGTTCTTCGAGAGCAGCCAGCGCTTGCTCTTTCGTAAACGCGAGCATTGTCCGCGGTGTAGGCACATTTGCCTTGGAAAGAGCCATAGTTGTTAGGGCTTTATTACCAGTCATGAGGGCTGTAGAGAGATTGTTCACGACTTGGAGACCAAAGCCTTCCAGTACGCCGGTCAAGTGCACATTTCTGAAGTATGCCACGCAGCGCTGAAGGACTATCTGCCCGAATTTTTCCTTTGCTTGGTTTCCACCTTTCAAAAGATCAAAGCGAAGATCCTTTGAATCAAATGCCTTGAACTCTAGTTCGCCCGACCTTTTCTTCGCAGCCTCGATTATGGCCTTTTCTTCGAGCCGAACTAGATCGTATACCATCGAGATTCTAGCAGTCAATGCCGAGCAATCACTCTCCCCAATCCTCTCCCACTGATTCTGCAGTTTTCAATGTCAATACACCCGATTCAGATATTTCAAGCTCAAAACAGGTTCCACAATCCCCGCATGTCACAATTTCACCATCGATGGCGTCCTGTGGAACTCTGATGTTCTGGTTACATTCGAGACAACTAGCCATTTGATTTGATTTCACCTCCTAACTTGATTTCTTTCAATTAGACGATGAGGCAAAAACTTCAGCTTGTTTGATCTTTGACTCTGATTCCAGAGCTTTAACCTCGAGGCGATCATCTACTGCAAGCTCGAAGAGATCTCCGCATTGCAAATTCTTTAGCCCGATTGCGATCGCTTTGCTCATTTCCATCGTGGGCTCGACTCCAAGAATACGCAAAAGATATGCTGCGCCATTCTTTCCCGAGAGTTCTCCGAATACTAGTCTCCTTGTGTTTCCGACAAGCCTTGGAGGAATAATTTCGTACGCTTCGGGATTCCTAATCATTGCAGCAAGATGTGTTCCCGCCTTGTGAGTGTGAGCATTTTTTCCGACAATTGGCCTTGTAGCCGGTACTGGATTGTTTGTATAAGAAGAGACAAGCTTTGAAAGTTCACTCAGCATCTCGTATCGGAATGATCGATTAGAATTGTAGAGCAATTTGAGGGCCATGGTGAGTTCCGCAAGCGAGGTGATTCCAACTCTTTCGCCCAAGCCGTCTATTGTGACATGAATTTGATCAGCTCCGGCTTCGGCTGCAGCAAGGGAATTGGCTAGGGCTAGCCCAAGATCGTTGTGGCAGTGAACATCGATTGGTCGATTGGTAGCTTTCCGTGCGAGCTCGACCAATTTAGCCATTCCCTGAGGTAACATAATTCCGACTGTATCCGGTATACCAATACGATCAGCTCCAGCTTTCGAAATCTCCGATATAAAATGTGACAAATACTCTGGATCTGCTCTGCTTGCATCCTCAACGGTGAATCTTAGTTTCAAACCATGACTTTTCGCGTATTCAACTGCCCTAATAGATCTTTCAAGCGCAGCCTCTCTGCTAATGTGAAGTTTTGAGCTGAGATGGATATCTGAAACTGAGTGATACATTGCGACCCACTCGACGTCGCAGGCTCTTGATACGTCCACGTCTTCAGGAAGAGCTCTTCCGTGAGAGACGATTTGAGTTGATAAACCAGCTTTCATCATCTCCTGCAAGGATTCTCGGTGCGATTGCGAGACAGCAGGACTGATTTCGATGCTATCAACTCCAAAGTAATCAAGCATCCAAGCTATCTGTATTCTCTGTCGTCTCGTGAAGGAGACTCCCACACTCTGTTCCCCTTCACGGAGGGTCGAATCTAGGATCTTTAAGCGACTCATTAATTGAGTACTATTATTCTCACTTCGAGAATCATAATTGCCAGTAGAAGAACTCGAGGACTGCAAATACTTGCCCTTACTTACGATTAACGCAGGAAAGGAACGAATATAACACTATTTGCTGCGAAATCAGAGAACAGTCTTCAAAACAACTACGGTATTCGTATCATCTATGCCTGTTAGTTTGCGTATTTCGTCGATTGTGGAGTTTATTTCTGCTATATTCGAGCCAGAAACAATCACTGCGATATCGTATTCGCCCGTGATTTCAAATATAGAGTCAACCCCCTTAACTCTCTTCAGTCGTGAGGAAACCTCGGTTGTCGGTGAGTTCGGATTCACAGAGATAAGGCTAATTGCCCTTGCTTGAGGGCCAATATTTGTCTCAATCGTGAATCGTGAAATTGAGCCATTCTTAATCAGATTTGAAACTCTTCTACGAATAGCTGCTTCAGAGAGATTGACTGATTTCGCGATATCGACGAATGGCTTTCGCGCATCTTCCCTCAAAATAGATAATATTTTGTCGTCTGTTTGATCGGGCAATTATTTTAGGCCTCTGCCTGCAATCTATTTTCCAAATTGGCGCCATTCGCTTGGGATTCGATAGATGTAAGAATCGAGTCTAGTGAACTAACTACTTTGTCAACTTGATCTCTTGTAATGACTAGAGGAGGAAGAAATCTCAGAATGTTCAGTCCCGCATAAAGTAATATGAGGTTGTGCTTGAAACCTAGATTGATCACGTCCTTCACCGGTATCTTGAGCTCAACAGCAATCATTAGCCCTTTTCCTCGAACTTCACGGACGAGGCCATGATGCCTTGCATGGACAATCGACTCTAGCTTTTGAATAAAGTATGATCCGTTTTCGCGTGCCTTTTCTAGTAAGTGTTCATCCTGAAGGAAACTTAAAGCAGCTAGTGCGGCAGCGCAGGATAGCGCATTACCGCCGAATGTACTCGTTTGCTCCCCAGGTTTCAAAGACGAGGAAATGTCTGCCCTTACAGCCGTAAAGCCAAATGGCACGCCTCCTGCTATTCCTTTTGAAGCAGTCAAAATATCTGGTGCGACATTCCAATTCTCACATGCCCACATACTCCCGGTCCTCCCAAACCCCGACTGTACTTCGTCAAATATGAGGACAGAGCCAGTCGAATCTGCCAAATCTCTCAGGTGTGGAAGAAAGTTTTCGGGAGGAAGGTGGATTCCACTTTCTCCTTGTATCGGCTCTACTATAATCGCGGCAGTTTCGCTGGATATGGATTGGTCTGCCTTCTCTAAATTTCCGAACGGAGAAAATCTGACTCCTTCCAATAGAGGTTCGAATGGTTTTCTGTATTTCTGGTTCCAAGTCGCCGAAAGGGCGCCATAGGTCTTGCCATGATAGCTTCCTGTAAACGCAACTATCTCCTTCCTTCCGGTCTTCTTTCTAGCAAATTTAATTGCCGCCTCGTTTGCTTCCGCGCCGCTGTTGCAGAAGTACACGTGATCTAGTCCTTTGGGAAGAACTTTCACAAGCTCAGAGAGATAGGCTTCCCGAGCATCGTTGTAAAGGGACCCATGACACGTCACTAGTTTTCTTGACTGATCTGAGAGGGCTCTTGCGACAAACGGATTCGCGTGTCCGATTATCGCAACCCCGTATCCACCGGAAAGATCTATGTACTCGCGGTCTTGGTCATCCCACAAAAGAGCTCCCGAGCCCTTCACTACCTTAATCGGGAATTTTTGATACGTTGGGATAATGTGTTGATCTTCTATCTCGCTCAATTTTTTTCGCACTCTTCTATGGCCGGGCGCATGTGTTTTAGGCTGATATGACTGTTCCAACTCCAGCCAGTGCATTCTGGATTGGATTCTCCTTCAGTCCTGATGCTATGATGGATCTCTTTGTTCCCATCTCCACCGCTTCAATTGCAGCTATCACTTTCTTATCCATTCCTGATCCTATGAGATGCAAGGATGCTTTTGCTTCGGTTGTCATCATAGCCCTAACAAGCTGGTTATTCAATATCAAGCCCTCAGTGTCTGTGAGGAAAAGGGAAACGTCGGCCTTCATCGCCCCAGAGATATGCGAGCAGGCTCGATCGCCATCGACATTCAAAAGATTCCAGTTTCGATTTTCAACAGCGACCGGCGAAACAACTGGAACGATTGACAAACTGAATAATGTAGACAATAGACCAACATTAACATTCGTGATCTTGCCCGTATAACCACCTTCGATTGCAATTTTTCTACCTCTATCGTCGACAACGACCAACCTTTGTTTTCGCTCTGCAGTTAAAAGACCTCCATCCAGTCCGCTGAGAGAGAGAGCATTGATTCCATTCGCGAGAAGTGTCTGCACTATCCTTTTAGACAAAAGGCCGCTCATTACCATGGTAAAAATCTCAGCCGTTTCCTTGTCAGTGTATCTGCTTTTGATCCCTTCTGGGGAGGTTACAAATCTTTGCTTTTTTCCGAGCTTTTCTGCAATCTCTGTTACCTGGTCGCCTCCCCCATGAACAAGTATTAGTTTTGTCCCTTGTGCTCTGAGTTTCTTGATATCGTCTATGATTGACGGATTCACTCCGTTGATTATACTACCCCCAATTTTGCATACTAGAGTTTCGATTGAGTTGCTCATATTGGATGCAACCCGGGAAATTCGAGCCCTTCTCTCTCTTCAAGACCTAGCATCAGATTCATACATTGCACACCGTTTCCGGCCGCACCCTTCATCAGGTTGTCTGTAGCAGATAGGAGAAGTAACCTGTTCATTCGCTCATCGATTTCAAATCCGATATCACAAAAATTTGAACCACTCAAGATCTTTGGATCGGGGTATCTACCCATCCCCTTCTTGTCCTTCACGTAGCGAATGAAAGCCGAGTTCGGGTAAAAGTCTCTAAGGAGTCTCCATACCTGTGGAACTGTTAGCCTCTCCTCCGAAAAACAATGTATAGTGCATAGGATTCCTCTAACCATATTCATCGCATGTGGAGTCATCGAAATTTTTACATCTTCGCCTGCCAGTTTTGAAAGCTCTTGTTCGATCTCTGCCGTGTGCCTATGATCAACTGGCTTGTATGGTCTCATGACACCATATCTTTCAGCGTGATGCGTTCCAATCGTTGGCTTTGTGCCGCCTCCTGAGCTTCCTATTTTTGCGTCCACCACAATGTGCTCGAAATCTATGATTCTAGCCTTTGCGAAAGGGGCAAGTGCAAGTATGCTAGTAATCGCCATGCAACCGGGATTCGCAACAAATCCTGCGCTTTTGATTTCTTCCCGATAGATTTCGGGAATACCAAAAACCGTGCTTTGAAGCAAGTCTGCTTGCGGATGGGTGAATTTGTACCAATGTTCGTAAGCAACTGGATCCTTGAGTCGATAATCCGCGCTCATATCGATGATCTTCAAACCAGTTCCAAGAAGCGAAGGAACTATCCTTATGGCTTGACCATGAGGAACAGCCGTGAAAACGAAATCGCAATTGCTGGTTAGGTCATCAACCTTCGGTTCACTGAATTTCAAATCCGTAAAGGATCTGAGATTCGGATGAACTCGATAGACGACTTCATCTTTGTACTGTTTTGAGGTCGCAATAGCTAGACTAACTTTTGGATGGTTTACAAGGATTCGAAGTATTTCTCCCCCGACATACCCTGAGGCTCCCACGATGCCGATTCGAATTGGATCCGCCAATGCTTTGTGTTTCTCAAATTGTAAGAAGTTAAGTACAGGGTTTAAAGTTTGACATTTGAAACGGGCCTGACTGGGTTATAGTTCGAAATTCGCAACTGTGTCAGAATTTATAAAAATAAAGTGAGCTCATTTTGAAGTCGGGTCATCGCATTTGAAATCAAAGTTAGCATTTTCAAAGACGTTTTTTGGAATGAAATGAAACTTTAGCCCCTTCTTTTCGAGCTCTGCCGCGGTTTTTTCACTAGCGGCAAACCAACACTTGTCTGGCTCAAAATAACACAAGGTGCCGTGCGATTCCTCAAGACAGACATGGACGAGATTCTCTTCGGAGTAAAACATCTTTTTGCCGCAGAAGATGCAGCTCAGCTCCTTTGAATTAAATGGTGGGAGATCTTGCCTTGAAAGCCCTTCCACGAATTTCTACTCCCTAGCGAAGAAGGGTATTCTCAATCTTTCTAAAATCCTTTTCTCCTGCTCTTCAATCAAGATCCGTTGGCTGGTAGGTCAAAAGAGAAATAGTAGAATCGCGAAGGTAGGAATAAATGGTCCTTCAGAGTCTCTCGAGAGTCCTCTCCTATGATTACAAAGGACCAAAAGCGAGCTTTAGCCAAGCACATGTTCTGAAAGCTCTTCTTGTCATCGGCGAGGAAGGTAGCATTGGTAGAGGCAAGCTCGGACAAATTCTTGACGTAGGGCCGGGAGAAGTTAGAACTCTAATCAAACGGTTGAGACAGAGTGATTTAATCAGAATTGAAACTGATGGGTGCAGCTTGAGTCGATCTGGTTTAAGGCAGTTCCGCTCCGTGTCCAAAGTACTCCCTTGGCGCTCTCCGGTAATTGCTGAATCACTCGGTCTAGGAGATGCGTGCTTCGCGGTACTCGTTCGAGGAAGATCTTCAAAGGTTAGGAAGGGGATCGAGCAGCGTGATGCCGCTGTAAGATCTGGAGCAATCGGAGCTCTTACAGTCCTGTACAGAAAAGGCCACTTCAGAGTCCCTTCGGAATCCGAAGATTGTGAACGGACCGGTCCTTCTGAGCCCTGGATCACAATACGACAAGCAAAGCCAAAAGACAGAGATACCATAATCGTATCAGGAGCCGATGATACTCTCCAGGCTGAATATGGAGCTCTCAGCGCCGCATTGTCCATAATTTAGACCAGTAGGAAATTTCAACCTATAGTTTTTTTGTTTTGATTGGTCGGAATGGATTCTTGACTTCAATTTTGTCTGTTAGGCATCAATGCACGTCTGACGGGATTGGGGGTTCTTTGTTTCTCTGGAAGTATGAGAGCGATAGATTTTTTTTACGACCATGAAAGAAGAGCGAATTAAGACCTAGCACAAACAATGGCTATATTCACAAATAGTATGTCATGCGCCGTTTTTTTCTGTAATAAGGAATCAGGACTAAATTCAGGCATAGTACAAGCAATGGCTATATTCGAAATTATGTACGTAGTGAGCCAAATTTGTTTTACAATATAAACGTAGTTCAAGTGTTTAGAACGGCACGGTCAAACAATAGCCGTATGAGTCCGGGAATGGACAGATTTAGGGCACATGCGATGTTTTCTCTGGATTTCAGTTGATTTAGCTAAACTGTCACAGGCTAAAGCTCTAAGATTCAGCTTCGTAAGACAAGATCTCTGGGGAAGCATCAGTTTGCCGAGCAAATATTATTGGATAATCGATCACGGATCGTTAGAGAGCAAATCAGCCAGATTTGATACTTTCATTCGGCGAGCGGAGGATTCTCAAACCTGATCGGTACAGCTTGCTTTTCTTTCTGCGACTTGAACATACCATGAAGCTTGTACATGGCGCCAAAGAAGAAGGCTGGCGGGGCGATCAAAATCAAGGCCTCAAAAAGGAAGCTAGCTAGACTGAATGTCGCAACTACGTTTTCTACTCTATTATAACCGAGAAATATCACAGAGCCGAAAGAAGCAAAGTCTTCAAATCCCATTAAGGATAGTCCCCAAATAAGGAGTGTCCATGCTCCAAATAGACCCGTGATGCGAGATAAACGGAAGGCAAAGAATACAGCCAATATTGACAAGGAGAAAGACACCAATACTATGGCATATACCCCAACCGCGCCAATCGAGACCCAGAAAGCGTCCATAATTTTTCCCTACTTCTTGTTTCCTTTCGCCACTGTGGAAAACATTTCCTTGAATTTCTCTGAGGCCACCTTGGTCGGTGATCCTGTAAAGAGACCCTGATACTGGTCGAAGGGAGCAAAGACCTTCATTCCCATAGAAGTTATCTCATACTCCCTCAACCGTTTATCGTGATCGCTTCCTCTCATTTTCAAAATCACCAAACCTTTCCTGAGCGTTGACTCGATTTCAACAGTTCTTAGGTGGACGATAGAATCCACAAGGAAACTCATGCCAAGCTCAGTGAATGAAAATGAGGTACCAGCTAGTTGTGGTGCCTCCCAGAGATACAAAGAGCTTTGACCTCTAGCTTTAAGGAAACATACAAGGCGATAAGCTTCAAGCCTCAGTTTGTCCTCGCTTACATACATGCTAAGGTGGCTCAAGGAATCAATTGCAATTCTCTTTGCTCCAATTTCCTTGATTATTTCGTCCAGTAAGTTTTCTCCTCCTTCCCCGAAGAGGATGTTCGGAGAGGTTAGAACTAACCTGAATTTCCCTTCCTGTTCCAGTTTCTTTAGATCCCAGCCAAAACTTGAGGCATCTCTGTAAATTTGATCTGGCATTTGCTCAAACGAGAGGTATATCCCGTTTTCCCCAAACTTCGTGATCCCGTTCACTATGTACTGGAGGGCCAAAGTTGTCTTACCACTGCCTGCGCTTCCTGCGATCATTACGGCATCGGTAGGCATAAAGCCACCTCGTAGCATTTCGTCAAACTCTGGGATTCCTGTTCTTATTCTTGGCATATCTATCAAACTCTCAATCTTAATCTGGTTTCAAATTTTGTAAAAATGAGCCCACTTCATTTTGAATCTCTTTGTCTTTCAAACTGTCTATGGAAATGACATCATGAGTGCCTAATTTTCTAGATCGCAAAACTCCGAGTTTCACCAATTCTGCAATATCATCTTGAATTGCTGATTGACTTCGGCCGATTCTTCGAGCCACTCCCTCTAGCGAATCCATGAGCCCAGGATTCTTTCGAAATAGAGTAACCAAGTCTGCTCTTGTTTCATTTGCCATGAGTACACTTAGAATTTCCTGCCCGGTTGCCATTTTATGATTTCACCAATTTCGCCTCAAAAAGTTGTTTTGCAGAATTCAACTGGGTTGCAAAATCAAAAACGAGGGCTGATTCGAAAGGCTCCCCGATGAGGGAATAAAACTCCTTCATGATGGATTTTTCTAGAATTACAGCATGGTCCTTAAACGCGCTCACTAGCAGCTTGTGAAGGGCGGCCGGATCATCTTCATACGCATCGAGATTGAAGTTGATTATTATTGATACAGCTCCGCTCAGACCGAGTATGTTCGAGAGTCCTTGTTTGACCGCATTTTGCTGAGCCCACTTTAAACTCCCAACTGGTGGACCTAGTTTCTGCATTGACACGAACGTCTTCAGTATTTGACCGGAAAGTCGGTTAAATAACTGTCAGGGATGGCAGATCTGTACTGCAGTTTCATTTACTGCAAAATTTTTCGGCCGTGATGGAATCAGGCGATTCCAAATGTCAGCGAATCTTTCGAGCGAAATATTCTCTTTCTCCAAAAGAACAATTCTCGAACCAGATTGCCCTGATCTCCAAGTAGTTGACTTACTAGAGTTTGGCAAATGCGCTCAGAAAATCGAGGGATTTAGTGGCCCGCGATAAGTACGACGTTCGCAAAGCAACTCTGTCACTTCGAGCTCGAAGACAGTCACTCTGTAATCAGAACCAGCAGACGCTTACACAGTTTGGCGCGGATTCGAAGAAATTTACGACCACGAATTCAACCAGTCTTGAGTATCCTCGTAGATAATAGCTTGGATTAACCATAGGTCGCGTCCGTTGGCATAGCTTAACTGTAATACTGATGATGGGGATAGAATCCAAATCTAGTATGGGATTGAAAATCGCGTGATTAGGCTACATTTGATTTAACTAAAGGTCAGGCATTCTTGTCAAGAAATCTGTGATACTCACGAACTTTTTTGGCTCGAAAGGGATTAACTACAACGGGAAGGCCCGCTTCCTTTTGTTCCTTTAGATGCTCGCCAAGCTCTTGATCCAAAGAGAATACCATACTCGCTCCAAATTTTGTTGCCAGCGCGACCACGTAACCATCCCACGGATCAACGCGCAAGGTTGCGGCATAATCCAAAGCGTTTGAGGCGAGGTCTGACCCGATCTCTTGATACAGGGCTTTTGATCCAGTTCTCAGAAGCTCGGCGAACACCGTCTTTGCAGAAACGCGTGAAACTCCTAGATAGTTCGTCGCTATGTGATATGCCCCGATTACCGCTGAGACTGGGAGCAATACCCTTCTCTTCTCAAGAAGAGTTTCCTGCAAAAAATCGACGCTTTCTTGCTTGAGAGGGTTCTCGAAACAGCAAGGCACAAGTACGCCAACGTCTATGACCCCTTCATAGCCCGAGCTTTCTTCTTGCATACTCCGAGCTCATCCATTTGCTGAAGTAGGTCTTCTTTCCGCTGATTGATCCCACTTGTCCTCTCACACTCGAAGATATTTTTGCCCAATTCTGAACCCTATCCTTCAGATCCTCTGTCGTCTTTTGTTCAATGATAATTCTATGTGAATCTTCCGATTTAATCGACAATCTGCCCCCTTTTTTTACTCCTAGCTTTTCTCGCAAGCGTGATGGGAGTACCATCCTACCCTGACGGTCAATGACGACCGTTCTCTCTTCGCTATCTGCCATTTAAATCACCATATGGATAGACTTGTGCCATATTTATCAGTTGTGAAATAATTCAGTATAGAGCTCCTGGATTTGAATGGAGGGGATGGGATTCGAACCCATGAACCCCTGAGGGAGCGGATTTCACTTCTGCAAGCGCTGGGGATCTTGAGTCTCGGCACCTCTTTTCCTTTCCTGAATCAGAGGACCGCCGCGTTTGACCAGGCTTGGCGCTATCTCGAAGGGAGAGTTTAGTTTCGCTACCCCTCCTCGTTGTTGCTATTTCAGCGGAAACCAATTCTTCCTAGGGGATAAAAGTATTGAATGTTAAGATGCAAGCCGGGAGCTTTCATCCTCCTTCATCGGGGTTCAAAGACGATCGTCGTTCCTTCGTTTTCGCCATGAATGACGCTCGAAAGTGAAGAGCTTTCGCACTTGACGATTTTTGTCGGAATCCTTGATCTCGTAATTAACTTCAACGCAATTGGATCCATTAGGTCATAAGTTCCTGCCTGTACCGATTCGGTTCCAAGAATTTCGGAAAGTTTGCTCGGCGTCACGCTTGACAGCTTCACTGCGTCACTAAACCGGGCAGGATCCTTGTTGTACACCCCATCTACGTCAGTCGCGTTGATCAAGAGTTCCGCTTTTGTTTTTTCAGAAATCAAAGCAGCGACCGCGTTTGTGCTCTGGCCCGGATGGAGGCCACCGCAGACGACGATCCTCTGATCAACAGTAACCAAAATCTTCTCATATTGTTCAATCAGTTGCGACAGATCTTCTGCGACTTTTCTGGAAGCCAAAGGATACAATGCTTCAATCAACAAGGAGGCGTTGAGCCGAGAAGATTCTATGCCAATCTCATCAAGTGTCGTTTGATCCAGTCCAAGCTCTAGTCCTGCTTTAATGTATTTTCTTGCGGTAGCTCCGCCACCGGCTACGAGAATTAGCGAAAGATCTTGCTCCAGCTTTAAGGAGCTCAGTATAGCCCTAACTACATCTTCAAACTGAGAGGAAGAAAACAAGCTTCCGGATAGTTTTAGGACAAATAGGCGCTTTGTCATCTTTCAGATTCTTTGTCCTCTGTCTAGATCATCTTCTCACAATCAGGATTACAATGACTAGCAAGGCCACGACACCCAATAGGACAGCCTTCATTAAAGTTCCATTCTTTTCCCAGATCCCGGTCCCATCATTGGTCTTAGAGACGGGCTTCATTGAAAGGAAAATTTCAGCAATCTGTTCAACCTCTTCAAGTTCGAAAGCTCTTCTATCTATCAGAACTTTGCCACTTGGGATCTTTTCCAATCTACGGGTTCCCAGGTAATAGGGACCTCTGTCAATAGATCTAATCCAAGAGCGAAAGTCTTCAACTTTTGTCATTGGCATAATGTAATCAGTCATGTACCGACATTGACGGAAATGTAGTAGAGCTCGGTGACGCCTGATCTTGAAACCAAGAATCCATAATCAATCAATCCGGGCGCAGCTACCCAGTAATAGACTGTGTTATCTATGATAGTTCCATTTGTGACAGTCGAGTTTTTGACTTGGCTAGATATGAACCGATTGATAGAATTTGTCGCACTTGAGTTTTGAGAGTCTACTGTGTATTGAACAACAGTTCCATTAAATTGATGCGTTATCGGTATCGCGTTTGTGTTGACAGTGGAATTCGTTAAACTAATCCCCTGTCCTGTGAAGAGGCTACTCACATACGAGAGCCTCGCCGTGGAATTCGTAGGAATAGCGGTTCCCTGAAAGCCGTAGTTGACATCAAGCGATGATGATGTGTTGACAAACCTAACTGAAGCACTAGCACTTTCAGCATCGATTACGTCTATGAACGGATTCTTTGTGACAACTCCAGTTCCTGCACTCTGAGGATAGATATAGGCAGGAATAAAGTAGTAAAGGTGTCCGTTTACTGGATAGAGCAATATGTTGCCCGGGATCGCTCCAGTTAGTGTTTGAGCTGTTTTCGTGATATAATCTGAAGTGAATTCATTTAGAGCCGCCTCAGGTCCGAGAAAAGTCGTCGAAAATGTGCTCGAATTTGACTCGTACAAGTAGATCTGCCCCAACCTAGCTCCGCCATAAGCAACGTACATCCCAGCCAAGTTCAAGCCTTGAGAACCTTGGAATTGAACAAGCTGGACTGCTGTAAAAGAAACATTGTTTCCTATAACGAACGGAATGTACAAAACCTCGGTAGCAGAGGGGCTAGTGAAGAAATCAGAACCACTTCTGAAGGTGTTAGCTTGATTTACATGCCAAATAAAGTCCTCACTCAACTGGCCTACGTTCTGCTGATTCCCAAGTAACGCCTCGGGATAGCGAAGCTGCTGTTGCAACCAGGACGGCGCTCCCTTCCAAGTCGGATAATATTCGTGATAAAACGAGGTTAGAAATCCGTCATTGTGCCCTAAATAGTATCCCTGCATGTTGCCATTCGCGACGTTGACAAGTACTACCCCGAATAGTCTGAGATAACTGCCTGGCGATCCTGCTGAATCGTTCCCAGACGCAAAAGCAGAATGAAGAGGATAATCAATGTATACCTGAACTGCAAAGAAAAGATCATTCCCTCCCCCCGGTTGTCCGGAATCAGTTACCATGTAAGCAGAAGGATCCTCCTGTAGTCCGTTGATAAGTATGCCTTGAACGCGATTGAAAACGTCCCTATTATAGAGCATATTGATGCAATTTTGTGGAGGGGACAAAGCAAAACCGAGTTGTCCCTGGGCGAGAAACCAGATTCCTCTTTGGGCTCCGCAAAGAGTATAATCTGGAGCGCCGGTGTAGTTCACATTATTTATTTCATGAATATTCTGAAGGCCAACATAAACATCATTCAAGTACCCGTCTTCTGTTGAAGATCCTTCACCATAGAACATGAGGGGCTGGCTTGTTAGATTGAATGCTTGAGTAACTGGAACAAACTGTCCAGTGTGCGTGTTCATGACAATTATCTTCGAACTGTAGGTGTATATTTCATGTATCGAAACCCAATCAGTTGCTGGATAATTAAAGGTCGTAGGATTTACCCAGTATTCTTGGCCATTTACAAAAGATATTTGGGGTGCTGAAGTAAGTTGTAAATAGTTGACCCCTATCTCATTCTTGCTTTCTGTGGCCGAAGCGTTAGAGTCCCATTGCCGTATCAAAGAAAGAGTCATCGACATGTTCCCACTTGGAATGCTTGTTATCGAAGATGTACTGATGTTCTGAATGCCTGCAGCCCATTGTGTTACCTGAACCTGTTTAGAAGTTAGTGGAGTCCACTGGTATGCTACCCAATTGTTGTTCCAGTTGACCGAGTAGTAAGCGTAAGCA
The DNA here is from genome assembly GCA_029850555.1 of archaeon. Classification (GTDB taxonomy): domain Archaea; phylum Thermoproteota; class Nitrososphaeria; order Nitrososphaerales; family CADDZS01; genus JASHOD01. The sequence continues at coordinate 86,827 of JARCRS010000031.1, read as the reverse complement.
CCAATGTTGAACAGGAGGATGACTCCGATAATTATTGCAGCGGTAATTACACCAACTCTTCTTCTTTGTGCGAGAGGAATTGTTTCTCGAGTTGATTTAACATGATAAAAGATTGCAAGAGCAAAGAAAGCGACCATAACTGTTGTGACAGCACCCCACTCATACGGAATCCTGACATCCATCGCCCAGTAGGGTACCTCGAGAAAAACGGCAAACATTATTGAAGTAAGCGCAACGAAGATATTCCTAATCCATTTATCACCGGCACGAATCACGATATCTCGTACGAATTTCAAAAAGAATCTTAAGGCAAGAACAATCGCCACGACAGTTCCGATGTAAACAATTATGAAATATTGGAGTTCCATCGTAGGGATGAGGTTAATTACCTCCTGACCGCTCCCCGGATAAAGCGGCAGCCCGAAAATCCTAGGAACAAGAGACCAACTACCAAAGCCGCGAGAGGCCATATCAACAACAAATGCAAGGTTGCCCAAACCCGGAAACCCATTGCTTGCAGAAAAAATAGCGAAAAGGATCACCCATTTTACCGCCTGCCAAAACGCCCAAAGCGCTTTGCTAGGACGGATATACATGGGTCTGATTCTTCTTGTCTGTTGTCCATACTGACCCATGTACGGATTCCGATACTGAAGACCCATGAGCGCGTTAAACGCCTCGAAAATATCGCTTCTCCTCGGTATAGGGTTCACGAATAGAAGAGCAAGCAAACCCGCAACAACGAATGTAAGCCCTCCGTAGAAATTTATTCCAAACCAGTCAAGACCGGCTTTGGTTTGGTACATTGATTCGTTGATGGTCCAATTAAGCCAGATATCCGCTGAGATGAAGGCAATTAAAATAACGACAATTGCCAAGATAATGTAGGGTAACAGACCTCTTCTTTGACGAATAGGGACTCGACTGCCAGGAAAATCGTCGCCCCCAGTCTGCAAATATCGTCAGTTGCAATCGAAAGAGTTGCCATACTTTTAAGTCAATTCATCACTAAAATTGATCTAAAGAAACCTTGAAGCACCTTAGCGAAAGATTCAGTTATCGAGATGAATTCGAGCTCAATTATTTTGAAAAGCAATAGACGAAATCAAAGAGTAATTTTTCATGTAGACATGGATTCGTTTTACGCATCCTGTGAGCTAGCAAAGAATCCATATTTTAAAGAAATTCCATTCGTCGTAGGCGCCGATCCGAAGGATGGAAAGGGGCGAGGAGTTGTTCTTTCCTGTAATTACCCTGCTCGAAAGTTTGGAATTCGGTCTGGCATGCCTATTTCAAAGGCATGGGAACTATGCCCTACCGCGAAGTATGTCCTCCCGAATCATGTCCTCTATGGGGAGGTTTCAAAACGAGTCATGCGAATTTTAGAGCAATTCGCCAATCATGTAGAGCAAGTAAGTATCGATGAAGCTTATTTGGATTTCAGTTCTGACCCCGCAGTCGGTTTATTTGTGAGATCTGAAAAAAATCAAGCAGTGATTTCAGTTGCGGCGGCAATAAAGAAGAAAATCAGAGAAATGGAGAACATTACTTGCTCAATAGGTGTCTCGAATTCAAAGATTGTTTCCAAGATTGCAACCGACATGAACAAGCCTGACGGCCTTACGATTGTGGAACCTGAGAAAGTCAAGGAATTCTTGGGCCCTTTACCAGTGGAGAGGATCCCTGGCATTGGAAAAGTGACTCATAAGATTCTGCTTGATTCATTCGGTGTAAAGACGATATCGGATCTAGCGAATAGCCCAATCGAGCCACTAAAGGAAAAATTCGGTCGCTCTGCAATCTGGTTTCATGATATTGCTGAAGGAAAAGACGAAAGCGAAGTCACTAACAACTGGGAACCCATATCGGAGTCAGGCGAGACCACTTTTGACGAAGATGTGCAAAATTATGAAACAGTTGCAAAAGTGATGAAAGAGGTTGCAGTAGATGTCCACAAGCGAATCATTCAAGACGGATATTTGTTTAGAAACGTAGGAATCAAGATCCGCTTTACAGGATTCGAGACCCACACTCGTTCAAGGACACTTGTTGCTCCTACTGATTCGCTTGAAATCATTCTTCGAGAATCCGAGAAGCTTCTTTCAGAATTTCAATCTTCGGGAAAGAGTGTCAGATTAATTGGTGTCCGATTGTCATACTTCGAATTGAAGAAAACTCTAGGTCAATCTACATTGCTTGAATGGAGCTCGTAATTCGCTCCAAATCCTCAATTGACTTGGGTGTTTCGACGGATAGTTTTTAAGACAAACTTGCGTGAAGTGATGTTGTGGATTTATAAAAAAAGCTGACTCAATTGTTTATGTGTAATCTATTCGTGTTTAATATCTCGGGAATTGTCGTTTTCCCTTTAAACTATGTTAGCGTGAGCTAACTAGCTTCCGTGCATACTCCTTCAGGTGAGTTTTTGGTCAATGAGTAATAGTGATACTAATAGAGTAAAGAAATTTGATTCGGTCGCACTTTATCGGATCAGGAAGTTACTTTCTGATCTTTCTAACAAAACAGGACGCGGGACTGAGCTTGTGACGCTGTATCTTCCTCCGAAGAAAGCACTCCACGAGGCAATTGCAGCGCTACGCGAGGAGAGCGGCACAGCTTCAAACATAAAGTCAGATACTACGAGAGCCCACGTTCAAGATGCTCTTACAAAGACGATGCAACGATTAAGGCTTTACAAGCAGACACCGGAAAACGGATTGGTAATCTTCTGTGGGGCCATACCGGGCCCTGGCGGTCCCGGGAACGAAACGATCGAACTTTTCGAAGTTATTCCAAATAAACCAGTCACTACTTACCTGTACAGATGTGATGACCACTTCCATCTGGATCCTCTCCGCGAAATGTTGAAGGAAGAAAACGTAGTTGGAGTGCTTGCACTCGACGCTACTGAGGCCGGCCTCGGAATTGTATCAGGAGATAACTGGGAAGTAGTTGATGTGACAAGCTCTGGCGTTTCTGGAAAGACGCGGAAAGGCGGTCAGAGCGCCAGGCGTTATGAGCGGCTGCGCGAAATGGAGCTTTCGGATTTTTATAGAAGGGTTGCCGACCATACAAAGAAAGCATTCCTAGAATCGAATCACATCAAAGCCTTGATAGTAAGCGGGCCTGGACCTACGAAAGACACATTCGTTAAGGAAGGCTATCTCGATTATCGGTTGCAAAACATGATTGTTGGTACGCTTGATACCGGTTATGCGGGAAGGGAAGGCGTCCGAGAAACAATCGAAAAATCGGGCAAACTTCTCGAAAACGTCCGTGTGGTTGAAGAGCGAAAACTGGTTCAAAAGTTTCTTAGCGAAGTAAACTCCGATTCGGGTCTTGCAATCTATGGCATCAATGACATCCTTTCGGGTCTTAAGAGAGCCGCGGTCGATACAATACTTGTAAACGATGATACGGGAATGCTTTCTCTTAGAGCGGCATGTCAAAAGTGCGGCAATATTCGTCAGAAATTCATCCATAGATCAAACATAGTCGAAGAGAAGCAAAATCTGATAAGTTCTCCGTGCCCTAATTGTGGGAGCTTAGAAATGGACATCAGAGAGGACGACGTTGTGGATTATCTCGCTGAAGCCGGGATAGATTCTGGAGCTAATGTCGAGGTTATTTCATCGAAGACTGAAGATGGCGCAATGCTGAAGAGCTTTGGTGGCATCGCAGCACTTTTGAGGTACAGAGTTTAGCAAATTGGCAACAATCCAGAACTCCTTTGAAAAGTCAAAGTCCTGGGACAGGAGTGCGGAGATTCATCTTCTTCAAGCTTGGGACAAAGCGGACCTATCGAAATTTAATCCCGATTCGAACAAACCCATCTTTGTGATAGATACTCCGCCCCCATATCCCTCTGGAAGACCATGGCACATAGGAGCCGCCGCTCAGTACTCTGAAATTGATATGATTGCGAGAAGCTCGCGCATGATGGGAAAGGAAGTCCTCTTTCCTATCGGGATTGACCGAAACGGCCTTCCCGTTGAGCTGTACACAGAGAAAAAGTACAATGTAAGCATGCGAAATACACCAAGAGCGAAATTTCTAGAATTGTGCAGTACTGCATTAGACGATCTGGAAGAAGAAATGACGAGCGTGATGAAGCGTATGGGACTTTCTGGAGATTTTGCAAACAAATACAGGACAGATTCGCAGATCTATCGCATCTTAACCCAAACAACATTCATTGAGCAGTGGAAAGATGGACGAATATACATCGGGAATCGACCTAGTAATTACTGTGTAGATTGCGGTACAACAATCGCAGATGCCGAAATAGATTACAAGGAACTTCCGACGAAACTTGTCTATTTCAGGTTAAACGTCATAGGTAGTGATGGCGGAAATATTACAATAGCATCGACGCGGCCCGAGCTCTTATGCAGCTGTCGAGCCGTTATTGTTAATCCTGATGATAATCGTTACAAGCCATTCATCGGGAAAAAAGCATCCCTCCCAATTTATAATCGTGAAGTTCCCATTATCGCACACCCTTCGGCGAAGCCAGATTTCGGAAGCGGGGTCGTTATGGTCTGTTCTTACGGCGATTATTCGGACGTATTACTTTTCAGAGAATTAGATCTCCAAGAAATAATTGCTATCAACCCAGAAGGCAGATTGACGTCTGTTGCGGGGGAAAAGCTTGCAGGGCTGAAAATAAAAGCAGCGCGCAAAGCTATGATTGAGCTTATGGAAGAGGAGAAACTCGTTGAGAAAGTTGATGAAATCTTTCACAGAACCCCCCTTTGTGAAAGAAGCAATTCACCAATCGAGATAATCCCCCTCGAAGAATATTACCTCAAAGTAGTAGATTTCAAAGAGAAGCTCCGAAGCAAAGCACAGGAGATACGATTTCACCCTCAAACACATAGACAAATCTTGCTAAATTGGATCGATGTTGCACTAGATTGGCCGATATCACGAAGAAGATTTTATGGCACAGAGGTTCCTGTATGGTACTGTAAGCACTGCAATACTCCTTATGTCCCAGAGCCCGGAAAATACTATCAGCCTTGGAAAGACCCTCCTCCGGATGATCCTCATTGCGCGAAATGCGGAGGTTCAGAATTTAGAGGCGACGAGAGAACATTTGACACTTGGATGGATTCAAGTGTCAGCTCACTCTTCATAACGAGATACCTCAAAGACAAGTCATTTTTCGAGAAGACATATCCCACTGGAATCAGGCCTCAGGGCAAGGACATTGTTCGCACTTGGCTACACTACAGTTTGTTGAGATGTTTGCAAATCACTGGAAAAACTCCGTGGCCGGATGTATGGATAACGGGAATGGGCCTCGATGAAAAAGGAGAAAGAATGAGCAAGAGCCGAGGAAATGTCATTGACCCTGTTCCTGTTCTGAGTCAGTACGGAGCTGATTGCTTTAGGCTATGGGCTGCGTCAGAGGTATCCTTGGGTTCCGATTTCAACATCGCTATTCAAAAGATCTCAGGAATGGGAAAATTTTTGACAAAGCTCTGGAATATCGCTCGATTCATAAACCCTCTACCACAAGGAAGAGATCTTCCGACTTTTGACTTCCTGGAATTTACTGATAAGTGGTTACTTTCTGAACTCTCGAAATTAATCGAGGATTGCCTTGAAGGATATAATGATTACAACTTCTTTATTCCAGCAAACAGAATCCGTGATTTCACTTGGAACGCCTTTGCTGCACATTACATCGAGCTTGCGAAAGGAAGAGCGTACGGTCAGGGCTTTACAGAAAAGGAAAAAATCTCAGCGCAATTCACTTTGCATACAGGTCTTAGAACAATATTGCTCATGCTCGCACCAATATGTCCTTTCATCTGCGACGAGATCTGGCAGAGCCTTTACTCAAAAACAACTAGTATTCATGTCGAATTATTTCCGAGATCCCACAACTGGAGTCAAGAGTATCTAGGGTTTGGAAAGGAGCTCATGGAGTTTGACAGTCTCATCTGGAATGAGAAGAAATCCAAAGGTCTGTCATTGAAAGACCCAATTGATATCAAAATTCCTGATAAGCTACAAAAGTTTTCACCAGATCTTAAAGTCATGCATAATCTGAAAAGCTAAGAGCGAAGAATCGCTGAACGAAGTTGAAGTAGAGAGAAGTCCAACATTGAGCGAGAAATGGAGTAATCAGTCTGATAAAATCAGACCGCTTCAGAAAATTTACGTCGAAGGCCATGGGTGCTCTGCGAGCTTCGCTGATACTGAAATAATTTCGGGCCTCGTAAGCCAGAGCGGTTACCAAATCGTGCCCGAGGAGGACAACGCAGACCTAAGCGTTCTAGTGACGTGCAGCGTCAAATCAGTTACTGAGCAGAGAATGCTTGCGCGTATTCGAGAGCTTCGCTCGAACGGACAAAAGGTCCTCGTGGCGGGCTGCCTCTCGGCGACGGAACCGAATAAAGTGCTTCAGATTGATCAAACCCTTAGTTTGATTGGGCCCGGGAACCTTGATAAAATCGTCGAAGGGATCACTTCAACACTTGATGGACGCCAATTTGTCTCAGTCAATAATTCAAAACTTGTAAAACTCGGAATGCCGCGTACTAGGCAAAATCAAGCAATTGGGATAGTTGAGATCGCATCCGGTTGCCTCAGTAGCTGTACATTCTGCCAAGTAAAACTTGTGAAAGGAACTGTCTTTAGTTATCCTGAAGAGAAGATAGTTCAAGAGGCGAGGCAATTAGTTTCCGGGGGTGCTAGAGAAATATGGATCACATCAACCGATAATGCTGCTTACGGTAAAGATTCCAAAACCACGCTTTCCTCTCTCATCCGTAAAATCTGCTCGATAGAAGGGGATTTCAAGGTGAGAGTCGGAATGATGAATCCGCTTCTCACGAAAGGCAAAATGTTAGATGACCTGATTAGCGCGTTTCAGCACGAAAAAGTGTTCAAATTCTTACATTTGCCCGTTCAGTCTGGAAGCGAAAGGATTCTAAGACTTATGCAGCGTGGATACTCAATCGAGGAATATTACTCAACTATTGAAGCTTTTCGTGCAGCTATTCCCGACCTATCATTGAGTACTGACATCATCGTAGCATTTCCGACTGAAACTGAGGCGGACTTTTCCGAATCTATTGATCTTATTCGAAGATCTAGACCCGATGTACTCAATCTCTCAAGGTTCGGCACAAGGGACGGAACAAAGGCCTCTAGTATGGAAGGCCAGATTTCATCGTCAATTTCCAAGGAAAGATCACAGCGGATGAGCAAATTATGGAAAGAAGTTGCACTCGAAAGAAATCAACGATGGATAGGCTGGCGAGGAGATGCCATTGTGGATGAGCGTGTAAAAGGCGCATTCGTCGCAAGAAACGACTCTTACAAGCCTTGCCTAATTGGATTTCAATTGCTTAACGAGAATCCCATTGGTCAGAAGGTCAAAGTGAGGGTGGTTGGAGCCACGCCGTTTACACTACGGGCCGCGTTAGCCTGATTTAATACAGAGGATAGTTATCGTGAAATCCTATAGACAAAACTAAATTGACCTGAGATCTATTTCTAGTAAAGCATCGGAATTAAAATCGAAGGCAAAATACTACGGGTTTGAGCCATTGTTATGTCGATTGGGGATCTTAAACTTGATGATTTTCCTTACTCAAACCCCGGTTATGGAAGAAAAGTAGCCGTCGTAGGCGTGGGGAGCGCTGGATGCCGAATCGCGAACCAGCTTTCGAAAGAAAGCAAGCTGCTGGAGCATTTTGTCTATGTTACTTGTGATGATCACGATATCGCGAACATCACAAAAGGAGAAAAAATACTAATCGATGCAACCTTGAGAAGCAAAGCTACCCCTTATGAAGTTCGTGGATTGGCGTTTGCAAGGGTTCCAGAAATAAGACAGCAGATCAAAGATAGCGAGTTGGTCTTTGTTATTTCGGGTCTAGGAGGAGCAGTAGGTTCAGGATTGGCTCCACTTGTAGCACGTGAGGTTAGAGAAAAGGGAGCCATATGCGTTGCGATAGCAGTCATGCCATTTAATTTCGAAAGATCAAAGCACTATTTTGCGGGCGGCGCTCTAAAGCAGCTTCGTAACTATGCTTCTGGTGTTGTCCTTATTGATAACGATGAACTTCTTGAGAACAAGAAGATTCCTGCCATTGACGCGTTCTACCTAGTAAATCAGAAAATTGCCGTTGCTTTAAACAAATTTTTGGGATCAACTGAGAAGCATGAATTTTCAATTGGATTGAATAATGTCGTAAGCTTTGTGAGGACAAATTCATACTGTGTTCTCTGTATTGGAGAGGATATAGAAACGTCAGAATGCAGAAAGGCCGTGCTCAACGCAGCAAGCCATTTTGATAGAATAGTCGATAAAAGCGAAGCGTCCAAATCCATTGTACATGTAGTCGGCGATAAGTCGATCACCATGAATGACTTGGTCACATCAATAGGAGGATTATCGGGGATTCTGGGCAATGGTACAATGCAAATTGAATATGGATTTTCAGCTAATTCTGAATCTTCTTCAGCTGCCTTTATAGTTGCTAGCGGCTTTTCGAGCACAAAGTTCGAGCATTACGATCCTGTAGATCGAGCGCTGAAGAACAGAACCTGCATCGATTTGGGGTTTGACTCCTCACTGGGTATCGAAATGCTTCTACCAGACATTGAGCGATCCTAGTCGATACCAAAGGCATTCGATATCATTACTAATCTCTTCGAATCCTTTCAGGAACTAATGAAGCGATCACTACGCGGCCTTTCTAATCCGACCAATTTGAAAAGATTTAGAAACTGGATGGACAGGAACTGTGTGAGCGAAGATCGCCTAAAAGAGATTGATGTTGAGGCTGAATTCGGGAAGGACTTATCTTACAATGAGGCTGTTGAACTCGCAATAAACAAATTTCCGACATTTTGGAAGATGGAGTACTTGAAAGAATATATGCAGAGACCGAAGCAGATAATTTTCGTTCGGGATTTAGTAGAGAAGATAAGCGCGGGAAGGATACAGGTAACATACAGAAAGACCCCGAAGATCGGAACTTACTATGTTATTGAAAATCGTTTCAAACAGAAGGCAGACTCTTCAAAGCTCTTGATAGAGTTTTATCAAACAGATAGAGTCGATGCGTACCAGCTTACTGATGAGGAAGCTCGGCTCGCCGGAATCGAAAGTGCTGAAGAGATTAGAGTGCTGTTTGAAAGGTGGTACGGGACTCCCATACCGCCATTATATCGAAATTGGTTCAGGGTGAAGGAGGATTTGTCGCCAAACGAAATAGTCGCGTAAGTGGCTTACTCGCTTTTCTTCTGGGGTTTGATTTTCTTGGTTGACTTCATGCTCGGTTGTTTGGTCTTTTTATCAGGCACATTAACAGTCTCAGTTTGTTGACTTACAGCCGAATTTTCTACTTCCTCTTGCTTCGAGCTATCTGAGCCTGTTGAGATCTTATCCTCTTCCTTCTCGGGTTCCACAGATTTAGCTTCGGTTTCATCTTCCTCTAGTTCCGGCAAAGAGATGGTCACAAGCCCATCTTCGTCCTTAGTCATTTTCACTGTTATCCGCCTCGGTGGCTTCGTTATGCCCCTCTTCCAAAGTGTTTCATTAAGCTCAGAGTCGATCTTGATTTCAGAGGATTTCATATGTCGTTCCGCAAATTCCTTTAGAACATTGACCGCACGTGAGGTTCTCCTGTACCTAGGAGCAATCCAAGCGCGTGAGAGAGGAACAGTGTACATTCTTTCTAATTCTATTTTTGAGTCTGACAATTCGAAAGTTCCCTGATTCTATTTTACTTTCAGCTTCTGTCTTCGCCATTGCCTCTGTTGAGGATGCGTTCTTACTTTTTGCTTCGTCTTCGCAATCACCCACGTTGGCACAGGGTATGCCTGCCTTCTAGCCCTAATCAATCTTTTTTTTACTCCAGAAGTTTTATTTCGGCTCATAGCCATTTTTCACTTTATTTCCAATTAATCTTGAATTCTTTTTTTGGCCGTTGAAAGGACCCCAGCATGTTCTTTAGTTCTTCGTCCGAGATCTGGCTCCTAAGTTTTCCAGCCGCAGCGAGCTGGAAAATTTGGTTCTCTATTGCCGTTGCCAACTCTGGTTTTATCATTCTAATATTGCTTAGCCTTTCCCTTGCTTCGGTCGAAAAAACCACGCGGAGCATTTGCTCTCTTGCTGCCTTTTCTTGTCGTTCCTGATCCCCTCTTTCCTGAGAATTAGCTCTTTGTCGAGCTGGAGTATTGGATGGGGCCTCCTCATCTGATGTCAAAAGAAAGTCTCAATCCTTTGCAACGTATTCAGAAAGATCACACGAATAAGAAGGTTACATGTATCTCGCAAGCTCTGGCTTTGATTTCGCCAGTTCCTTAAGAATCTCCGTGCTTTTTTTGTCGAGTAGACTCACTCCTTTTGGCGTTAGCACTCTGCCTTTGTTTCCTTGCTTTGAAACTAGTTCGGCCATTTCTAGTTGGCGAATCGCTTTCCTTACTGCCGAGCCCCCCGCATCTCTGTGATGGGCTATAAAATAGCCCACTGACTTTCTACCCCCATAATCACTTTCAAGCTGAGAAAGACCGATCGGCCCGTGCACATAGATCTTTCGCAATAAAGACGCGCAGCGAACATACCACCAATCCTTCTGCACGGGTTGCCTCTCAGCATGTGATCCTGTTTTTGCAAATGCACTCCAAGATGGGGGAGAGACCTGAGAAACATGTCGCAGATGATCTACTAATCTATTAACTAGAATGTCTTGTGGGACATCATAAACTGTTGGCATTTCGAAACCTTGCTCCTTGAAATTATGATCCGTAACCTTTGGGGAATACTAGATGCCGTACATGCTGGCTCTATTTAGCCGTTTATCGTCCAGCAGTACTTGACATTCTTCAAAGCAATCTGTGGTAAGTTCTTCCACATTTCAAACATGTGATATTCAAACCCCTTCTTTTCTTGCTGAAACGATACCGCAAGTCGCCACTCAGGGCAAAGATTTTGCAATATCTGCAGAAGAATCTTCTCTGTTCCCTCAACCGCACGTTAAATCTGGTTGAAATTGACCATGCAATATCAGCATACCGTTTTGCAAAGTCTTGATGTATCGAAGATTCCCTTTGAGCCAATTCCATAAGCTTTGAAATATGCACTTCAGCGATCTTCCTTCTTTCCTCCTTTCTTGAAAACGAGAAAGATTTCTTTGAGCGGCCCTTTCTGAACTTTGCTTTCAATTCCTTTTGGATCTTTGAATTTGTTTCCAAGTTAAAATCATAGAGTTAGGATGAGAAGCCTTAACCTCATCAAGCCTCCTTATTGAAGTGTTGTGAGGAGAATTAGTAACTTCCTCTTTTTCTTTGACAGCATCTCGCGCGATTGAATTTAAGGTCTCCGCATAAGCTTCGAGATTCTCAACGGTTTCTGTCTCGGTCGGTTCGACCATCAGAGCCTCGCTTACAATAAGGGGAAAGTAAGTCGTAGGAGAATGCATTCCATGGTCCAAGATCGCTTTTGCGACATCGCCAGCAACGACACCGGTTTTCCTTCTCAATGGGGATGAACTCACGACGAATTCGTGCTTTGCGGGAGTTCCTTCGTAAGTCGTCGGCGAGTAGGATGCTTTGTCCAACAAAGAAAGCAAATAATTCGAAGCCAATACTGCCTGTTCCGAAGCAATTTTCAGTCCTGACTTTCCGAGAGACAGAATATAACATAACGCCCGAAGCAAAACAGCTGTGTTTCCGTAAAAGGACTTGATCGGACCTATAGTCTTGGGCATGTCATAATCTAAGTGATACTTTCCATTGGACTTCGAAATTCGGGGCACCGGAAGATACTCTGCAAGATTAGGGATGACACCTACGGGACCAGCTCCAGGCCCTCCTCCCCCATGTGGAGTTGCGAATGTTTTGTGCACGTTAAGGTGGACAATATCGAATCCCATGTCTCCAGGTCTTACTCTGCCGAGGAGGGCGTTCATATTTGCACCGTCATAATACATCAGACCTCCAGCCTCGTGAACAATTTTCGTAACCTCCACGATTTCACTCTCGAATATTCCGAGAGTGTTCGGCACCGTGAGCATCATACCTGCTGTTCTATGATCTACCAAACTCTTTACTGCCTCGGCAGTTACTATGCCTGTACGTGAAGAAGGAATTTTCACAACCTCAAATCCAGCCATTGCGGCACTCGCTGGATTGGTTCCATGCGCCGAATCAGGGACTAGAATCCTATTTTTGTCTGAGTAACCCCGATCTTTGAGAAAGTTCTTGATTATGAGGGTTCCAACATACTCGCCCTGTGCGCCCGCAGCAGGCTGTAACGAGAAATCATCCATTCCCGTAATTTCACAAAGCATCTGCTCTAACTCATAGAGAATGGAAAGTATCCCTTGAATTGTGTCCTCATGCTGGTAAGGATGAAGATTTGCAATTTTGGGATTTCTAGCAATTCTCTGCGATATTTTTGGATTGTACTTCATAGTGCAACTGCCTAGAGGATACATCCCTATGTCTATTGCAAAATTCATTTGCGATAGTCTGACATAGTGTCGTATTATTTCGGGCTCTGACATTTCTGGTAGACCAAGATCTTCCGATCTTAACATCGATGAGGGAATGAGCTTTGAGAAGTCCCCAATCTTGTCAACCATGCTCGGTGGAATCGATGGTAATGAGTATGACACTCGGCCTTTTCGAGATAACTGATTTAGCAGAGGTTCATCCCATATTGCCTGACGGTACCTACTCAAGTTTTCAACCTCCAAGGTCTTTACGCTGTCACTGCTTTAAGAGCGGTGACTAGACGATCTATATCCTCCTCGGAATGAGTTTCGTTGAATGAAAACAAAGAAACATTACGAAGATCTGGGTAAAATCTACCAAAAGGCAGACCTCCTAAAATTCTATGCGCGGCAAGATTCTTTGAAACGGTCACCGAGTCCGTTCTCGTCTTTACACTAAGTTCACCAAAATATGAGCCAGAGAAAAACGGGGATTCGAAACCCTCTTCCTTCATTCTTCGTTGAGCGTAGTGCGATTTCGAGACCATGTGTTCTCCCAACTCTCTCATTCCCCTTGGACCCATCACAGCTAGAAAGATGCTGACGGCGAGAGCGAAGAGTGCTTCGTTAGTACAGATGTTAGATGTTGCATTTTCCCTCCTGATGTGCTGCTCTCTAGTTTGGAGGACCATGACGAAACCCCGTCGAGATTCATCCGTCCTTTCATTTGTAAGTCCAATGAGACGCCCAGGCATTTGTCGCAGTAGCGCTGGATCGGTCTTTGTCGCAAAGATTCCGATCAAAGGTCCTCCGAAGTTTGGATAGACCCCCAGAGGCTGTCCGTCCCCTACTACGATGTCTGCTCCATAGGATCCGGGAGGTTTTAAAAGCCCAAGAGTCGATGGATCAACTCCGACTATCGCGAGAGCTCCGCAGCCATGCACTTTTTGAATAATGTCTTCAGCGTATTCTTCGATTATGCCTAGAAAATTTGGATTTTCTATATACACAGCGGCGACCTCATCATTTAGCCTTGAAGCAAGAGATCGAGAATCTAGAGTTCCCGATTCGGGGTCAAAATTAATAACCTCAACATCCATCCCGGCGGGAATAGAGTAAGTCTTCAAAATCCCGACCCTTTCAGGGGAAGTGTTTCCGCCGACAAGTATACGCTTTCTATGAGTTACTCTGTGTGCCATTCGGCCTGCCTCTCCTAAGGCAGTACCCCAATCATACATTGAACTATTTGCTACTTCCATGCCCGTGAGCTCACAAATCTGGCTTTGGTACTCGAACATCGATTGAAGCATACCCTGACTAATCTCAGGTTGATAGGGAGTGTAAGAGGTGTAAAATTCCCCCCGCGAAAGTATTTCATCAACAATGGAAGGTACGGAACGGACCCAGCATCCTCCGCCTAAAAAACTAAGAAATTCGGGGTAAGATTTGTTTTGACCTAACTTGTCAGCAATTAGTCTCTCTAGCTCGATTTCGCTTAGAGCTTCTGGAATATTCAATGGACGATTCAGAATCACATCTTTTGGGACATCTGAGTAAAGCTCCTCAACACTTGAGAGACCAAGCTTGTGGAGCATGGCATCTGTAATGCTAGTTTCCGAATTTGGAAGAAATTTATGGGCCATTAGAATGAAGGGGCTCTGCTGTCTTCAGATTTGTCATTTTTGGTCAATTAAAGACTTCCATGTCCTCACCGAAAAAATCGCACTCTTCTTTTTCAGAATCGTCTTAGCTGTAATCTATCGAGCGAAGAAAATCATGGGAGAAGCAGAAAGCGTTTAAAAGGGATTTTATGTTTTCGTGGCTTTGTAGAGGGTTGCCAGAACTAAGATGTCTCGCTTTTCGGTAGCGCCTTTACTTCTGGTTACGCTTCTGCTGCTCATCTCAGTCACAATCTTCTCTTTAGCCCCTGTTTTCGCTCATAGCGATGCTTTAGCTTCTTCTGCCGGGGTTACTCTTGTAAATTCCGAGAGTTTCAACGATTATGGGCAGTTCGGCGTGAACGATACTCTCATCGTTGGTAGCAATGCGACGCAATCATTTGATTCAGTAACTTTTGGTTTCCCTTCAGTTTACAGTAGCCACGTATTTGCGGAATCTGCAAGGGTTAACAACGGGCCGCAGCTTGCATCCTCATACATCTCAAGTGCAGTTACAAATAATACCCTCAATGTGACAGTTGCAATCCCTAGTGGAAAAGCCCTGAGTGGGCAGTCCCCGGGCAATGTATCATTAAGCTTCTATGTATTAGGAGTTTACAAATCCGAGAACACTACTTCTCAGTCTTGCACGACATGTTACTACCGAGTCCCCATGCTTCTTTTTCCAGCACTAAAGATTAACGCATCTTCTATTTCCTTAAGATCCAACGTAACTTTTCCAGATCCCTCAGTTACAATGCCTTCGACCAACTCGACAGCATCGGGCTCGCAGATCGCCAAACTGGGATTTTCTTCGCAAACCACGGGAACATTCTTCCGGTTGTATAACTCTACAACTTTGAATGGCAATGAGACAAGTTTCGCAAGTACCCCTCATTGGGCTAATGTCAGTATTGGATCCACTTCAACAAACGCGGGAATAGTAGACTTTCAAAGTATTCAAAGGTCAGTTTCTGTTGGGTCTTCTGGGAATTTGATTGTCACTGATTCGTACTTGGTTGAGAACCTTGGTCCCAATACGCTAAGTAGTCTCGATTTTTCAGTTCTCACCGGTCCAGGTTCTTCTACAATCACTGTGCTGCCTTCTGGGCAACCTTTACTGAGTAATGTGCAAACAGCTACAGCTTCTTCAGGGGTACTCGATATTCTGTCTGCATCTGGCAATACTATTGAACCAAACGCCACTGTTTTAGTTTTGATTCAATATCCTTTAGGGCAACAATACTGGACTCATAGCGGCGGGACTTACAAAGCCGATATTCCCTTGTCTGTGCCAATCGATGCAATTGTAGACGACTTCAAGATCAGTTACAGTCTCCCTTCAGGCTTTGTAGCCATTCAGGCTCCGCAATCTGTTGATTTGTCATATACTAAGGGCGAAATGGGGAATTCAACTTTATCCTACAGAGCGGGCGTCGGATCGGCTTATCTCTTTGTATTGCCAATAGCAGGGATACTATTTCTTGTGGTATTTGCGGCAGCCTTGGTATTCAAACCTCGAGGCGCGAAAAAAGGAGAAGAGATCGAAACAACTCTATCCTCTCTCATCAAAGCTGTGGAAGATAAAGTCTCGGGGACTAACGATATTATGTCTGAATTAAAATCCAAGGGCCCGTCCGTGAGTAAGATTGATCTTTCTACTGCTAGGACGAGAATAGAAGACCTAAGATCCAAATCTTCGGGTCGTTTTGCTTCCATAAGGACAGAGCTCGGACCAACTGGGAGTGCCTCCACTGCTGCATTAAGTCAAGTCGCCGCCGATGATAGAGAATTTGACCGCGCAGTAAAGGACCTTTTGAACTCTTACGATCAGTTCATTTCAAAGAGAATGAAACAAGATTCTTTTTCTCGGTCCCAGCAAAACAATGAAAGACGAATTCAAAGAATCACCAATAGTTTGCTAGATGGGCTTCAGGACTTGCGTCGCGAGTACGAACAGGAACAGTAGAACACTGATCTCCTTCCTTTGCCTTGCAAGAGTCAATTCTATCTTTAACACCGTCTTTGAACGAAAACATTGAAAAAAAGTGAATCATGCAGTAGACTATTACGACATTCTACAAAGGAAACTAAAGTGAGACTCTGAACATTTGATATCCGAGAAAGAGGCACTTAGACAGAAATTTTCCTCGGAGCCAGACAGGTACTATAGAGTACAGCTTTTTGACAAGCTAGGTTTCGTTCGAAAACAGTGCGTGAATTGTCAAAGATTTTTTTGGACTTTGGAAGAAAGAAGGACACACTGCCCTGATACGACTTGTCAGCAATATGAGTTTCTAGGAAATCCTACTCCAAAGAAGTTTGATTATGTTAGTGCGTGGAAAAGCATAGCCGAGTATTTTGTCAAAAATGGCCATCATGAGATTAAGCGCTACCCTGTCGTATGCAGATGGCGCCCGGACCTTTATTTCACAATAGCTTCAATCGTAGATTTTCAACGCGTCGAATCTGGCAAAGTCGTTTTCGAACTGCCCGCTAACCCTTTGATTGTTCCGCAAATGTGCCTCCGATTCGTCGATATTGGAAATGTCGGTGTAACAGGAAGACATTTCACTTCTTTTTGTATGATCGGGCAGACAGCACTGGCAAATGCGGAAGGCTACTGGAAAGATAGGTGTATTGAGCTCGATTTCAAGTTGCTTACCGAAGTTTTCAGGGTTCCAAAGGAAGAGATCGTGTTCCTAGAAGATGTCTGGCTAGGTCCCGGTGCCTTCGGGTACAGCCTCGAGTATTATGTTCGGGGCTTGGAAATGGGTAACGCTGTCTTCACTGCCTTTGAAGGAACGCCGAATGATTACGTTGAGTACCGAGAAAAAGTCGTGGATATGGGGGCCGGTCTAGACCGTTGGGTCTGGCTTACTAACGGTACTCCGACAAGCTATGACATAGTCTTCCAAAAGCCACTAGCGAATCTAAAAGACAAGATAGGCTATCTTGAAACGGCTGAAGAGAAGGAATTCATCTTAAAGTATTACAAACTAGCAGGGGCAATTGATGTTGAGTATTTCAAAGGCAAAGATACTATTCCCGACGAGTTTCTAAAGCAAATAGGGATTCGGAACACTAATGAATTTAGGCGAAAATTGTTACGGCTTCAGGCAATATACGCAGTTCTTGATCATACACGCACTCTGCTTTTCGCGATATCCGACGGAGCTTTACCAAGTAATGTGGGAGGAGGCTACAACCTTAGGGTGATTCTAAGGCGAGCCATTGATTTTGCAAGACAAATTGATGCCTCTCTCGATTTAGGGGAGATTGCATATTGGCATGCAGAGCAGCTCCGACCGATGTATCCTGAGCTTGCTGAACATGTAGATGAAGTTCGAAAAATTTTGGACGTTGAAACCGAGAAGTACAGAGCCACTAGAGAGAGATCTGCCAAAATTGTTGAGTCTCTTGTTAGACGAGATGTGATAGTCGGAACTGAACAGTTGATTCAGCTATACGACAGTGAAGGAATAACCCCCGAGACTTTGATCAAAGCCGGATTGAATGCGATTGTTCCACCTGATTTCTATCTGAAAGTCACCCAGCGTCACATGACGCAGAGACATGATGAGGCGTTGAAAAGAAGTTTTGAAGTCGGGGGCATTTTGCCAACGAATCTGCTATTCTATCTTAACCGAGATCAATTTGAGTTTGAAGCAAAAGTTTTGCGGATAATTGAAGAGAAATACGTGATACTAGATAACACGGCGTTTTACGCGAGGAGTGGAGGTCAGGAACCAGATCACGGGACGATCAATGGACTCGAAGTTGTAGATGTTGTCAAATTCAACAATGTCGTAATCCATGAAGTTCGCGATCTAAAAACAAGCGCAATCAAGGAGAGCGATATCGTAAATGGGATTGTGGATTCGCGACGGAGAAATCTAATAATGCGCCATCATACAGCAACACATGTAGTGAATGGAGCCGCTCGCAAAGTTCTCGGTTCTTGGGTCTGGCAGCACTCTGCGTTCAAAGATGAAGATATGGCTAGGCTCGACATAACCCACTTTGCTCACCTTACTCGAGAGCAGATTCTTGAAATTGAAAACATTTCAAATGAAGTAGTGCGAAAGAATCTACCTGTCGTGATAACATGGATGCCGAGAACGAAAGCAGAACAGACTTACGGGTTTAGAATTTACCAAGGAGGAGTTGTTCCAAGCAAGGAGGTCAGAATCGTAAACATACAAGGGTGGGATGTGGAAGCGTGTGGAGGAACCCACTGCTCTTCTACCGGAGAAATCGGTTTGATTAAAATTACAAAAGCTGAGCGTATTCAAGATGGCGTTGAAAGGATTGAATTTGTGGCGGGCGAAGCCGCTCTGAGATACGTTGAGAAACAGGAGTCAATTCTACTCGATTCGGCGGCTTCTCTTGAAACGCCCATTGACAAGGTCGCTGCTTCAATCTCGAATATCAAGCAGAGTGAAGATTTGGCAAGAAGGAGCCTAAAACAACTCGCAAAACGACTTGCAGATGTAATGACAAAGGAGATACCAGATAAAAGTAAGAAAGTTGGTGGCGGCTTGTTGCTGTATATTTCTTCCCCCACCTTAGGAGAAGAAGGGCTCGACTCGGAATATCATTTGACGGTCGGGGAAAGGCTCACAAGACAAGAGCCAAGGATAATCTACGTTGCTATATTCAACGAAGAGGCTCGACCTCGACTTATGGTCTTTTGTGGCAAGTCTGCCCAAGAACACGGTTTGAACGCAGGAATTCTTGTAAAAGAGATTTCTAAGAGCATGGGAGGATCGGGAGGTGGAGATGCTCATTTCGGGCAGGGCGGTATTCTAAATATTCCATCTTCGCTTGATAATGTCGAGAAAATAATCAACTCCAATGTGAAGGTTCCTTCCTCGCCGAAAAGTGAATAAAAAGAACTGAGCATACACACTTAGGACCAGCGACAGGATTTTTGGACAGACTCGTCGAAGATAAATGGATTAAAATTTGGGAAGGCAAGAAAATATTCGAAGCTGACCCGGATGAACACAAGAAAAAAGTCCTTGTTACGGTGCCGTTCCCTTACATGAACGGACCACTACACGTAGGGCACGCGCTTACTTACTGCAGAGCTGATGTCTACGCTAGATTTAAGAGAATGCAAGGAATGAATACTCTCTTTCCTTGGGCTTGGCATTGGACGGGACAACCGTTGGTTGCTGCCGCAGAACGACTATCCAAAGGTGACCCTGCAATAGTCAATGAGTTTGTCGAGTTAGAGCATGTTCCCAAAGAAGACATTCCTAGATTTTACGATCCTTTGTACATGGCAAAATACTATACGGATAATGGTCGAGAATCTCTCAAAAAGCTTGGACTTTCAATTGACTGGAGACGCGAGTTTCACACAACCGATCTTGAGCCAAGTTTTAACAAATTCGTATTGTGGCAGATGAATAAGCTCAGGGAAAAAGGCTACATCTCGAGGGGTACACATCCTGTTGTATGGTGCCCGCATGATCAGAGCCCAACAGGAGATCACGATAGGCTAGAGGGGGAAGGGGTCGCCTGGGAAGAATTTTTCCTAATTCTCTTTCCCAAAGAAAAAGAGCAAAATACTAAATTTCCTGCTGCTACTCTGAGGCCGGAGACAATCTACGGCGTCACGAATCTTTGGATTAATCCAAATGCCGAGTATGTTGAGGCGCTTGTAAATGAAAAGGAACATTGGATCATAAGCTCAAGAGCTGCCATAAAACTTGGAGAGCAACTAAAGAAGATACAAATTATCAAAGAGATTCCTGGTAGAGAACTGATTGGTTCAAGAGTAGTTCACCCACTTGAAGCTCAAAGAACGCTTCTCGTTCTGCCTGGCAATTTCGTTGATTCCGATAATGGCACAGGAGTGGTGTACAGTGTCCCCGCGCACGCACCTGCTGATTACGTAGCTCTAAGGGACATCAAGAATGATATCTCCACTCAAAGAAAGTTCAGTCTTTCAAAGTCCGAATTAGACAAAATCGAACCAATCCCTGTAATATCGGTTCCAGGCATGGGAGAGTTACCCGCGGTAGAGATTACAAATCGAATGGGAATAAAGGATCAGTCCGACCCTAAAGTTGCTGTTGCTACTTCTGAAATATACAAAAAAGAATTCCATCATGGGATTTTGAATCCCAATACCGGAAGCTTTGGCGGAATGCATGTCTCAGAAGCAAAACCCATCATCGCAGAGAAGCTAAAGCAATTAGCAATTGCCGATTCGATGTATGAGCTTCCCGAAAAAGTAATCTGTAGATGTACCACTGAATGTATCGTGAAGATACTTGAAGACCAATGGTTCCTGAAATATTCCGATCCTGAATGGAAAAAGTTAGCTCACGAATGCATCGACAAGGCTTCGATTTATCCTGAAAATGCTAGGCAATGGTTTCATGACGTCATAGATTGGCTCAGAGACTGGCCCTGCGCTAGAAGAGTCGGATTGGGAACTCCGCTTCCTTGGTCCCCTGGCTGGATAGTTGAAACGCTCAGCGATTCTACAATTTACATGACGTTTTACACTCTTATTTCGACGATCAGAAAGTACAAAATCGATCCCGTGTATCTTACAGAGTCTCTGTTTAGCTACGTCGTGCTAGGCGAAGCAACATTGGAATCCGTAAAAAAAGAGACGAAACTAACAGAGGACATTCTAGAAGAAATGCGAAATCAATTCGAGTACTGGTATCCTGTTAATCTTAGAAACTCTGCTAAAGAGCTCATCCCTAACCACTTGACATTCTTTGTATTCCAACATGTCGCGTTCTTTCCCGAGAAAATGTGGCCGACGGGAATATCAGCTAACGGAATGATGACCCGTGGCGGGGCAAAAATGAGTAAAAGCAAGGGAAACTTGGTCACTCTAAAGCAGGCTTTGAATGAATATGGAGCAGACGTCGTGAGAGCCTCGGTATTTGCTGGCTCTGATGGGCTTGACGATGTGGATTGGAGAGAAAAGAACGTCCAAGATTTTGAAGCTAAAATCAACTCTCTTTCAAGCTTTATTCTATCGTTAGGCGAAATTGAAAGCGATTCTCAGATGAGCACAAGAGAAGAAGATCAATGGCTAGAAACCCAAATACAATACAAAGTCTCCTCCGTAATTCAGGACCTGGATGAAATGAAGATCAAATCCGCATTCCAAACCGTCTTTTACGGGTATTGGAGCGATTTACGCTATTATCTGAAAAGAACAGACGCGCCTTCAAAATCACTCCTTTCCAACGCTGCACAAATTTGGATCCGGTTATTATCGCCGTTCATCCCCTATACTTGTGAAGAGTTAAACTCTAGGCTAGGAAATAGCGATCTAATCTCGGTTTCGAAATTTCCCGAACCCGACTATTCCAAGATAACTCCGGCTGCTGTGCTAACAGAAATGCTAGTTCAGAGGTTAGTAGAGGATGCCCAGAGCATTACTAAACTATTCCAAAACAAGCCTTCGAAACTATATCTGTTCGTTGCGCCATCTTGGACATACGAGTTATTAAAGGCCGCCATCGATTCAAGGAGAGGAAAACTGAAGACGAATGAAGCTTTGACGGGACTTTTCTCGAAGTTTCCGGATATCCCGAAGAAAGATATCGCGAATCTTATGCCGCGGGTCGTAAAAATCATAAACGAGCTCGGGGATAACTTCATTGAAACCTATTCCAAAATGTCAAATGAATTGAATGAGAAAAAAATCTACGAGTACGCGACTCCTTATCTGGAGAGGGAAATTGGTGCAAAAATTATGATACAAAATGCGAATGACCCAAAGAATTACGATCCTAAAGAAAAAGCCAAGTTTGCGTTACCTCTCAAACCAGCGCTTTATTTCGAATAAAATCATGCCTTATCTTCATGTATAGATACTGTTGAGCGTAGCCGCAGTACCTGCCAAAATATTCATGCGCACTTTTATGGACGAGATCGTAGGTACTCCTCGTCAACGATTTCTTATCCACAAGGATGTCTTGGAGGCCCATTTTTTGGGAATAAATGCTCTGAATGCACCTCAACATCCAGACATCAACCGGAAATGCTTCCATTTTGTGCATAGAAAACAGCATGACACAATCCGCGACCTTCGGACCCACTCCAAAAGTTGTGCCAGATAGCTCGCTAATCAGTTCATCTCTTGCCTGTCCGTAGGACTTTTGGCTCACAGATTTCAAGTCGAGTTTACCCGAGCGCACTTGATTCGCGATGAATCTAATGAATCTCCAACGGAAACCGACTTTGCAGGCTAAGAGATCAATCTTGGAAGCTTTAGCCAAGGTCGAAGGCTTAGGAAAAGAGTAAAAAACCTCGTTCGATGACCTAATTTTTGAACCAAATTTCATTGAGAGAAGCTCGAGCATCATCTTAATCGCGGGAATGTTCTTGTTAATCGAGCATACGAAAGAAATCAAACATTCCCATGGATCCTGCGTCAACACTCTAAGACCGTCGAACGACTTGACAGCATTTTGCAGATACTCATCCCTTGGGAAAGATTGAACGATCCTGTCTAGATCGTCGTTGGTGGAAAGATAATTTGCGATATCATCTGAAAAATTACTTCTATTGCTATTACTTTCCTTCAACTTCGCGACACACTCTGCCTTCCCTCTCCTCATTCTTACAACGTAGTTTGAAATCACGCCAATCCAACTTGGTTCGTCTTTTGTGACAAATCGTTTCCATCGAAAGGTTTGGCCCGATTCGAACGTAACTTCGGGGTCAAAACACATTTCAGAAAAATCTACGGATTCCAATAAATTAGTTACACGCTGAATTGGTCAAAATGCGACAAAAAAGTGTAATCCTTGCGAGTAAGAGGTTCTATGGTATTAGAAGATGGCGGATCATTTCGCATTTGCAGGTACATACGACTAGTTCTGACAAGTCCAACGAAAGCTTGGAAGATACTTATAGCCCACTTAAAAATGGCGACCGAGATTATGAAGATAGGAAGTTGGATAGCGCCCCAAAACATCACGAGTATGCGAAAGATAGTTTTCCATGATTTTGGGAACGTGTGAGCGAGTGCGTCGCTTTACTCCGAATTCCGCGCCTTTACGAAGACCTTGTTGATATGCCAAACAGCGATTTCCTCTGCGAAAAGAGCCAAACAATTGCTTATTCTAGCTGAAGACGTGGCCCTAGCGAACGATGCTGCTGCTAGAGTCTAGCAACTGAATGCGTGATTGGCCGCTATGGCAGACTCCAGAAAAAGCTGTTCTCTTTCCTCTGAGGCAATGGTCTGATGATTAATCTTCCCACAGCCCTAGGATCTTGAAGAGATGCTATGAGATTTCTGGGAATATCACTAGCTGAATGCGAGCAGTGCAAGGCCGCTGTCCTACCGCTCAGATAGTCTGATCTTCGAAGCACTATTTCCTTACTATCTGTGAGTTCAAGCCCTGCACTGCCTCTGCCTTCGAATGTGAATGAATCGGTTCCCGTCTTAATTTCAAACTCCATCCACCGTCCCGAATGTATCCAATTCTTTAGCTCGAGCTTTAGGTCATCGCAACTCTTTGAAGCATTTACTCCTATAATGCAGTCAGCCTTTTTTGAGATCTCAGGATCCTTTGTAATCTCTATCGTATTCCTATGTAATGCCATGATATTGCAATGCCCGCGGAACGTTATCAGATCCAGATATTCTTTCATGATTTCATTTGACATTCCTTTATGTTTCATAATCACAGAACTGTCTCTCAATATTCCGCCTACGATTATTCTCTTTTCGAGTAGAGAAACAGACTTGTTCCATTTCAGCTAGCACCATATCTCCGTGTAATACTTAAATCTGCGACTACCCAACTTTGGCCGAGGTTTTTGTTTGAATGTTTCCGGCAGCTGCTGGCTATGATAGAGCAATTACGGTATTTTCTCCCGATGGACGATTATACCAAGTGGAATATGCTATAGAGACCGTTAGACGTGGAACTCTCGCCGTTGGTGTCAAAACAAAACAAGGAGTGATTTTAGCGGTAGAGGAGCGTCCTAGGAAGCTCCAAACTCCTGGAGAGACTCAGAAAATATTTCAAGTTGATGATCATCTGGGTGTGGCAGCAGCCGGATACATCCCGGATGCGCGTGTTCAAGTTGATCAGGCTAGAATCGTTGCCCAGAGTAATAGGCTCGTGTATGACGAGCCCGTAGACGTCGAAACTGTGGCAAAGAAACTGTCCGACATGTCACAACAGTACACACAATATGCCGGCGTAAGACCATTTGGAGTTTCACTGATTATCGCCGGTGTTGATTCGAGTGGAGCTGAACTTTTCTTGACTGACCCCAGCGGGACCTATGTTGGCTATTATGCGATAGCGATAGGCGCTGGATCTGACCAGGTAGGAGAGTATCTTGAACAGAGATACAAAGACGACATTAGTGTCGATGACGCACTAACATTGGCGGTCGAATCTATTTACCTAGTAAGCGAAGATAAAGTTGGGACTCGCCATATCAAAATGGCGATGATACCCACAGATACTAAACAAATGAGAAGATTAAACGATGACGAAATCGACAAGTATGCGGAAAGAGCAAAGAGTAGAGCTTCGAAGCAACCACCTCAAACATAGCATAACACTAAACGCACTGCGCGAAGAGATGGGATCTTTGAGTACCCTGTCTCTTTTGCCTGTCATACTCTTTCAACACAATAGAATTGAAACTCTGCTATGTCGCTAGGATTCTGAATTTAGTTGTCGACCAAGTTTTCAACAGTGAGACTTTCTATTGATGGAGAGCATTTTGAAATTCTGGTTCATCCTGATCCCGCGCTAGACTTCAAATTTGGTCGGAAGGTGGAAGTTTCCCAGATAGTTGCCGTAGACGAAGTCTATTCAGATGCGAACAAAGGCCTGAGAGTGCCCGTAGAGAAACTCACCAAATCTTTCAAGACAGATAATTTTCTCCAGATCGCTGAGACTATCCTTCGACGAGGAGATCTCAATCTAACCACCGAACAGCGTCGTCGACTAGTCGAAGAAAAAAGAAAACAAATTGTCTCCGCAATAGCTCGCAACTATGTGGATCCTAGGACGGGTTTGCCCCATCCTCCGCTTCGAATAGAACAAGCTATGGCGGAAATAAGAATCTCAATTGATCCTTTCAAGGATGTCGCGGAACAAACTAAGATGGTGGTGGATGAGCTTCGACCTATTCTACCGCTAAAGTCTGAGAAAATCAAACTCCTGGTGAAGGTGCCTGCCCAGTTTTCCGCCCAGTCCTTCGGTGCTTTGAAAGGCGTCGGAGAAATCGTAAAGGAAGAATGGGGGGTCGATGGTGGTCTGACCATCATAATTGAAATACCAGCTGGAGTTCACAGTACTTTACTTGATAGATTAGGGTCATTGACTAAGGGTACTGCGCAAGCTTCTATCATACGATGACCAGTATTACAAGTGTTAAATTGGAGTTCAAAATTAGGTGTAAAATGTGCCAGAGCTAAAGAGAAGATTCGTAATACCCGGCGAGGTTGTCGCTCCGGGGAGCCTAAGGGCGGAAACTAATGTAATCCGTGTTGGAGACAATATCGTTTCAACAAGAGTAGGAATGGCAGAGATAGCTCATGACGCAGTTAGAGTTGTTCCGCTGTCTGGTCCCTATATTCCTCGAATTGACGATCTCGTCGTAGGTAAGATAATAGAGTATTCTGCTTTTGCATGGGAAGCTGATATCAATTCGTGTTTCTTCGGAATACTGCCAGCCCAATCGGTTTTCGGCAGGGACTATTCTCCTGCCAAAGATTCTTTGACAGAAAAATTGGCGGTTGGAGATATGATTGCTGCGAAAGTCATAGCGTTTGATAGGACTCGCGATCCACTACTTTCAATTTCTGGTCCTGGACTGGGTAGAATTCCGAGAGGACAGAGTGTGAAGATATCCCCTACTAAGGTTCCGAGGCTAATAGGAAAAAAGGGCTCTATGATTCGAACTATTGAACAGGGAACAAATTGTCGAATGTTGATAGGGCAAAATGGCGTAGTCATCGTAGTCGGTGCCTCTGAGGATGTGCTCAAAGCAGTGAAGGCTGTCAATATGGTCGAAGAACAAACACATTCTCCAGATCTGACCGAACAGGTATCTCGATTATTGGGAATCACTGTGTCCGCAACGCAACAAGGGTCTTTTCAAGAAGTTCAGCCGGGAACTGAGAACCAGTCTCTTCAAAATGGAACTTCAGAACAAGTTCCCCCAGGCGAAGCTGGAATTGAATCTTCCGATTCTGAAATGATTCCGTAAAGATCAAAAAAAGAGAGAAGCGAATTAAAAATTGGGTAAAGCGGGTGGAGACAGCAAAGCCCTGATAAATGATCAGGGTTTGAGACTAGACGGAAGAAGAATCGACGAACTTCGTCCGATAAAGATAGAGGTAGGGATTCTGCGAAACGCTGATGGATCGGCATACATACAATTTGGAAAGAACAAAATCATGGCCGCGGTGTACGGGCCTAAGGAAGTTCATCCCAAGCATAGCGCTCTTCCGGACAAGAGTCTTCTCAGGTGCAGATATCACATGTCGCCGTTTTCGACCGAGGACAGAAAGAATCCCGCACCATCACGTCGTGAAATTGAAATTTCTAAAGTCATGAGAGAAGCTCTCGAACCTGCACTTTTGTTGGAAGATTATCCAAGAACCGCTATTGATGTTTTTGTCGAGGTTCTTCAATCAGATGGCGGATCTAGGTGTGCTGGAATATCCGCAGCGTCCGTCGCTCTGGCCGACGCGGGGATCAACATGAGGGACTTGGTCTCAGCTTGCGCAGCTGGAAAAGTTGCGGGACAGATAGTCTTGGATGTGGATGACACTGAGGATAAGGAAGGACAAGCGGATCTTCCGATTGCCCTCATGCCTACATCTAACCAGGTGACTTTGCTTCAGCTGGACGGACAACTCAACGATGAAGAATTCAACAATGCGTTCAATTTTGCACTAGATGGGTGCAAGAAAGTCTATCAGCTCCAGAGAGAAGCCCTGATTGGGAAATATTTTGGAAATCATGATGGAAGTTTTAATGGAGATCAGTGAGTAACAAAATGTCTGCAGTAAAGAAAACCCTAGTCGTTGAGCAACTGAAACGCGGACAGATGAACGAACTGCTTGCGAAGGGAAAAAGATTGGACGGACGGGGATTGCTAGATACAAGAGAACTGAAAGTATTCACTAACGTAATCGAAAAGGCTGAAGGATCTGCGCGTGTGCTACTTGGCAACACCGAGGTAATAGCAGGTGTTAAAGTGAATCTAGGGACTCCATTTCCTGATACTCCAGACAAAGGCTTGCTCGTGGTAAGTGCAGAAGTTCTCCCACTCGCCTCTCCTTATGCCGAGCCCGGCCCTCCTGACGAAAGTACCATAGAGCTTGCCAGGGTTACCGATCGCGGAATAAGGGAATCCGGGATGATTGACGTGGGAAAGCTTGTACTTCAAGAAGGTAAATGGGTGTATGCTGTCTTCGTCGATGTTAGTATTCTTAATGTGGATGGGAATTTGTTTGATGCGGTTTCAGCTGCCACCGTGGCTGCTTTACTAACAGCCAAGATTTCTAAGTATGAAGTGAAAGAAGGCGAAGTTCCAAAGAGGACTGAGGAAAAGATTCCGCTTCCAATTCAGACCGTTCCGATAGCAGTGACTATGGCAAAGATCGGGGAACATCTACTAATAGATCCGACATCAGAGGAGGAAGCAGTGATGGATGCAAGAATTACTTTAGTTTCTGATGATAGGGGAAATATTTGCGCAGGTCAAAAGGGACTTCCGGGATCGCTTTCGATAGAACAAGTAATTTTCGCAGCAAGTACCGCTAAGCTTAAAGGAGAACAAATCAGATCTGTGGTAAAGCAGGGTGCAGGGTTTGTCCAGTAAATCTTCGGACCGCGGCAGCCTAAGAGGGCTGGGTTCGAAGTACGGTTCCACTGTCCGTAAGAGATACACCCGTGTCATGAGTTCTCTCAAGCGTACAAGACGCTGTCCATCATGTGGATCCACCAGATTTCGAAGACAGAGCGCGGGTATCTGGCAATGCCTTACCTGCAAATATACGGTTGCTGGCGAAGCATACGATATCCCTATTTCGCTTTTGAAGTAAGGTAACTTCGATTCCTTGTGTTTGTAACTCGGTCGTTTTCTTTCAATTTTCTAAATCCTGGTTTGATTTTTGCCGAAATCTATCAATACGTTTTCTCATCCGAAAGTCCTTCGAGCGAGATTGCATTTCGATTACGCTTCAACCAATGAAAGAGAAGTAGAGTCCATCGAAAGGGCAATTCTTCCTGAATCCACTAACAAAGGGAAATGTGCGCAGAAATCATCTTTGAAGAAAGATAAGAAAGCAGTTCATCTGCGCCTCGATTTTGAATCAACCGACATTATATCCTTGAGAGCTTCGATCAACAACAATTTGAGGCTCGTCAATTCAGCGATAAGGACTTTGAACGTTATTGATAGCAATGGCATGCCGGTTCCAGATCGGGGAAAGACTGAAAAATTAGGTTCTCAAAGTTAGGTTAATTCCTGATGTCATCTTGAGTAATCCAGAAGAGATTCCCCCTTACCTACGCGAACAGCTGGCTCGCTACGAGCAACTCCAGCAGAATCTGCAGGCAATTTTACTCCAAAAGCAACAAGTCGACCTAGAGTCTACCGAGGTGGAGAAGGCTCTAGAAGAACTCAAGAAAGCCTCAGATTCTGACTCAGTTTACAAAAGTGCCGGTAATATTCTAGTTCGAGCAAGGAAGGAAGATTTGATTAAAGAACTAGATGAAAGAAAGGAGTTATCGGGCACTCGTTCCGCAGTTCTTGCGAAGCAGGAGCAAAGAGTTCGAGAGACTGTGAAGGATCTCGAAGGAAAAATTCAGGAAGCTCTCAAATCTAGGAGTCCTGTCCCTTCCAATGTGTCTGCAAACTCCTAATCGATAGTGAACCAGACAGATCATCTGTAATCCCATGCATAGCCAATCGGAAAGATAGATAGTACGAATTGAGCAAAGCATCTCGAGTTAGAGCGCAATCTCAAACATTTACATCCTTAGTTAACAGATCTGGCATACTAAAGAATAGATACGGCTCGGTGCTTATCTTCACGCACCGCCAAGCTGATCCCGATGCACTTTGCTCGGCATATGCAGTATCACAGCTGCTTGTGAAAGGATACGAAGACCGGCATAGAATCTCAGATGTTACGAGAGGTTCTAAGATAATCACCCCACAGGGTGCTAGTATGCTTGGGTTGAGTATCTGCAAAGCCTTGTCCATTCCCTTTGATGATAAAATCGACAGCGCCGAAATAGAAAACGCAGACTTGATCATCTTAGTTGACGTCGGGGACAAAGAGCTTCTTGAACCATATCTAGTTGCGATTACAAACAGTAAAGCTAAGAAAATTCTGATAGATCACCATAGCTCTACAGACGCTGGAACGAAGACATGTTGCGCAGAAGAAATTCATCCGTTTGACTACATATTTGTAGACAGCAAGGCAACTTCGACTTGCGAGATTATCACTCTTGGATTACCTCTGAAGCTTCTCGATCAGAATCTCGCAAAAGTTCTCCTTGTTGGCTTGTTGTATGATTCCCAACATCTTGCTATTGCGACGGATAAAACACTTGAAGCTGCTCTCAAGCTCGTGAGAAATGGGGCGAGGATCGACCAGGCTAAGGAACTTTTGAGATCAAGGCCCGAAAGGTCGGAAATGATTGCGAGACTCAAATCTTCCCAGAGGCTCAAATACAGAGAGATCGGAAAATACCTATTGGCCGAAACACAGGTTTCAAGCTTCCAAGCCGCTGTTGCTAGAATGCTTCTTGACATAGGTGCAGATGTCGGGATTGCTTTCGGCGAACACGAAGACGAAGTAAGAATATCTGTCAGGACCACGCAACGTTTCTTTCGAGAGACAGGAATCGATATGGGGGTCCTTCTTTCCAACATATCGCGAGAGAGTGGTATAACTGGTGGCGGCCACTCCACGGCAGCTTCAATTTCAGGAAAAGCTTCTAGCGAGGCCCTGGTAGGTAGGATAATTTCCGACTTGATGAAAGCACTACCATAAATGTGGTAGCTACAATAAATTTATTATGCTTCTCTGACAGTAAATCATTCGGATTGTCCTCCCAGCCAGCAATGACTAAGCCAAAAACTGTGATGCCGAAAAGCCGCGAAATTGCTGCAATCGGCCTCTTTGGGGCGCTATCAATAATTCTCACAGTCATCTCGAATCTTATTCTAAAGCTTGCCTTCGTTCCACCTGTTAATTATTTGTTGTTCGATTTCGGTGAGATACCCGTGATGATATCATTCCTAATGATCGGGCCTCGTTCAGGAGCTTCGGTCGCGGTGATAGAATGGCTTGCGCTCAATTTATTGCCTACCAGCACTCCTCTTATCGGCCCACTTTTCAAATTCATGTCGGTAATGTTAACGCTTTGTGGTCTTTGGATTGGGTGGAAAATTGTTAGGACATCAGATTTGAAAATGAAATTTGGTATCAGTTCAGCAGTCTCCGCAGTTCTAAGAGCGACTGTTATGACAATTCCAAATGCAGCGCTGTTAGTCTTGTTTTTTGGGCTTCCTGACTTTAGCCGAACCCTATATTTTTTCCTGGAACTTACTGCGATTTTCAATGTACTGCAAGTTCCGTTCGACCTAGTCCCCACATATATTGTAGTTCAATTACCTCAAATTAGACACATGCTACGCAAGAATGGTATGACTTGGTTTGAATGGAGAGTACCTAAGAAAATCAAATAATCCTGTGACTCCGATAATAAGCATTAGAAAACTCTCGTTTCGCTATTACGACACACCCCTTAACGTCTTAGATAATGTAGAGCTGCAGATCAAAGCAGGCGAGATAGTTGTAATTGCTGGGAGATCGGGGTCAGGAAAGAGCACCCTTCTTCGTGCGATAAACGGCCTGATTCCTCATCAGCACGCGGGAGACTATTCTGGATCCGTGTTTGTTGATGGTTTGGAGGTTCAATCTGTAAAAATGAGCGAACTTGCAACCAAAGTGGGTTACATATTTCAGAACCCTGAAAATCAAATTTTCATGTTTTCTGTAGAGCGAGACATTGCGTTTGGACTAGAAAACTTCGCCATTCCTACAGCTGACATTCGGAAAAAGGTTGACTGGGCCCTTGACGTTCTAAAGATAAAGGGACTCTCGTTAACAGCGCCACACGAGCTTAGCGATGGACAAAAGCAGCGAGTCGCAATCGCCGGAGCCATCGTCATGGGTCAGAAAATACTCATATTCGACGAACCGACCTCTCTTCTCGATCCTTTTACGGCTAGAAGCCTTATTGAATTTATCAAGAAGCTGCACGATGAACTCGGAATCACAATATTAATTGTTGAGCATAGGCTCGACCTTGTTTCAAGGATCGCAAACCGTCTCATCGTGTTGGATGAAGGAAGGATAGTGTATGATGGCGATCCACGAAGAGTTATGTATTCTTCAAACCTCTCTGTTTACGGCGTGACCGAACCGACCATTGTAAGGACAGGGAAATTACTGAATCTCGACGGGTTCATTTCCCGCGAATCATTCCCTGTCAGTGCTGACGAGCTTGTTGCAGATTTGAGGGGTTACGAGCCTTCTCGCCAGTAGGCATCTACTAGTCAATTGCAAAAAGATGGTTCCATGGAAACTCATCAGCAAGTTGAAGCGATGTTTGAAAAACGGGTAACAAATACTGTCATAAAATTCGAGAATGTTGATTATTCCCATCCAAACGGGGCCGTCGCCCTAAAGAATGTCTCACTTGAAATCAAGGCAGGCGAACTGATCGGCATTTTGGGTACCAACGGTGCCGGCAAAAGCACGCTCGTGAGACACGTGAATGGTCTTCTTAAGCCTACGCATGGAGTAGTCAAGGTATTCGGAGAGAGTACAAGGGATACTAGTGCGGCCAAACTTTCGAAGAGGGTCGGCATAGTATTTCAAAATCCTAACAATCAACTTTTCGCACAAAGTGTGAAATCTGAGATAGAGTTTGGTCTAAGGAACTTTGGGTACAGCGAAGAAATTGTAAGACGAAGAACTGACTGGGCGTTAAACACATTCTCTCTTTTGGAGTACTCGAGCCGCCCTCCCATGGAACTGAGCGGCGGAGAAAAGAAAAGGTTATGCAATGCTCTCGTATTGGCTTGGGATCCAGACATCGTAATCCTCGATGAGCCGACTGTCGGTCAGGATTCTGAGCAAAAGGAAAAGCTTGCTCAATCAGTTAAGCTGCTTCTATCTGAAAGAAAAACTGTGATTTTGGTATCTCACGATATTGAATTCGTTTGGCCCCTTCAACCAAGAGTAATACTCATGTCTGAAGGTAAAATTGTCGCAGATGGAACAGCGCAGAAGATTCTTGGAAATAGCTCAGAGACTTTGGCAGCCAATATTCTACTACCGCAATTGGTAGATCTTTTTAGGAGACTAGGTAAAACAGACAGCTTTCCCGTGGACGAATTTGAGGCTAGTGACAGAATCAAGGAGCTTGCGAAGGAAGGGTTCTCATAAGTATGCAATGGGTAGCGTCTGGTTTTCTTTTTGTTCGCGGCCGGAGCGTCATTCATAGGTTAGACCCAAGAGCCAGACTGTTTCTCACTGGTGCCATCTTCATTGTTTCGCTCATCAGCCACATAGTAGTACTTGCATCGCTTATCACACTAGTTATCGTTTTGACTTTCCTAGCAAAAATCATCAAACGATTCGGAAAGTCCATGACATTTGCCATGCCTCTAGTAGCGCTTGCGTTTCTATTGGACTATTTCGTTTGGCCCCTGGGCTTGGTTGGTGCGACAACGTATGCTCTAAGATTATTTGCTGTCATTGCCTCAAGTTCCTTGTTTTTCTTGACAACTACCCCGGATGAGCTTGAGCAAGTGATGCGATGGTTTCATTTGCCATCTGACTTTGTTATGGTCTTTGTGATAGCTGTTAGATTCGTCCCTGTGCTCTTGCTCGACGCGTTGCAGATAATGGATGCGCAAAGATCTCGGGGACTTGAATTTGAAAAAGGTAACATTCTAAAGAGACTTCGAAACACCATCCCGATTCTAGTTCCTCTAATAGCCGTGGCAGTCAATCGTAGCTTGGACCTAGCGGAGGCAATGGATTCTAGGGCCTACGGAGCTACGAAAAGACCAACCTCGTTGTATGTCTTGGAGTACAAGTTTTCTGATTATTTTACAACTGTTGTAGTAGCTATTAGCTCATTTTTGGGAATCTATGTCGCCCTATTCGTTCACTTAATCTAGAGCTTCTCTTTTCAGTTTTAGACTATACATGTTTAAGAATAGAGCACTTGTCTAAAGATCATCTTTCAATCCCCGGAAGAGAAAAGTCGGGAAAATGTGTTGGAACAGAGGAAACTAGATGAAAGCCTAACTAAGAAGATCCTTGCTAGAATTTTCATACAATCTCTAAAGTTAGGAGAATTTGGGAACAGTCTAGACACTTTGACGCTGAATGAAAGTATCAAGCCAGGTTATATGCCAGAGCAAGTGTTCAGTGAATATCTTCGAGAACTCGAACGTCATAATTTGATTTTCTTTGAAGAAAATTCTCCAAGACTTACACCTGTCGGGAGAAAGGAGATTGTAGTCGTGATGGTAGGCGGATCCTTTGATATAATTCATCCTGGGCACATCGAGACTTTGAGGGAAGCGAAAAAACTTGGAGATCTTCTCGCTGTCTCGGTTGCAAGAGACAGCACATACAAAAGAAATAAACACAAAGATCCGCTCCACGGTGAAAAACTGAGACGTGATCTCGTTTCCTCGGTAAAGTTTGTCGATCTCGCAGTACTCGGGAGCGAAAATGACATCTTTGAGACCGTCCACTTTTTGAAACCCGACATAATCGCCCTAGGGTACGATCAAACCCATTCAGAGCGAGCCATTAAAGAAGGAGCTCGAAGAGCCGGTATCGATTCAAAAGTCGTTCGGCTAGACAGTAACGTGCCGAAAATCAAGACGTCATCGATATTGGCTAGTAATGATCGAAATGAACTTCTAAGCGGTACGTGATCCGTTAACTGAGATTTTCAGTTTAACTTTGCTCGCTTCTTCCAGATGCAAAGCTTTTCGAAGATTCACTGGCGCAATAATCTCGAGTACAGAATCATCATAACTTGTTCGTTCGATCACTAGGACCGCGCATAGTATTTTCCCATTTAATAGGGATTTGAAGCATTCCGCACCTCCATACGTCCTCTTACCGTCCTTAAATCCATCAATGTGAATGCCCTTTTCAACTGCCAAGTCCCTCCTGACTTTTCTGTCAACAGCGGTACTTAGACGAATATTTAGAGTGCCGGGGAATGGATCGAAACCAAGCATTGATACAAACTGTCTTCTGTAGCCATTCAAAGAAATGTAGTAAGCTCCTTCTCCAAGACCTTGGAATACTGTGCCCTCGACTTCTAGTGTGCGTTCGCTCTTGCCGAAGACGGCTTCAAGATCTGAGTAAATCCTTGCTGCTTCAAACGATCCCTTTTCTGTGAGCTTTACATAAGTCCTTCCTTTGCTTCTAACACGTTCGATTAGGCCCTCATCTTCCATTTCTTCAAGATGTTTGCTTGCCATTTGCTGCGACTTGTTCAGCTTTTTCGCAAGATCTACTGTTGTCAAGGCGACGGGCTTGTCTTTCGCTCCCGCGCTGAGCAACTGTAAAATCGTGGGTATTTGAGACGGTTTAAGCAAAAGGGCTCTCACATTTTACTTTGATGGGCGAGATTAGACCCCATTTTCCGGGTCATCGCTTTGCTTCTCCTCGTCTGGGATTGTTTCATTTGTCGATTCCCTCTTTTTCGTGTGTTCTGTGAATGGTGCTGCTCTGATCTTACTTGAAAGATCCTTAACAGCCATCATGAACTCGCTACGTCGAGACTCCTCTGTTATTGCCGATCTAGTGTCCTCTATCAAAATACGCGCAACATCTAGCTTTCTTTTTACTCCTGAAACAATGTTATCATAAACTGCAAAAGACGAAAGCATCGTGTAAAGAGATTCCATGATCTTAAATTTGTTCTCCGCGCTTTGAATTTGATTCTGCCTGATGCCATCGTATACTGATCTCTTGAGTTCTCCAATTGCGTCGAGGAGTCCGAGAATGTAAGAAGACGGCGATACGCGAAGCTTATCGATTGATGGTATTTGCTTCTGATTCGAAATAGCTAGCACGACTGAGGATTCAACATACTCCTGCTCGGGCATCAAGATGTAACGAACGAGATCAGGTCCCGCGACCTTCCGAAGATCCTGAAGTCTCTTTTTCGCTTGTTTAGAAAGATCCTGTGCTTGCTGAAAATTCGAAGTGTGGATGCTTATAATTGTCTTGGCAGACAAAGAAATTATCTCTCGCGATTCCTTGATCAGTGTTTCACGACGGGATGAAATAAGATCAAGCTTTCTTGACACGGAGCGCAGGGATGACTCTACAGAAACGTAGTTCAATTGTGAACCGTGAATCAGAGACCTAGCTTCGCTTATCTGCTTTTATCGCAAAGAAAATAGGATTGAAATCGATCGCGCTATGCATAAAATAGCGTTGCTCTTGAACCCGTGCGTTTGAGAATTGACTTCGGCAATAGAATTTCGCCAAGTGATTCAGACTCAACTTCGAGGTGGGATTCTTGTCGATTGTACACAACGCATAGGATTAGAAAATGAGGCAGTCGCAAGATATCTAATGGCGCAGCTCAGAATGAAACCCGTCGTGGTCCTTGACTGTGATGATTTTCCTTCTACTTGTCGTATTATCGAAGGCGGACCTAGGTTTCCCCTACAAATCTGTGCCAGCCTAAATTCAAAGATCTCCTTACTGGCCTCGGATTTCATAATTCCCGCGACGCATGAGAAACAATTGGCGCGCGGATTGATTGGTTGGTCTAGGAAACTGTCTATGGGCTTAATCATATCTCTAAGTTTATCGAGCCAAAAAGAGTATGCGCGAAAATTCGAAAAGATAGGCGGAGATATAGGGGCCGCTTACTCCACCGAGAGTGCGAAACAGAGAATCATTCAGTCGCGGACAGATGTAATCTCAAACGGGATAATGGATGGTCTCTCAGCAGCACTATTGACCGAAGGAAGCTGGAACAATTTCGATGTGATTGCACTACAGGTCGGATTGGACTCGGCATCTCCCAAAGAAATTGCAGAGCGGACAATTCAGGCTATTGACATAATTCTACCTGAAGTGAAATTTGACAGTAACTTTGTCCAAATTACAGAACAATTGGAACCAGACCTCAGCGAAGGCTCGACCGGCCTTGAAGAATGATTACGGGGCCATAGAAAGCTTGAAGTTAGTGGGAACGCGATTTGAGTAGCGAACACGAAAAACTTCAGAAGGTGCGAAATCAGGAGATTTGACTGCTGAAACCATCCCAAAGTGGGTAGCGCAAGAGATCCAAGATGCGCAGTTCAAGGACTCTGAGGAATGGGAAGGCTCGGGATACATCCTTGACATTAATAAAAATGACAGGAAGATCGATGTTCAGTTTTACGAGAAACTTCCTGAGGGACGTTACATTGCAACTCTTGATGTTCCCAAAGACACCAATATAGAATCTCTCGAGCTAGCTAAAGTGTACTTGTTCAAGTTCAAGGCATTCAAAGCGACATTAAGCGAAAAGGTCGTGACCTTCCTCAAAGAGAAATATGCACTTCAAATGGACAATATCTACCGTTTTGAGCTATTGTCTCTTGAGAAATTGGATGCGGAAGCCGATGTCTCTTCAGCGCCAGCAGAGGATGAAGACGCTGAGGAATAACCCGTCGATTGTTCGAAAGGGTTTATCCAGCGATCAATAGACCTAGCGACCTGAGATTTGTACAAATTCAAAAAGTAGAAAAAGCGAGCGCGAAAAGGAGGGCCCCATTGCCCAATTCGAATTATACGAGAGGACGTGCGAGAGAATATCAGGTTATGCGCAATCTCAGGACCAACGGCTGGGTGTGCAGCCGGAGCGCAATGTCTCATGGCCCGGTAGATGTGTTTGCTGCTAAGGCAGGCAAAGTTCTGTTGATACAGGTCAAAAGTGGTTCATCCCGTGTGGGAAAGGAGGAGCTCGGGCTGCTGAAATCCTACGCTGTAGCGTTTAATGCAGACGCTGAAGTGTGGTCCTTTAGAAAAAGAGGAAAAATCCTAAAGCTTAAGGTCAGTAAGAGAATGCCGCGCAGAACTTCCATCTCCAAAGAGGTCGTTCCACAAGCCTTGGAGACAGGCCCTATTCAGACTATTGAACCTTTGTATCTCCCTTCTTAAGACGCCGCACTGCTTCCATCTTTTCCCGGCACCTAGAGCAGACAGCTTCTTTTCTTTGGCCCGACAGCTGGAAAAAATAAGGCTCTTCATTCTTGAGCTCGTCACAGAAATAGCATCTAAATTCCAATCTTGAATGTTCACAGCTGAAAAAGTAATCTTTGTATGCTAAAGAGCAATTAGGCACGATAATATTCTTTTCCAAAAGAATCCGGCGATCCTTTGGAGCAAATTTCTCCCCAAAACGGAATCATCTATTCTAATTTCCTAACTTACAGTGTTTTGACGCTGCTAACCTTTTGGCTCTCCTAGCTTTTGCTTCATTGTATCGTCGTTTCTCCTCTTTGGTGACTGGGACGACCTTAGGGATAGGGATAGGATGTCCTTCGTCGTCTAGCGCGACAAATGTCATATATGAGGAACCTGTGTGTACAATCTGCCCATTCGTCAAGTCCTCTGCTTCTATGCGAACGCCAACCTCGAGCGAAGTTTTTCCGACATAGTTTACAGAAGCTTTGAGTATCAAGAGGTTTCCGATGTAGACAGGTTTTAGAAAACTCATTTGATCTACTGAAGCAGTTACAACATTTTTTCGACAATGCCTAGCAGCTACGACGCCAGCAATCTCGTCCATTAGTTTCATAATCGTGCCCCCGTAGACATTCCCTTGGATGTTAGCATCCTGGGGCATCATGAGATGTGACGCAATAAGCGAAGATTCCGAAACCTTCAATGCTGATCTATTTTGAGATGTCATAGAGTTTCACGGTCAGGCATGAGTTTAGTGCGTTCTGCATAAATCTGATATTAAATTGGTTTGCATAACTATATGCGCAAGCATCAGAATCTTGATATTATATTGAGAACTCCCGTCTCAGCCAGCGAAATGAGAGCAATCGAAGATGAAGGGCAAAAGCTCGGAATTTCAAAACTGATCATGATGGAAAATGCTGGAAATTCCATTGCAAATTACGTCCATAACTTGTTTGGAAGACATCGCAATAGTCTTGTGAAAATCGTGGCTATCGCCGGAACAGGCAACAATGGAGGGGATGTTTTTGTTGCAGCCCGACATCTTTCGTATTGGCCGATCTATACTCTTTCAGTGGTTCTGGTCGGAAGTGAGAATGACATTCATGCTGAAGAAGCGAAAATAAATTGGAGGATACTTTCTCAGATTCCGAAGATAAAAAAACTAGTAATTGATACACAAACAAAGCTTGACCTATTTGATAAGGAAATTCCGAACTCTATAGCATTAATAATCGGAATTTTTGGAACGGGATTCAAGGGAACCCCCAGAGACCTTCAGCTTGGGGCGATCATGGGTATCAACAGGGTGAAGAAGCCTCTCAAAATTAGCGTTGATATTCCATCTGGTATGGAGGCCGATTCGGGAATCTCCAATCACGCAGTGAAGTCCGATGTGACAATCACCATGTACGCTCCAAAGAAGGGAATGCTTACGCCGAACGGAAGGAAGAAAGCGGGAAAAATAGTCGAAGCTAACATCGGGTTACCATTTTGAAAGAAAAAAACGATTCAAAGGTTTCAATCGAACAGATAAGCGTAGGTCAATTCAAAAATTTTTGCTATCTGGTACAAGATATAGACTCGGGCGAGTCTGCAATTATTGATCCTGCGTGGGAAGTTGAGAAAATTTTGAATGCTATGAAAGAGAAATCATTTCGCCTAAAATTCATCATAAACACACACTCACACATGGATCACATCCAAGGGAATCCAGTTATTAAGAAGCTAACAGGGGCAAGAATCGTGATGAGCTTCAAGTCTCTTGCTAAGAAGGATATTGGTGTCAAAGATGGCCAAGAATTGAATCTAGGGAGCAATGTTAGATTACGCTTTCTGTTGACGCCAGGCCACTCGCCCGATAGCATGTGCATTCTTGTAAATGATCTGGCGCTCATAACAGGAGACACCTTGTTCATTGGAGAATGCGGAAGGGTAGATCTACCTGGAGGTGACGCTTCAGAATTGTTTGACAGCTTTGAAAAAATAAGAAGATTAGATCCTAAATTGACTGTTTATCCTGGTCATGATTATGGCGCGAAACCGAGTTCAACACTAAAGGAGCAGATCGAGGAGAATTACACTCTTCTCAGAAGGAACAGAGAGGAGTTTATTCGCTTTATGAATGAGCCTTGACAAAAGTGAATCCAATCCTCACTTTGATGTGAAACCGTTGATATGAATGTCCTAATTCTCGAAGAGGCATCTCTTGAAATTTTGCCCGCGAAATTTACCTCTAGCAAAGAGGCAATACGAGTGACTGAAAGATTCGGTGTGACTCCTCGGATGCAGATTCTTGACTGTAATTTTCATCGGGATATTGTAAACTCACTTGGCGATCACCAAAAAAAAGGCAGGCCTGACGTGGTTCATTTCGCCGTGCTTGATGCAACGTCAACGCCTTTGTTTGAAGGTGGATTGCTGGATCTTTTTGTACGCACGATACAAGGCGTCGCTATCCAAATCAAAACTGGAACTAGACCTCCGCGAACGCTTCAAAGGTTCTGCGGCGTAATGGCGACTCTACTTTCGGGAACATACAATGTAGAGGAAGAAGCCCTCTTTAGCGTTGAAAAGGATACATCATTTTCAAATCTTGTTAAGGGTCTAAAGGTGGATAAAATCATCAGTTTTTCTTCGCAAGGATCTCATTGCTCGCTTCGAAGTGTTGTGGCTCAAGAATCAGCAAGCGAAAAAAGAATCGCTTGGGTGGTCGGGGGATTCCCCCATGGTCACTTTTCAAATGAAGTACTCGAACTCTCGGACAAGGTTGTCTCTATTTCAGCTAAAGCTTTACCCGCCC
This sequence comes from archaeon, assembly GCA_029850555.1. GTDB lineage: Archaea > Thermoproteota > Nitrososphaeria > Nitrososphaerales > CADDZS01 > JASHOD01. The sequence continues at coordinate 46,612 of JARCRS010000031.1, read as the reverse complement.
ACGTCGTTACCGCACGACTGTGCTACGAGTTAGAACAAAGTCTCAATCTTTAGGCACTGCTTTCGTTAGTTGTCATTTTCTTTAGATCAAGAAGTCTGTCAAGTTCTTCTTTTGAAAGGCTAGTCATTTCCTCTGCCAGTTCTCTAATAGAACGCTTTGTCGCAACGGCTTTTTTTGCGATTTCAGACGCTTTCTCGTAGCCGATCTTCGGAGAGAGCGCTGTCGCAAGTGCGCTGCTCATTTCTGCATAGTGCTTGAGGACAGACTCATTTGCCGTTATACCGTCTACACAGAGTTTGGCAAATACCCGCGACGCATTTGAAGCGATCTTAATGGACTCTAGAATGTTCCAAGCGGCAGATGGCATCATAACATTGAGCTCGAGCTGACCCGCCTGTCCTGACATCGCCACAGCTAAATCGTTACCGATCATCTGAAAAGCAACCATATTGAACATCTCAGCAACGCTGGGATTCACTTTACCAGGCATAATTGAAGAGCCCGGCTGAACACTAGGAAGATTGATTTCTCCGAGTCCCGCTGAAGGGCCAGAAGAAAGCAATCGCAAATCATTTGCAATCTTTATGAAACTGACAGCCAAAACCTTCAGAGACGCTGCCATTTCGACAACAGCGTCTAGATTTTGCGTTGACTCGAACATGTTGTCAGCCTTTCTGAAATCCAACCCGGTTATGGAATTTACCTCCTTTATTGCCAATTCACTAAAGCCAGGATGCGCATTAAGTCCAGTGCCCACAGCTGTTCCGCCAAAGTTTAACTCCTCAAGTCCTAAACCTGATCGCTTTATTCTTTCCACATTGTGTTGGATCATTGAGGCGTACCCGCTGAACTCCTGCCCAAGGGTGATGGGAACAGCATCTTGCAAGTGGGTTCTCCCGATCTTTACTAGTTCTTGGAATTCGCCTGCTTTCTTAGAAAGCGTGTCTTCAAGTATCCTAAGGGCAGGCAACAGATTGTTAGTTAGAGATTCTAGCGAGGAAATGTGGAGAGCCACATGAATCGTATCGTTTGTTGATTGTGCCATATTCACGTGATCGTTTGGATGAACTACCTTGTAGTTGCCCAATGGTTCTCCAAGCAATTCTAAGGCTTTGTTCGCAATGACCTCGTTTGCATTCATGTTCTGCGAAGTGCCAGCACCAGCCTGAAAGACATCTACAACAAAACTAGAATCAAGTGTTCCTTCGATAACTTGCTTAGCCGCCTCAGTGATTGCGTTCCCTATCTTCTTATCAAGAAGGCCGAGTTGCATGTTTGCTTTCGCGGCCGAGAACTTGATGATACCTTGGGCTCTGATGAATTCTCTTGGGAGTCTCAGGCCGCTTATTGGAAAATTATGAACGGCGCGCAAAGTTTGTACTCCGTAGTATGCATTGCTTGGAACTTTGACTTCGCCCAAGAAGTCCTTTTCGATCCTGAAATCTCCCTCGAGAGTCTCGCCTTTGGATACCATTTCGACTCGTGTTTCCCCTGTCGATTCTATCTGTGATTAGAACGCTTACGCTTGTATGTTTTGCCTGAATAGGTTTCAAGTCATTTCGTAGACAAAGTTTTTTCATCGTGCGTATCTTGGGGAGTTCTTTTCCTGAATGCATCGGACCAATGTTCGGGTTCCTTTCGTTCTTCTGTTTCCTGCCGTTCTAACCTGCCAAAGGAATCATAGAATGTGCCAAGAAGATACCCGAAAGCGAGAGCCGCCGGGACACTTAGAGCAAATGTAAGATATGGAAGAAGGCTACCTCCACAAGTATATTCTTCGAGGAAACCCGGTCCAACAAAGGCGACAATAAGAAAAACAGCCACACCAAGTGACAAACCCTTTGCCTTTGAAGTCGATCCAGGAAGTCTTGAATACACTAAGCCGAAAACCAATCCAAAGATTACTCCGAAAATCAGGGTCAAAACTCCATATACCATCGGAAGGTACACGATGTCGGTACCATAGAATATTTCAGATGCAGAAACGTTGGAAGAGGGGGGAATGCGAGCTGCAATATACGAGATCTGCGAAGCATTACATCCCAAAAGAGTGCCGAGATGGAGCAATCCTATAATTGCAGCATAAATCGCCCCGGCTGCCAACCCTGCTTTAAGACCCTGTGATACAGATGTCATTTGAAAACTAACTTGCCTGTAGTCTTCGGCTTTCTACTAATTCGGTCGATTGTTTCGCTCCTGTTGCTGGTGTGGTCCATGGATAACCAATCTAGTCAAATTTTCTGATGACTTCGTGAACTAGTTTTATTATTGTTTCTACCAGAAGGACGTTGCAAGACATGACACTCTCGCCACGCTCTCACATAGAGGCGATTGCAACAGAGAAAGTAAACGGCCACAATACATGGGGAAATTGCGGATGTGGAGGAAAAATAGTCTATTGCATCGATTTTGGAGTTCGCTGCGACAAGTGTGACAAACTGTACGGTACATGGGTCGAGAATCTCAAGAAAGCAAAACAAGAAGAACACAGGCGAAAAGAACACATAGCACAGCTGATTGAGCTAAAGAAATTTGATGATGAAATGCTCATCTAAAGCGTTTCGTTGCAGATTAGAACAAATATCCAAAAGTACTTTGCCTAATTATTCGAAACAATAACTGCACAATGCTTAATTCAAATTCAAAGCTCTTCTTTAGAAGTGTTTAGGCCACGATCGCCCTGCAAGCACAAATCTCAAATCCTTTGCAATACTTCTTCACGAGTCTCGACTATGCCACGGTAGCCCTAATCGCAGCAATCATAACTCTTGTCATAGCCTATCTCATATTGAAGATCCTCGTTTCGGTCGTGAAGCACGATCTTTTGAGGCGCAGAGTTCCTACAGCTTTGGTTGGAATACTGACGACTATTCTCAGCGCTTTGTTTTGGTACTTCGTTATAATGGCCATACTCTCGACTTTACCGGGGTTCGACGAAATGGTTCTCGCGATGGGAATCATCTTCGCATTCTTTATTCTCGCAATAGGCCTTGCAACATCTGGAGTGCTAAAGGAACTCGTCTCGGGGGCATTCCTTGTAACTGACCAGGATTTTGGCGCCGGTTTCAGAGTCAAAGCTGGAGGTATCGAAGGAGTTGTGGAATCTGTCGACATTAGAAAAAGTAGAATACGCGATTCGAGCGGAAACCTGCATATCCTACCGAACTCTGTAGTGGAGCCCAATGAATGGACTGTATACGAACGACAAAACGAAAAGCATTGAGCCTACTCATTCTGACAAAAGATAAGTGTCTCAAAAAGCCAAACGGATTCTATGCAGAAGATAGGTCTCATCGGTGGGACAGGGGACATAGGCTCAGCTCTTGCAGTTCATCTTGCAAAGAAAAATGAAGTTCTGATCGGGTCAAGAAGCAAAGAAAAGGCAGAATCTGCCGTTCGCGATATTCTGAAAGATAAGAAAGGACGCAAGGATCTCGAGGAACATCTAAAGGCAGTAATGAATGAACTAGTCGCATCCACTTGCGATGTCGTTATTTTAACAGTGCCGTATTCTGTGGCCATCGAAACCATAACCAAATTGCAAAGTGAGTTCAAGGGAGATCAGCTCCTTATTTCTACTGTTGCTGCGATCGAAAAATCCCGGAATGAATTCGTACCGATCCGAAATAGAATTTCAATTTCTAGGAACATACAAGAGATAGTTCCAAAATCTATGCATGTCGCTACGGCATTTCAGACTATTCCTGCGAGAGTATTGTACAAAGAGGAAAAAATTGATGCTGACGTTCTTGTTTGTTGTGATGAGCAAAGCACTTACTCGCGAACTGCAGGAATCATATCTTCGGTAGAGGGGCTGCGGCCGCTTTATGCTGGAACCTTGGATCTCTCTTTGGAAATTGAAGGATTAACGGCGATACTTCTGAACATCTCGATTCATGAGCATTTGAAAAGTCCGACATTCAAAATAAAATCATTTTAGAAAAAAGCAGAAAGCAGTTGCTAATTCTTTTTGAGCCTTTTTTCGAGCTTAGTTCCGCATACCAAACAATCAGCCCTTTGTTTCGGGTATTTCTTTCCGCAGGCTGGACAGAAGAAAACCCATTCAGAAGCAGTCTGTATTCCATTTGTCATCAAGGGTCGGGCCTTTATACCCAATGTGGAAGCTACATTTTCGACTGCAAAATCATCAGAGAGAAGTATTGCCTCATTTCCTTCCTCTTTTAAATTTAGACACAAGGCGAGCACACTTAAGTCAGCCTTCGTCATTGCGTTATCGCCGGTCTTCTGAGCAGCCACTCTCACAGCTTTCAGATTTGCGGGGGTGCCTTGAAGTACGTTAATTTTTGAAAGAGCTATCAAGGTTCTTGTTCTTTCGTTAGAAACTTCGCTGATTACATCCGGAGTCGTAACCAAGTTCTCAGTCGTGTTTGTATAAGGCACTCCCGCGTAAAATGCGGTGGTGTCGAGGACAAGATATTGCTGGATCATAAGTGGACGATTAACCTTTTGACCAAACAATTGAATTCTAAGAACAACTTTGCACACTGGTTGGCGTAAAAATTATCCGTAAGAAGCTCCATTTGCAGAAATAAAACTAGCATTCTAGACTGTTAAGAGACCTTCCGAAACCCGTCAAGTTCAATAATTGCTTTTGCAAAGCAAGACATATGCATGCTATAGATCTAACGCCTTTTCAAACTTTTCGTTCCTTTGCATGTTTTCGTTATTTTGAACTATTTGAACCCTAAATTTTTGAGTTGCCTGAAGGAACCTGCCGTATCAAAGCGAACAAAGACTGCGTCATGATCGTGTTTTTTTAATGAAACAAATGTGTCAGCTTCCACTGCAAAAACATCTTGTCCGTCAATTATAAGGTCAAGAGCGAATGTTCCAAGGATTCTGACTGGAGAATTTGCCCTTTTGACCACTATGGGAAAACGATTGATTGGCCCCTCCGGAGTAATCATAAAAACATCTAGTGAACCCTCAAGGAAAGGAGCGCCGTATGAGTAAGAATGACCCGTTGATCCGGTGGGAGTGCTTATGAGGACTCCATCCATCCTTTGGGTAAAAACAGCGCCCGAATCGAAATCAATCGTAAAACTCGGCGTATGAGCCGCAGTCTGCCGCAAAAGATGAACTTCGTTCAAAGCTGGGGGCAGAGTTCGCTCTTTAATCTGGGATCGTATACGGGACCTTCTCTCCAAAATCATATCTCCGTTCAAAATTTTGTCGAAAGCTATTCTAGCTTGATCGGGCTTTATTTCAGCTAGGATTCCTCGCCCTCCCACATTTACGCAGAGGCATGGGGTACTGTTATCTAGGACGCGGAGCATACGAAGAATAGTTCCGTCGCCAGATACAGTCACAATTAGATCGATTTTGTTGCTTCCTATTTCCTTAACTGTGGGGACATGATCCACATTCTTTACATGTAGATTTGGAAAGCTAGTTACTGATAGACCTCTGTTGAGCAGCATTTGGGCAATGTCCCTTGCGACCTCTTTAGCTTCGCCGTGGCCCTCTTTTGAAATGACAGCGACGCGAGATACTTTCAGTTTTACTTTTACCCCTTTGAGTTTATTGGATTCGCTCTAAACCTGCTGCCATAAATGAAGTAAATTTTTGAAACTTAACCCTGTCAGAGTTTCGTCTTTGAATTCTACTTTCTTTTCATTACTAACGATTAAGGTTAAATAAGCTTGGCGCGAAATTTTCTCAACTTCATTTTCTTTGTGATTTATTCATGAGTAAGCCTGTTGATCTGGGTAGCCTAAAGGAAGGTTCCTATGTCATTATAGATGGCGAGCCCTGCCGTATTGTAGAGTACGATAAGAGTAAACCGGGAAAGCACGGTGCTGCGAAAGCTCGTATCGTTGGAATCGGCGTCTTTGATAGCGTCAAAAGAAGTCTGGTATCTCCAGTTTCGACAAACGTTGAAGTGCCTCTGATCGAAAAAAAATCTGGACAGATAGTATCTTCTACTCCTCAATCCGTTCAGTTAATGGATCTTGAAACCTTTGAATCAATAGACATTCCTATGCCAACTGACCAGGAGATCAGATCAAAGATATCTTCCGGAGCCGAAGTCGAGTATTGGCAAGTTCTGGGCCGAACCAAAATCGTTAGAGTAAAAGGCGAATAAGTGTATTCAACTTTACACTAGTTAGAACTTGAAGAAGTTCTTCCTTCCTTTGCCCTCGTCTTCTATTTCCTTAAATTCGTTAAGCAGCTCTTTCTGCCGATCGGAGAGTTTGGAAGGGGTTTGAACTCTAATCGTCACAAGTTGATTCCCTCTAGCTGAATTTCCAATGCCCGGAAACCCTTTTCCTTTGAGCTTTAGAACCGTACCCGATTGAGTACCAGGAGGCACAGTTACTTCAGCTTGAGTACCATCGATAGTTGGAACTTTGATGGTAGTACCAAGAGCTGCATCCGCAAAGGAAACCGTCGCGTCGCACAACAGGTCTTTGTCCTGTCTAACAAAAAACTTGTGCGGCGCAATGTGACACACAACATAAAGATCGCCAGAAGGGGCTCCAGTGTCTCCTGCATCTCCCTCTCCTCTTAATCTCAGAGAAGATTCATCTTCGATGCCAGAGGGTATTTTCACCTCAATCTTTCTTCGCTTCTGGACTACGCCACTGCCCCGACAGTCCCTGCATGGGTTGTCCAAAACTTGACCTCGACCACGACAGGCTCTGCAAGTTTCTATTCTAACAAATTGAGCGAATCCTGAGCTGCTGACTCTTTGAACTTGGCCGCGGCCTCCGCAATCGGTACAAGTCCGGGGAGTGCTTCCCGGCTTTGCGCCGCTTCCTTTGCAGATTTGACATCGTTCCGTCCTTGGAACCTCGATTTCAGTCGTGACTCCGGATGCGGCCTGCTCCAACGTGATATCCAAATCGTATCTTAGGTCAGCTCCTCTCTGGGAACCTCGTCCACTTCCTGTCATGTTACCGAAAAACATGTCAAAAATACTTCCAGAGAAGCCACCAAAACCTCCAAATCCAAGATCCCGAAGAATCTCGTCGAAGTTTGTTGTTCTGAAAATGTCTTCCGGTGAATACCTTCCTTGGATTCCTTCGTGACCGAATCGGTCGTATTGCGCTCGTTTGGCATCGTCTGACAACACGGCATAAGCTTCTGATATTTCCTTGAAGCGTTCCTCGGCAGAAGGAGCTTTGTTTCGATCAGGATGATATTGGAGAGCAAGTTTTCGGTACGCGGTTTTTATCTGATCCTTGGTCGCGTCCTTCGGTACGTCGAGTACTTCGTAATAGTCTCTCTTTTCAGTCGTAGTCATTTAACAGCTCAGCTTTTCTTGCTTTCTTCATCTACTTTGTATTCGGCGTCAACTACCTTCTGGCCGGATTCACTCGAGCCTGAGCTCTTTTCTCCGGAAGTTGAGGCTGCCTGAGAAGCTGCCTGTTGATAGGCCATTGTGCCGACTTCTTTCAAGACATTCCCAAGCGCCTCTGATTTTTGTTTTACAAGTTCAGTGTCGGCACCTGCCAATGCGTCCCTTAGCTCCTTCGTAGCTGCGTCTAGCTTTGAGACCAAATCAGTTGTTATCTTGTCCTTAAGATCGGACTTGGTCTTTTCTACTGCATAAATCAGGCTATCAGCTTGATTTCGAACCTCAGCTTCTTCTCTCTTCTTCTTGTCTGCTTCAGCATATTGCTCTGCTTCTTTGACCATTCTATCCTTCTCTTTGTCAGAGAGTTTTGTAGATGCAGTGATCGTGATCCCCGTCTGCTTTCCGGTAGCGAGATCTTTGGCAGAGACGTTTAACAATCCATTGGCATCAATATCAAACGTGACTTCGATTTGGGGCACGCCTCTTGGAGCTGGCGGAATCCCGGTAAGGTTGAAATTGCCTAATGAGACATTATCTTGGGCCATTGCGCGTTCTCCTTGAAGGACATGAATCGTCACCGAAGTTTGCAAATCAGCCGCAGTCGTGAAGATCTGACTCTTCTTAGTGGGAATCGTAGTGTTTCTATCGATGATCTTCGTGAACACCCCTCCAAGAGTCTCGACGCCAAGTGAAAGTGGAGTAACGTCAAGGAGAAGAATGTCGGTAACCTCGCCTGCCAGCACCGCGCCTTGGATAGCCGCACCCATTGCAACGCACTCCATAGGATCTACACCACGTTCTGCTGGCTTGCCCATTATTCTTTCCACAAAATTCCTTACGATGGGCATTCTAGTTGGTCCACCGACTAGGATAATTCTATCAACTCCTCTCGGCTCAAGCTTTGCATCCTGTAAAGCTTGCATCATCGGTTGGCGACAACGCTCAATAATCTGTCCAACAAGCTCTTCGAGCTTAGCTCTTGTGAGAGTGAGCGATAGATTCTTTGGAGTGTTCTGATCCATTGCTATGAACGGCAAATTAATTTCAGTCGTTACAGTCGTTGAAAGCTCTATCTTCGCCTTTTCGCCAGCTTCTCTAATTCTCTGCAGTGCTACTTTGTCATTTCTGAGGTCTAAACCAGTTTGATTACGAAATTGAGTCGTTATGTAATCGACAAGAATATTGTCCATGTCGGTTCCACCAAGCTGAGTATCGCCGCTTGTGGACTTCACTTCAAAGACTCCTCCTCCGAACTCCATTATGGTTACATCAAGGGTCCCTCCGCCTAGATCGAAAACCATTATCTTCTGGTCTTTCCCGGCTTTGTCGAGACCGTAGGCAAGAGAAGCCGCCGTTGGCTCGTTTATGATCCTTACAACTTCAAGCCCAGCAATTGCGCCCGCGTCCTTGGTTGCCTGCCTTTGATTATCGTTGAAGTATGCCGGAACCGTAATGACAGCTTTGGACACTTTCTCTCCCAGAAATGCTTCAGAATCGGCTCTGATCTTTTGCAAAATAAAAGCAGAAATTTGCTGAGGAGTGTACTCCTTTCCGAACACATTAATTTTATAGTCGGTGCCCATCTTGCGCTTGATTGCTTGGATGGTACCCTCTGGATTGGAGACAGCCTGTCTTCGAGCCGGCTCCCCTACCAGCAGTTGCCCGTCTCTAGTGAAGGCAACATAGGAGGGAAAAGCTTTTCCTCCAACGCTTGTTCCTTCAGCACTGGGGATTATGGTGGGCCTTCCGCCCATCATTACTGCCGCGGCAGAATTGCTTGTACCCAAATCGATTCCAATTATCTTGCTCATTGCCCTAATTCATTTCTCCCTTATTTTCTTTCGAATTAACTTTTGATTCTAAAGGTTGCTCGTTGAGCTGTTTTTTTATTTGATCTTCAGTTTCTGCGGTCTGACGCAGACTTTCGTCACGGATTACTTGGCCTTGATCGCGCTGAATAATGCTCTGATTTCGCCGGGCAACCTCAACAAGAGCAGGCTTTATGATCTTTCCTCTCACTGTATATCCGTTACTCACTACAGAGAGGATAGTGCCATCTTTCTCTATGTCTCCCTCAGAGTAGGCGATCGCTTCATGCAATCTTGGATCAAAGGTTGAGCCCAAAGAAGCATTGATCCGCTCGACTTCTTCTGATCGAAGACTACCTTCAATTCTTGATAGTAACATTCGAAGACCATCAAATAGTGTTGCAGGGCTAGAAGCTTTCGCGACAGAAATTGCTCTCTCCAGATCCTCCTTGACTGAAATTAATTCCTCAATGAATCTAATCTTAGTTTCATCTTTTGCTTCTGCAATCCTTCTTTCGCATTGCCTTTGTAAATTCGCAAAGTCAGATTGCAAATATAGCATTCTTTTCGACAACTCCAAGTTCCTCTTTCTCTCGTTTTCCAAATCCTTACGCAAGGTCACACTCACCTCGCTCACCTCATTACCAACGTTTTTGCTTTCGGAATCGCTTTCCTCGAAGGCTCGAGAGGAACTCTCGTCAGTCAGATCTACCGATGATGGCCGAGAGTCTCGAGTGTTCCTATTTTTGATAGTTTTGTTGTTTTTTTCTTCCTCAACCGACATTAGCATAATATCCCTTTGTTTCCGAAGATAACGTATTTTACGCAACCTGCATATAAACTAATTCGAGACAAAAAACTACGATAAACAAGACGTCACTAACTTTTTCTCGGGACAAAATCCTCTCAAAAATAAAGTAATTTCTGCAAATTGGTTTCGTGGCCGACAATCCTCAGATTGACCCATTACTAGTGATTCCGAGATAGTCTCGGAATTTTTCTTAATTCTGATTAGCTCAGAGTTTCTAGCTGCAATCTCGTTCGAGCTGACCATCAAGTTTATGAAGGATGTTCTCGTCTTCAATAAATTTTTTTGTATGCCCGATTCTCGTGTCTCGTAATGTAGACCGATAATTTTTTTCAATGAATAATTAGACTTTCGACACGATCGTTCTTCCCAAAGCAATCCTGCAAATCTTCTCGTCAGAAAAGAGTTTAAGCGCGCCTACCGTCTTATAATTGACCCGATGATGCGTTTGGCCGATTAAAAGGTCTAAACCGGAAGAGCCGCCTGAGAGCTCTTTGGCTTAATACTAGTCAGAGAGCAGCCAGTGATGAGGCTTGGATTTCTGGCAGATGGGTCACTAACTTCTCATTGGCGATGCCGCAGAGATCTCAAATAGCTCCTTCGGCTATTATTTCGAGTTCTTCGTTTAGGGCTGTGGTCTCTTCCGGAAGTTGTCTTGAAGAAAAGCTTTCGCCATTAGCATGGAACTGTTTCAATCGTAACCTATTGGGATCTGCTAAGAATACGTTCTCGATATCAAAAGGCATTGTAGGATCCAAGATAAAACCTCTGATATATTGGGACAAGTTAGGCAACACTGCGTCCTCTTCACCGGAGACAAGTTTTCTGATCGGGATTCCGCCATCGCATTCTATCTCAAGAACGAATGGGTGAGCATACTTGTCTTTTTCGACCAAGATCGAATAAACCCTTTTGTTCACTACTTTGAACTTTCTTGATAGCCTTACTCTTACCGGAATGCCTTTGAATTTTGATTCTATTTCATCCTTCATTATTTCGGGGACCGATTCTCCTTCGTTATGGTCCTTCAGGGCAAGATAAGCAATGCATTTCATTGTGAATTGAGGGATAGACACAGGCTTCGAAGATAACACTTGAATGGAAGAGAGAGTCACAGAATCTAGGTCGATGGTTCTAGAAAGACCGGGATTGACTTTTCTCTTTTTTGGTTTTTGCACTTCGACGAAAAAGGGCCTACCATTCCCATTCACCAGACTCTTTTCGTCCTCACTTCCGACCCAAATAAAATTGCAGTTTTCGGCCCGGTATTTCCTCGTAAGAAAATCGTTGATAACCGACTGAACGCTTGATTGAACCGATCCTCTGTATTCGCATGTTGCGCAACCTACGCCATTACATATCTTACACAAAGAAGACCTTTGCGACAGCCCTCTAACCTTCTTTCGATATCTTGCAAAAAGCCAAATAGACCGTGGACTGACTGAAATGTTTCGTTCTGGTAATGAAGCCAATACAGTAATTTCTGGCCGAGAATAGTTCAGCTTTCGATGAGTACTCTTGGAGACTTGGTTCGCTATAGTTCTGGTAATTTCTGTCTTGATTCCTTCTCTTCCACGAATCTTGAGTCGAGCCCGAATCTCGTCTTCCTTGTCGAGAATTTCTTGCGGGATCGAAGCCCCCACAAGGAACGTCTCAAATTGATACTGTTTGAGTTTCTTTGAGACATCGTCTCCTATTTCTGATAAGTCTGCGAGTAATCCTCCACAAATCTCACAATCCCGACTCTTGACAGACGCTTTAGCCGCTTGTTTAGCAGGAACTCCTTGTCTACGCAGACATCTTGAACACAATCTTGTCTTTTTTATTACAACCACTGCTGTCTTGACTGGCAGAATACCTTCATCTGCTCTCAAAAATTATCTCTATCCAAAGTTTCGATTGCGGTCGAATCTGACCAAGATCTCCGAGTTGAAAAACATAATATCATTGATTTCCCATTTGTCGCATAAGAGCTCTAAACTGGCGCCCTTTGCTCGCCTTCATAACACTTTTTGCTTGCCTATATCTCGTCAGTAGATCCTTCACGTCTTTTTCAAGCACGCCACTGCCTCTCGCGATTCTCCTTATTCGCTGAGAGTTCAGAAGATCGGGTTCATTTTTTTCCTCCAGGGTCATAGCTTGAATCATAGCCCGCCAGTACTTCATTTTGCCTTCTATTTCTTCAAGGTTCTGACTTGGAACATTCATTTGCGAGAAACCTGGAAGTGATTCAACAATTTTTCTTAGGGAACCCATTTTCTTGACTGATTCTATCTGTACGAGAAAATCGCTCATGGTAAGCTTACCCGACATCATTCTCTTCACCTGTTGCTCGTCCGCCACTAACTCAAGCTCTTTTGCCCGATCAAGTAGAGACTGAAGATCTCCCATTCCTAACAGACGACCGACAAATCGAGTCGGTGAGAATTGTTCAAGGTCATCAACTCTCTCTCCAGTACCAATGAAGAAAATCCGAGCGCCAGTGGCCGCAGTCGCAGCTAGCGCGCCTCCTCCCTTGGCAGCTCCATCAAGTTTTGTTACAATAATTCCGCCGACTGAGACCGATTTGTGAAATGCAGCCGATTGCCCGTAAGCTGCCTGACCAATCGTTCCATCGATTACTAGAAAAACCAGATCGGGGGAGACAATTTTCGATATCTGCCTCATTTCATCAATAAGACCTGTCTCTTCCTTATGGCGTCCGGCGGTATCCACGATAACTACATTCGCGTTCTGATTCTTGAAATGGTCTAGCCCTTTTTTAGCTATCTTGGTCGCATCTTTTTCTCTTTCATCGCCAAACACTGGAACTTGAATTGTCTCGCAAATCGTCCTAAGCTGGGTTACGGCACCAGGTCTAAAAGTATCTGCGGCAATCACTCCTACTCGGTAGTTTCTTTTTGACAGCACTCTAGCGAGTTTTCCAATTGTTGTGGTCTTGCCGCTCCCTTGAATCCCCACCATTAGGATAACATTTGTCCTGTTGGTCGGCAGATCGAACTTGCCCTCTTCTCCGAGGATCCTGGCAAACTCCTCATATAGAATCTTGACAATATGGTCTTTTCGAGGAAGTCCGGGCGGCGGTTTCTCTTCGAGGGCTCTCTTTTCTATTCGTTGTGAGACCTCAAGTACGATTTGAGCCTTGACATCGGCTCCCAAAAGAGTTCTCTGTATATCCTTCACGAACTCTTTGATCTGACGCTCATCAACGCTCGAGGAGCCGAGTAGTTTCTTGATAGCTCCTTGGAAACCCTCCTTTAAACTGTCTAGCATTTAACCCTCCTCAGTTCCACTTTGCATGATTTAAACCCGCTTGTCACTAAGATTGTTTATCTTCAAGAATAGCTCTTTTGATGTCCAACGAGCCAAAGTAACCGTTCCATTCAATTCTACGATCGAGAATTTTTATTCGCTTTTGCTTGTACAACGGACAATCGAGGACAAGTGTCTCAGCTTCTCCACCCTCAAAGGCAATATTGAACTTATACTTTGAAGAGAGCCGCTCTAGTTTTTCAAGGTCAGTCAACGATAATTCTTTTCCGAGCCAAGTCTCATCAAGTCCTTGGCAAGATACAGAAGTCAGAATAAATTTGTAAAGCTCTAAAATCACGGTTCGCATATAGAAGCTTTGCGCTACTCCCCAAATAGGCGATAGAACTGTAAGCCCACAATCCGAACTAATCGAATCTATTCTGGTCTTCTGATATTGGCTGGCGATAGCGCCTGTCCCGATTCCTTCAATACCGTACTTTTCTCGCGCGCCAATTATAGTTTGTTTGATATCTTTCAATTCTTCTTCCTTTTTGCCTCGGGTATGCCCGATTACGATAGGAAGATTCAACGCTTCAGAAGTAAGTTTTGTCATTTCGATGTTTTGAGTGTGAAGCATGTAACTTTCCGAATTTTCTGATATCATTGTTATCAAACAAACCACTTCACATCCTTCTTGAAGCAGTTTACCAAGTGCGTAAGTGCTGTCTTTGCCGCCCGAATACATCATCCCAACTTTTTTGTTTTGCATTTGTCTTTCTCTCTGAGCAGCACGTTTTTTCCTTCTACTTTAACAGAGTGAGATCGTAATCGGAGTTTTGTTTAAGATAGAAACTTGGAACGAATAAAATCATGCCTTCAAGAGATTGGACTATCCAAGGAAGAACTCAGAGTACACGAATTCTCGCAACCTAGGGACAAAAACAAGCCGGTCAGATATCGCATAGGAGACAAACAGAAGCGTTTAAAGCCCCAGAGCTAAGTAGATGGAAGTTGTTTCATTAAATGCCAAAATCTCGTGGTTACAGAAGGAAAACTAGATCAGTATTTCGTGCAAAGCCACGATCTCCCTTGGGCTTCCTTCTCAGAGAATACAAAGTGGGCGATCGGGTTGTGGTCAATATCGATTCAAGACAAACAAAGGGCATGCCTCACAGGCGTTTCCAAGGTTCTGTTGGAAGCGTTGAGGAAGTCAGACGTCGTAGCTTGGTAATTTCCGTGCCTGTAGGGAATAAAGTAAAAGAGGTTATTTCGCGCCTCGAGCATGTTAAGCCTCTTCTGATGGCTCCGTCTTAGTCGATGCCATTCTTATGTCTAAATCAAGGAGTGGGTGAGGTATGACTGAGCAGACTCAAGAAAGTGCAACTAAGAAAGCGCGAGTTATTACAGTCGCCGAAGCAAAGGAGATTCTATCAAAGATAGATCCGGAGCATGCTGACCAAATTCAGAAAAGAACGCAAGATTACCTTGCCAAATTCGCCAAGACGGACTCCGAGGAAGCGCGCAAGATGAGAAAGCAACTCGTAGAGGAATGCGGACTGACTGTTGAAGAGGCCACAGAGCTCGTCAACATCTTGCCAAAGTCGCAAGAAGAACTCCGAGTTTTCACAGCAGGTTGGAGAAAGCTAATACCGACTAGTACTGTTGAAAAGATAATCAAGATTCTAGTCGAATAAAATCGTATTCTGATTTTGCCCCCTTTCTTACTGTCCTAAAGGTTAATAGGCAGATGTGGACGCACTTTTTAAGAAAAAACATTCTTACGGGCAATACTATTGATAGCTGTCGACCTTGCAAAATATATCTCTAACCAATGTTTGGATGATTCTACTATCTTGTTTTCCCGTAAGCTTCTTTTGCTAAAGTGATTCAAACTCAGAGAATACCCAGGTTGTGTCCGTGATACAGTGTACGCTGAATCTCAGCCTAAGGAAGACACGGGCTCACGACAATCAAAAAGGTATGAAGAATTTGCTTTTGTTTTAGATTTCATTCCAAGGGGTAAATCCTCCATCATCAAGGAAAGAGAAGGACCCTTAGTTCAAGCAATAGGAGAAGATCGACTCACGCTTCTTGAGATTCTTGCCTCAAACTCTGCAGAATTCCGACCTGGAGAGCGGATTCCAATAGGCAAGGAAAATAGGATCAAGATAGTCAGTGTACTAGGAAAGCTCGATTACTCTGAACTGACTAATGAGGCTAGAAACGAACTTGAACCTGTCCTTGAACAAATGATACCACAAAATGAACCGAAGTACATCGCTTACTTCAACGAACTTCAACCAATAACCCCTAGACTCCACGCATTGGAGTTAATTCCGGGAATTGGCAAGACCTTCATGAGGCAGATCGTAAACCAACGAGAAAGAAAGAAATTTGAAACTTTCGAGGAGTTGGAGAAGCGGGTCGGCTTAAGGGAACCTGTTAAGCTGGTGGCAAAGCGGATAGTCGAAGAGCTATCCGGGGGGTCCAGAATTATGCTTTTTGTACACCGATAGGTCACAGACGCACATTCTCCGATACTAAATTACGAGAACCAAAATTGAGTTGATAACTTCGACAAGTAAAAGACAGATGCTCGGGCAGCACTTCTTGATATCAGAAGATGTTTGCAAGTTGATAGTGGAGTCAGCATCTCTAAGAAAAAATGATCTTGTATTTGAGATAGGAACCGGCACGGGCCAGCTCACCAAGAAAATAGCTCCTCTCGTATTGAAAGTCGTAAGCTGTGAAAAAGACCATTACTTGTATATGCAAGCTCGAGACAAATTATCAGGATTCGAGAACGTTTCTCTGATCGAGGGGGATGCGCTCGCTTTATCTCGAGAGGAAATCCCCTTTGACATTTGCGTTACGAGTCTTCCATATTCGAGGTCACGTGACTTTGTTGAATGGCTTGCCTGTAGATCTGGAACCTTCCGAGAAGCTCTCGCCGTCCTTCAGCTCGATTTCGCAAGAAAACTCCTTGCCCATCCCTCAGATCACAATTACAGATCAGTTTCAGTGATCGCGCAGATTGCTTTTCAGATGCGAGAAATTAGCTTGGTAGATCGTACGAGCTTTGAACCACCTCCGAGAGTTCAATCAGCGATAGTTAAATTCGAAGTAAATGCCAGCTTTAGGCAGCCATATCTCAACCGTGAGAGAATTAGAGAACTGAGGAGATTGTTCTCTTTTAAAGGCAGACTACTAAAAAATGCTATCAAATCCGATGATCTAAAAACTAAGAAGGTTGACTTATCACAATCTCAATTCAGATCTATGCGAATTGAAGATATTCTCCCGCAACAGTTTGGGACATTACTGGAAGAAATTAGCTAGGTAGAGTTTCGCATGACCATGACTTATGTTTCGAGTGATGACTCTGAATTGCTAAGGAAAGCCCTAAAGTCGTACACCGGAAAGATGTGTGTGGAAATTGGAATAGGATATGGTTCTAATCTCATCGAGTTAACAAATCACTTTGAAGAGATCGTGGGAACAGACATTAGACTTACTGACGGTTTTGATAGATTAAAGGGAACCCCGGCGGGTCTTTTCGTTGCAGATCGACTGACCTGCTTCAAGGATCAGACTTTCGATTTGGTCATAATGAATCCGCCCTACCTTCCTAGCGATGACATAATGGATAGCACTGTGGATGGAGGAAACAGCGGGTTCCATATACCTATGCAGTTTCTTCAAGAAGCAATAAGAGTGCTTCATCCTTTTGGGGCGATCCTAATCCTCCTTTCTACAGAAACGTCGTCAATCTGTTTCAAAAGATTCTGCGAAGTTAATCACCTTGTTGCAAAGGAGATTATATCGAAATCCGTGTTCTTTGAAACCCTTACCGTCTATGAAGTTAGGAAAAGGTGGGCATGATCTGCTAACTTGACGAACCATAATCAAAATATCAAATCAGCAAGCGCAAGTCAGTTTTCAAAGTTCGCGGTCGCCATCGTAGAGCCAGAGTTCGCGCTAAACGTTGGATATTTGGCAAGAGCAATGGCAAATTTCGGATTGAATCAGCTTTACATCATCGCACGAGAAAAAAATGTTACAGATAATGCTGAGGCTTTAAGATTTTCCTCTCACGCGCATTATGTGATAGAGAAAGTGAAATATCTCAAGAGCCTAGATCAGCTTCGCAACAAATTCCTTATCCTAGTTGGCACGACTGCTATCAGAGGAAAACGCAAGTCAAACATCACGAGGAAAACTTATGCCCTAGAAGATTCTATTCCTAGAATATCGAGATCCTTGCCGGGATCACCTTCAGGACAAACCAAGAGTTCGTCACGAGGCAATGCCAATCGACTTTGTTTTGTCTTTGGAAGAGACACCACAGGACTGACAAACGAGGAGCTCCGTAAATGTGACTACAATATCACTATTTTTACTGGAACAAAGTACAATACACTAAACATCTCCCACGCAGCTGCAATAATATTCTATGCGTTTTCCTCTTACTTTAGAAACCACTCGACTCCTACAAGGAAACAAGATCTCTTTGAAAGAGAGCCTTCAAGAAAAGAAAAAGCGAGAGTAGTTTCCCTCTTTCGAGAGCTCGCATCGATTTCAGATTTCCAAGGTTACAAAAGAGAAAGATTAGAAGAGACTCTCGCTAGAATTCTCAATCGCAGCAACCCGTCTCTTCGAGAGCTCTACTTGCTCATGGGCCTAGCAAGTAAGGCTAAATCTAAGATCAAAATGCTTTCAGTCTAGGAAAGACAGTATACATTCAAAGCCCTCTGGATTATTTTTTTCTTACTAGATTCGATGGCCAACGGATAGCGTATATTCCTAGTGAGGTCGCTGTCACCTAAGTACGGTTTCAAGCCAGCATCTGAAGCTATCGGCGCCAAGTCGAACGATCTTTGCTTGCCGGAGGAATCTATCAGTACGGGAGTCGTAAATGCGATTCTGTCGCCCTTTTCCCCGAGGATGGAAGCAAACTCGAAAAGGCATCTTTCGTAATCATTGCGAACTTTTTCAATCATAGACTTTGATTCTGAGACGCTCGGATTTTTCTTGAATACGGGAAGAAGAATAGGTTCGGTGGCAATGGCATCAACTCTAGGCATTCGCGCGTGGGAGATTCTTTTTGCATCATAAGCAAACAGATTCGTATGTAGATTAGAGACCAAATGATATTTGGAAACAAGCCATTTCAGATTCGTCTTAGCTTGATTGACACTATCTTGGTCTCTATCTACGCCGATTATTGATACATTGCATAGATAGGCTTCTTGAAGCACTGTGCCTAGTCCGCAAAAAGGATCAAGTAGACAATGACTAGTGGCCGTAAGGGCTAGGTTCACAATAGTTCTCGCGATTCTCGGCGATACAGTTTTCGTGGGATCCTGATAGGGGCGCTCAAAGTCTCTCTGTTCAAACCCTTTAGAATCAAAGGTCTCGATTGTTTGTGCAAAGATCGGTTCACCTCTTTGCATTCCACCGTGAATGACAACATCTATTCCAGAATTTCCGTTATAATTGGAAAGTATTTTGTTTTTGACGTCCTCCGCGCGGACCTCCGCAGCCTTAATCGATTGTCCATCTCTATTCGAAGAAGAGTATATCTCCGGTGGCAGAAATTTGGACTTTCCTAATCCTCTTTCCTTTAAAAGCTCGTGTAGAGCACTGTAGCTCTGATTGTAGAGATCTCGATCACATTCATAGGCAGACAAGGTCCAATTAAATTTAGGTTCAAACGGAAGTTGGAGCCTCTGCCGAGCATCTTTAAAGGAATGGCCTATCACTTTTGCTAGCTTGTAGCTACCTCCCAAGCGTTGAATTAGGGCATGTCCTGTCTTTGCCTCAGTCTTAAGGACCAGGCATGAATCATCAGCTTCTTCTAATGTTGCTTTGAACTGTTGACTACGAATTGCGCTCTCTATTTCGAGGATTGATGTTTGTCCAAAAGCAAGGACGAAAAGGAATTCCTCTTCTCCACCTGTATCTTCCATTGGTGTGCGTATCATCCAAATTCTCGTCCAGATACAACATCAGCTATGCTTTCGGACAAAAAGCTCAGATTCTTAGATCCTGAGTAGTAGTAGAGATTTGTTCTATATACTGATCCACTCAAAAACCACAAACAATTGCAATTTGGTGTGATGTTGCGTCAACTTAAATAGATAATGTAGCGGGTCAATGGGCGCGAGTTCCTCTTGGACAAAGTACCGACACAAACAAAATCATTCAGACTAGACGCCGATATTTTGGAGGCGCTGGACACAGAGAGCGCTCGAAGAGGAACAAGCGTTAACAATTTGACTAATCAGATCCTTCGAAAGTGGGTCAACTTCGACAGATACGTGCAGGATTTCGGCTACATAATGGTCTCGGTTCACGACTTCCTTCGAGGTCTTAATGTTCAAGATGAAAGTACGATAAAGACCCTTGCTGCGGAGACCGGTCGACGTTTCCCTAAGGATCTCATACTTTTTACGGGCCAAAAGAATGATCTTAAGACATGCATTAGGTTTGTCGAGAACATCCTTTGCGATTATATGAAGTGGGCAACCTATCACACATCTTCTACGGATGTGGAGTATGTCATTACTTTGCGCCATAATTACGGAAGCAAATGGTCCCTAGCTCTTCAAATAGTATTGCAGACAATGTTTGACGCAAATGCAAATACCAAACCAAGGTTTACCGTGACAGATAGCACTGTGCTAATGATCATCGAGAAAACCGAAATGAAGGAAACCGTGCCCCCGGCCAGCCCCGAACAATCGGTTGATGGTGGTGCAGTTTAGACTTCGAACGATGTCTGTAGCGGAACCGGTATATGCAGTCGTCCGTCGTTTCTTAGAAATTCAAGCCATTGCACAAAGTTTGATTTGAGTCCGATATTTATTGCGTAATCGAGCATGCAGCCTTTTGCCTTAAGGCTAGTCTTGATATTCATAAGCAGTTGTATGTCTCTCTGAGTCACAGGACTTTTCGTAATCTTGCCGCTTTCTATCCTCGATTGTATAGCTGAAATCATGATGATGCATTCATTTTCAATTTTGCTTACGTCTAATTCATTAGCAGTACCGAGTTCTATTGAGTAAACTTTTGCTAGTCTCTCAACTTGTAAAACCGAGCAGAGAAGTTCAATCGATTTGTAAATATCATCTACATACCAAAATGGGGTCGGTGGCAAGGGCGATTGAAACCTATCGCTAATCTCCCTAGTGTGCATAAGATAGCCAAGTCCTCCAACTCCGCCAATGTAGCAGGACATGTCTAGGGATCTTGCAAACGCAATAGGCATAGTGATCGAACGAGGCTCGAAAACTTCAGGATCCGTTCGCGCCAACTCCTTGAGCTTTTGAATAGAATAGGAAATCTCAGAACCGCAACGTTGGCATTTTCCTGAAATCGTCTTCAATTCATGGCTTAACCTATACTTGCTGCCACAAGGACATTTTAGCCATAACGGAAAAACCTCTCCAATATCGTTAGCAAGTCCGCTATCAATACCGCTAGACTTAAGCTTCGTTTCATTTGACTTTATGATTTCCGAGAAAGTGGAGACATTGTCGAGCATCCAGGAGTATTCCGGGCCAAAACTTGTAAAGCAGTCAGAAAAATTTACGAACAGAACAGGTACATTCCAAATTTCAGCAACAATTCTAAACAGCAATATTGAACTGAATTCTGCTAATGATTGGGAGATCGAATAAGCGCATTCTACTAGTCTCCAAAGAGCTTCTTCATTTTTTGTCGCTATCAACTCGAACTTGATTGGATCGGACCCCTCCCCCTTCGAGCGAAGTTTAAGATACTTTTCAGCCATTCTACTGTTTTCGTTTATCCAGCTTAGTGTTTGAGCCTTCCAACCATTGAGGGTTTCAATTAGAGGTTTGGCAATCCTATTAGCTGGAAGCATAACATCTTTCTGAGGGATCTTTACATTATACCTAAGGGTTCCTTCTTTTCGCAAAGGCGCTGGTAACTCAGCTGATCTTATCCACTTGTTATGGACAAAATCATGATCGGCAACGCCGTACAGGCACACGACTTCCTTCGCTCCTCTCGTATTCTTTTCAATGGCCTCGCAAAGCGCAATCATTAGAGCAATCTTCCGCGTAACCCCTGAGTAGGGAAAAAGATTGGGTTGATGAGCAGTCATTACTAATATGACATCACTAGGATCTTTTCGTGAGAGCGAGTCGATTTTAGATTGTATTGCACTAAAGATCGAGACATCTGACCTGTTTTGGGACAATGCATTCGTTGCGAACTTGGATGCAAAAGCTGCTAGTTTTGTTCTCTGCTCTAAAATGTAAGAACTATTCTTCCTTTGCCTATCAGATTGATATGCGAGCACAGCATTAGCAAGAGAACCGAGATCTGGAAAAATATAATTCTGAGTCCCTGGGTAGATCGAGCTCCCTCCATCTAAGGTCTTCAGAATAAGATCCTGGAGATTAGTCAATAATATCCACTTCCCCAGTTCCAAATTATCTGACAGATTGTATTGTTTCAGCAAGTGATCGGGCTACATAGATCGCATCTGATGTATCCATTCCCGCGTATATGGGAAGGGAAATTGTGCGCGCAAGGACATCTTCCGAAACAGGGAGCTTTCCTTTGAGCTCTGGAAACATCGATCTGTAGACTGGCTGAAGGTGACAAGGTGGATAGTAAACAGTTCCGCTGTCTACCAAGTATTCATGTTTCAATGTTTCTTGTATCTTCGATATGTTCAATCCGCGTTCGAGCGTGACAGGATACTTGTAGTAACTGTGCCTAATATAGGGAGGAACTTTCAGGATTTTGATTAGCCTGTTATCCTTTAATTCATTATTGTAAACCGAAGCAATCTCATTTTTCTTTTTAACAATCTCTTCGATTCGTCCAAGTTGTACAAGACCGACAAGAGAATGTAACTCGCTCATTCTCCAATTGTAACCGAGTCTTACCTGAAGACCATGCGAATCGCTGCCATGATTACGCATTTGTCTTGAGAGTTCTGATATCGTATCATTATTCGTGGTGATCATACCCCCCTCAACCGAGGTAACCACCTTTGCGGGGTAGAACGAGAAGCTTCCTGCTTCTGAGAGTGACCCAGCCTTTCTGCCGTTTATAGTCGCGCCATGAGCGTGAGCAGCATCCTCAATCAAGATAAGATCCTCCTTTTTGCATCTCCGTTGGAGTTCGTGAATCTTCGGATGGATAAGACCGGCTAAGTGAACCACAACGATTGCTTTTGTTTTCTTAGTGACTTTGGAAAATGCATCGTCTACGTCTATGCATAAAGTATCGGGTTCGATGTCCGCGAGAACAGGTTTCCCGCCTGCAAATATAACTGCGTTGGAAGTCGCAATATGAGTGTTTGTGGGTGTAATTACTTCACTTCCCTCGATACCTAACGATCGGTAAATCATTTCGAGGGTGCTCGTTCCACTGTTTGCGGAGATGGCATGTTTCGTTCCGATGTATTTTGCAAATTCTTCTTCGAACTTACTGGTGTAGCTTCCGAGAGTAAGTTTCCCCGATCTCAGAATCTTTTCCAAGCCAGATATCATTTCTCGGATGTCCTCATCGGGGAAGAAAGGCTTCATAGAAGGAACAGGTCTTTTTCCAAGCGATCGGCTGTTATCGTCGGGCTTGATCTTGCTCTCCTGTGCTCTGCCAACCTGCATTCGAGTATCACTTTCCAAAAACATTGGGAATCTTTTCTTGTTACCCAGAATCAATGTATCTGTTCAATTACCTCATTGGAAAAGATATCCAGACAGTTCATTTCAAACAAATCTGGAAACGTCAAAGTCAGGTAATTGGCTCCCGATGCGACATATTTTTCGGCCTGCTCCAGACACTGGGTTGGGGTTCCTACTATGTTGTTAAGAAAAAAATTGTTCCATATTGACTTATCGGGGATGATTTTGCTCAATTTTGACGACACCTCCGATGTGGTTGTTCCAATTACCACGTTACTGTGCTTTGATTTAGTCATCTCAGCAAATCCCCGACCAATCAAAGCGCAATAACTCTCCAATATCTTGAGTTTTCGTTTCACAGTATCCGGATCTCCAAACAGACTACACCCGTCTGCAGCTTTTGCTACGAGCTTTAGGGTTGCACCCTCTCCTGAGCCCCCTATCCAAATTGGATAAGATGGACGAGCGATTCTTTTTCGTAGAATTTCTAATGTGTTCCGAGTAGCAGCAACTCTCTCTCCAGGAGAAGGATAGTGGATCCCGTAAGCGTGGAATTCTTGGTCAAACCAGCCAGATCCTATTCCGACTATTAGTCGATCGTGGCTAATTTTACTGAGAGTGTTGCATATCGCAGAAAGATAGCTTGGGTTCCTGAATAGTGAACAGCTTACTAAGGAGCCAATGGTTATTTTGTGAGTCGCAGAGGCGAGAGCAGAAAGCGTGGACCAGCATTCGGGTATCGGTTGACTCTCGTATGATATCGGAGGGCACATCTCCAGATGATCAATCATCCAAATCGAATCAAACCCGAGATCCTCGCACTTGGTTGCAACTTCAATCATATGGTCCAGGATTTTTCCATCATACTCTCTAGGAAAATTTCTAAATTGGACTCCGAATTTTGTAGGCTCCATTTCTATGTTCCTTTCCAGGAATTTTTTTCATCGTAAGCGGAAACGTGGTCGCTTACATTCTCATATATTCGGACTCTATTCCCTTGCGACGTTCACTGAAACTAGCCCTGGAGCCGTTAGACCGTAGCGGAAGACTAAACATTGACAAATCTTCTGCCATGCATACTTTGTTCACTTCGAAAGCTTCCGCATATTTTATCGGTTCAACTCTAGTCTGGAAGGCCCTATACTCGGCGAGCCCGACAATTGCGTTCTTTCTCAAGTATTGCTTGCCTCGTTGCGACCAGAAAATGTCAAGTATCATGAGCTTCTTGCTGATGACATCAGTAATGTCAACAAAGAACTGCGGCTGGAAATTTCTAGCGCTTGGACTCTCATAGGCCAGAATGTTTGGAACAAACCTGCACGCTTCGATTCCAGAGAGCGCAACTGTTTGGTGATCATGGTGTTGATCGTTCTGGCTGTGACAGAACACTATGTGAGGCTCAACCTCCTTCACGAATCCCTCGATATCATCAATTAATTCCGAGTCACGTTTCAGCTGCGTGTCTGGAAAGTTTGCGATTCTAAGTTTTGAAGCCTTCATTATTCCAGCAGTCTTTCGGGTCTCGTCTTCCCTAATTCGCGGGTCTCCACTTTTGTCACCTCTCGTTGCAACATAGATGAAGATTTCATTTCCTCGTTCGGACGAGGCAAGTAAGGCTCCTCCGCATCCGATCTCCACATCATCTGGGTGAGCTCCTATCGCAAGAATCCTCAAAGAACTATTTCAACCTCTAGAGCGCAAATCTCGAAGAGCTTCGAATTTACTTAAGAGGTGTGAACAGTTCTTCAGTACAGCTTCGATCAGTGAACAATCTTGGTCTCAATAACGACTGTAAACATTTCATTTTTCCCTAGTATTTGAAAGTGTGAAAAGAATAGAGGGAATCATGGTCTCGGTTTGCCGCAATGGACCCTTCATTCGCCTATTGCAGGTAAATCAAAATAATTTGTCTGGACCTTCTGACCTGGCTGCGGATGCGCGAGTATATCCTGCAGCTGAGAGTAGCGCTCTAAGAACTGTCTCCCTTTCTGGGTTACTTTGTAGATAACCGCGCCTTCATATTCCACATCAGGTTCTTTGTCAATCAAGCCATTCTCTAAGAGAAAGCTTAGGTACTCGTTTAGTTGGTCGTAACTCAAATTCGCCCGGTACATGATATGGGTCTTTCGTGCACCGTGTCTCGCTACTGCGAGAATATCATTAATTATTTTTAGACGACTTCTATGTTGCCTAATTCTTCTGCTCAATTCTTGTGATCACTCAAATTCAAAGGATACGGAAAAGACTCTCGGATTCTTTTCTTCTTCTTATCATGAGCAGATAGGCTCTATATATTACAGAACGTTGTGCATCTCTAAGCTATTATTCTAGACAACAGTCACTGACTTGGCAAGGTTTCTTGGGTAGTCGGGATCGAGCTTTCGGCCCAGAGCGGTGAAATAAGCGAGCATCTGCAGCGGGACAACTTCAACTATTGGAAAGAGATATGTGGATGAGATCGCAGGCAATGGAACAAAATCATCGTAACAAGGATCTCTCTTTGTCGAGATTCCGATGATTTTTGCTCCCCTTGCTTTCAGTTCCAGAGCACTGTTAAGCGTTGGCAAGTAAGTCTCATCTGGCGGATTCAAGAGCAAGACTGGAGTTCCCTGTTCAATTAGGGCGAGTGTGCCATGCTTCAGCTCTCCGGCAGCCATGCCTTCAGCATGCACATAGCTTAATTCTTTGAGCTTGAGTGCTCCTTCTAGCGCGATCGGATAATTATCTCCTCTGCCAACGAAATAAAAGTCGTTTGCACCAATGTACTTTTCAGAGATCGTTCTCACAGTTTCTTCTGTAGCCAGCACATCTCTTATGTGATATTGCAAAGCGAGGAGATCCTTAGGAGAACCTTTTGCTGCGGCCACGACTATCAGGAACATCACGGAAAGCTGGGCGGAAAATGACTTTGTAGCGGCGACCCCAACTTCGGGACCACAATGAGTATAGAGGGTTTTGTAGCTTTCGCGGGCGAGAGATGAACCCATTACGTTCACGATTGATAGAATCCTTGCGCCACGTTGTTTTGCGATAGCAACTGCATTCAGAACATCAGCAGTTTCTCCACTCTGGGAAACCGCTAAGACAACAGAATCAGAGTCGATCAAATCCTTTTGTTGATCTATTTCACTCGAAAGGAAGACATCAGCCCTAACCCTCAGATTCTTCGCGAGTAAGTATTTCAGCAGCAGGCTTGCGTGATAGCTTGTCCCGCAACCCGTGATGAAAACGTTCTTGGTCTTCCTTAGTATCTCACCGATTTCCTTTACTTCTTTTTCGTTTTGAGCTAAGGCTTGTCTTACGGAAATTGGTTGCTCATGGATTTCTTTTAGAGTAAAATGTAAATATTCTTTCTTTGAGACATCACTAATTTCCCAAGCCAAGGTGGTTGTCTTTTTCTGGATCGATTTGCCTGTAAAGTCGAAAATTTGGACTTTATTTCTTGAGATAAATGCGATTTCCTTATTGTCTAGGAATATGGCTTGGTTTGTCTTGTCAATAAATGACAACACATCGCTTGAAACAAAATGCGAGTTGTTGGCAATTCCTAATACGAGTGGGGCGTCCTTTCTAACTGCAATTAAGAGGTCGGGCTGTTCTTTTATCATCGCGAGAAAAGCATACGATCCACCGAGTGAGCCTACGACGCTCAGGATTGCGGATTTAATATCGGCATGACTTGATATTGCTTCTTCCAGCAGGTGAGCAATTATCTCCGAGTCTGTTTGGCTTGAGAACTTGTGATTGCGAGAAATAAGAAATTCCCTGAGTTTCGTATAGTTTTCAACAATGCCATTGTGGACTAGGACGACTTCTGCCTTGCATGACCAGTGAGGATGCGAATTTTCCTCCGTCACCGACCCATGTGTTGCCCAACGCGTGTGCCCGATTCCTATATTTCCTTCCATGTCTGTGAACTTTAGGGAATCATTTAGCTTGCCGATCCGGCCCACTCCTTTCTTAATAATAAAGTTCCCATCCAGAGTCGCGATTCCCGCGCTATCATATCCTCTGTACTCCAATCTTCGTAGTCCTTCAAGGAGTATTGGAGAAGCTCGTTGTTCACCGATATAACCTACAATTCCACACAAAACAAAGGCCTCTGAAAAGAAAACTCAAATATCAACTTTAGCAATCAGGGATAATAAAGCGAATAGCTCGGTCTCTTGCGAAATTTCCTCTGTAAAGCACCACACAGTTTTTGGGCTCGTCAAATAGTACATTTAAGATATCCAGATGGGGCAATTAACTAGCCATCGGGCAAATTTTGAACTTATCACATTCAAAAGCTCTTGATCATGCGAATTCGCGACATTATACTGAACCGAGGTTTTCCTTGTGGGAGTAAGAAATCTCTTTCTTACCTCTAAGGTTATTTACCCCTGATCGACATGTTTCTTTGGAAGAATTTGAAGGGTAAGAATTATCGATTAACAAGTGGAATGCCGCTAACGAGCAAAGTCTACTCGCCTGGCGCTCCGAATTCAAAAATTGCGAGATTTAGCACTGGACAAGCTAGCCCTGATTATGATTATGTGTTCCAGCTTATTTCCACAGAAAAAGTTCAGATTAGACACAATGCGCTTGAAGCTGCGAGAGTTGCAGCGAACAAGAAACTAACTCCGATCGGGGAGACGGGCTACTTTCTTCAAGTGAAGGTCTATCCACACGTTATTCTAAGAGAAAACAAGATGATTGCAACCGCAGGTGCGGACCGTCTTCAAGAAGGAATGAGAAAAGCTTACGGTAAGCCGATTGGACTTGCAGCTAGAGTCATGCCCGGAAGCGTAATTCTAGAACTTCATGCGAAGAAAGAAAATCTTGTAGTGGCCAAAGAAGCCATGCATAGCGCTTCAACGAAACTTCCAATGCCAACTGTCGTGAAAGTTGTTCCACTCAAGAGAGAGGAAAATCTCGCTGTTGTAGAATCGCCGACTGCTTTTGAAGCATAATTTTGAAGATAAATCCGTATATCGTGCCGCATCGCTGTTCTAGGCATTATCAGAAAGTCAGAGCACATTCTAATTGATATTTTGAGCTGAGAACCAGAAATGACCATCAAGATTAACGAACCGGAGATTAGAAGATTGATTCAGGTAAGGAATGCGAAAAGGGTCGTGTTCAACGCGCCTGACGGATTGCTCCCCATAACCAGAGAGCTTGGTTCTAGACTTGAAAGCGATTATCCTGGTCTAAAGACAATCTTTATTGCTGATTCTACTTACGGATCTTGCGATACAGTAGATTTTGATGCTCAAAGACTAGGAGCGGATATCGCTTTTCATGTTGGTCACAACGTCATAGTGCCCTCCTTTGGGAAAATAACTCACTCTATCGACGCTTATGATGATGTAAAATTCGATAATGTGGTAAAGAAGGCAGCAGAGGAATTTCGCAAAATTGGTATAAGAACTGTCGGACTAACCACTTTTGCCCAACATCTTTCTGAAGTTGAAAATGTTGCGAGATTTTTCGAAGAGGAGGGAATAAAGTCACTTATTGGAAAAGGGCTCGGACAACTCCACGATGGCCAAATTTTTGGTTGCGAATTCTATCCTGCCTTCAACATAAAGGATCGAGTGGACGCTATGGCATTGCTTGGTCAGAGCATGTTCCACGCGTTGGGAGTGGCTCTGTCAACCGGTAAGCGGACATTTATGTTGGATCCATACTCAAACGAAGTTGTTGATGTACAACAAAACGCTGATGAAAGGCTGAAAAAATCTATCCTCTCAATTTACAGAGCAAGAGACGCGGAGAGTTTCGGAGTGATCATCGGTCTAAAAGAAGGACAGATAATGACTGATCAGTCCATCAAAATCAAAGAGAAACTAGAGTCTCTAGGAAAGAAAGCGCAACTAATTGCCTTGCGAGAAATAACATCAGACCGTCTAAATGCTCTCGCTGACATCCAAGCATTTGTTCAAACAGGTTGTCCTAGGATAAGTGTCGACGGCTACACCTTTTCAAAGCCTGTTCTTAGCGTCCCTCAAACAGATGCACTAATTAACCTGCTATCCGGAAAAGAAATTGAAACAACTATATTCGTTAGAAAACACTGGCTGTAGTATTTGGAAACAATCTGTTTTGCTTCGTTTTAGTTTTGGTATACCAAATTCAAGAAGTGAATGCTGCATTGGGAACAGATGATCAGAAATCAAGAATGCGCGAGAAGATTTCAAGCAGACTCGTTTTGCCTGGAGACTCGCTTGCAACGCAAGAAGAATTTGAAGCAGGCTTTGGGTCGGCACTTTCGGGAGACAACGTTGTAGCAACCCGAGTTGGGGAGTTGTCGCCAGATATGGTAAATCGGGTAATGATCGTCAAACCCGCAAGACAAGATATCGCCAAGCTTCCAGAAAAAGGAGACTATGTTGTTGGGACAGTTCAAAGCGCGGCTTCTTCAATTGCTCAGGTTAGAATTGATGCGATAAACGACATACCAAGTTCGAAGGATCTTTCAGGGATGCTCTCGATGAGAGATGAAAGACATCGGAGAAGCTCCTCGCCTGTAAGATCGGCGGATGTTATTCGCGCCAAAGTTATCAGCACTACTAACGCAATTTACCACCTGAGCCTGGACGATCCCCGTTGCGGGGTGCTTTACACAGTTTGTAGCGCATGCGGCGGTCGTGTTATAGCCTTAGGGCGTGGAGCGGTAAAATGCACAGAGTGCGGGACAGTGGACGATAGATTGCTTTCCGAAGACTTTGTTACCTACTCTAGAGGCGTCCACTGATATGCTAAGAAAAGTCGACCGATGACGCTAGTAAATTTATAAAGGCATGAAGCCGAAGTTTTACTGTTTTTACTCTTGAAAATGAAAATTAGTTCCATTGGTAGCGAAGCCATTCAGGTCCAAATCGACGGAGAAGACTATAGTGTCGCAGATATTGTTCACAAAGAGCTCTTAGGGATTAAGCATGTAAAATTTGCGGGTGTTGCTCCTCCCCATCCACTTATCAAGACTCTTACGGTTCAGATACATACTGACGGTGGCGAACCTAATGAATTACTGAAACAAGCAGTCACTAACGCCCAAGAAAAGACAAAAGAAATTTTGGATGCGGCAAAGAAGGAGTTTCCGGATGCGGTAAGACCTGTTCGAGCTCTACCGGTGTCCGAACACCCTGTTGCGACACCCTCGCCCGAGCCGCAGTCAGATCAAAGAACAGATGTTGCAGAAACATCAACACGGGAAACTGAAAGTTCAACTTCGGCTTGAGTATTAGCTTCGTAAATAGCGAGTCTTATATTACGATACGGACTGGCGGCTACTAGAAAATGAAATTCTGCCCAAAGTGTGGAACAAGACTCAAGCTCAAGTTGGAAAAATCTCGTTCCTTACTATTCTGCGAGAAATGTGGGTTCCAAGAAAGTGCAGGATCTTCAGCAACCACGACAGACATTACTTCATCTGAAGAAACCTCAGGCGACCTCAAAATAGTTGGTGATAAAGAAGAGAAAATCCAAACAATGCCTACGACGAATGTGGAATGCCCGAAATGCGGTCATAATACAGCCTTCTGGTGGTTTTTGCAGACAAGAAGCGGGGATGAGCCTCCGACTCAGTTTTTCAGATGTCAGAAATGCGCGCATACCTGGAGGCAGTATAGTTGACAAAGTTTTCTACCATACCCGTACACGTACTCTCGACTATTATTTGATGCCCGTCAATACTTATAATATAAGCCCGATTTTGATTCTTTGAATCATGATGCCAGCTGAAACTACGACAAAATCTTCTGCGACGACTGGATTCGTCGCTAGAACTCAAACTCCAAGCGAATGGAAGGCAGTCACTGCCTCTATCCTCACTTTAGTTGAGGAAGCAACATTCGACGTGACTTCAGAAGGCATTACTTTTAGAGCGATGGATCCTTCCCACGTCGCCCTAGTAGACCTCTTCTGGCCGAGTTCAGGCTTTGAAAAATTTGAAATCTCGAAAGCTGACAAGTTTACTGTTCGTGTTGAGGATTTTACTAAACTTATCCGAAGAGCCGACTCGAGAGACACGTTTGAGATTTCGCGACAGGGGTCTGATTCTCTTGTCATGAAATTGGGAACGAAAAGAGAGTTTGAGCTTCATCTAATTGAATCTAGCCAAGGGACTACGCCGCTTCCGAAGCTCAACTTTAATTCAAAATTCACTATAATTGAGCCGGCTTTTGATCGAGTTCTTAATGACGTTTCTGTTGTCTCAAGTCACATTACTATCGAGACGAAGAAGGACTCTATAACTTTCTCGGGCAAAGGAGACACCGGAAAGGCAACCGTGACTTTAGACAAGGCGGGGCAGGACATACCTGAGCTCGATGTCAACGAAGAAAGCAAAGCGACCTACAGCATTGAATATCTGCTGAAAATAACTAAAGCTGCAGGTTCCGCTTCCGACATGATAAACTTCGAATATTCTAGCAAGATGCCTCTTAGAATGGAATTTAAGCTCGGGGAAGCTTCGAAGGGGGGAAGGATACACTTCTATCTCGCTCCTAGAGTTCAAGAGTAAATGTACATTCTCGTTAGCAAATGTGCTTTCTTAGAAAGTACGTACTTGAAAAAAACGAAAGAATCGTCTCTTTCATATTCTCGGTTATGAAAGAAGAGACTTTTTTCTTAAAAAAACTGACTAACTCTCCAAGTTCTCGTTCCATTAAATACGCGCATGGGGTTGACCAGACTCTTTGAGCATCCAAACTGTTTGATAATTTAGAATCGAAGAAGAGGTAGCGGGGGGTGGACTTTCATAACAGCAACCCAAGCAAAGTTTTTGCCTTCACCAAGATGTGAAGCTGCTGCTACTTTGAACCACCGCTCTGCGGGTATCTCAATGCTTTCCAAGCGCTCTATTTTTTGTTCGTTTCGTATCAGAGGAATTTAGGAAATGCCCCAATTATGAGCCCGCCGGGATAACCTGGCTTCCCCACCCCGCTAGAATCTTCGCGGCAGTGTTCATTTTCCGCTTATGCTTATTAAGGTTGACGGGTTTGAAATTTGCAGAATTTATAGCCCTTATTCGACGCCGTAAAATTCGAGACAGCCCTGAAAAATCATACACGAGAGATTACAACATCTGTAGGAATTGACATCGAGGAAGTAAGGCGCTTCCGTTCCTTGGCAAGAAATCGAACATTTTTGAACGATGTTTTCGATCAGCACGAAATATTATACTGCAAATCAAAAGGTAACAATCCGCAATCTTTGGCAGGAATTTTTGCAGCAAAGGAAGCCGTGATCAAGGCGTTAAGTCAACTCGCGGACGTTGGATACTCTGTAAGTGATTTTGCAATACACCATGACAAGAAGGGTGCTCCGATGGTGAAAGAATCCAACAGGAGGAAGGCTCCTCGGCTGCCAAGAGGTGTTGTAATTTCGTTAAGCATTTCTCACACTTCTAGTCAAGCCCTAGCAGTCGCAATTGCTCAGAAAGAATGATGTGAAGGATTTTACATTTCATTTCTTCTTTGATAAAATCTCTCTTATATCTTTGAAAGTATTGATTTCCAAGACCTCTTCGGTTGTGAACTGGACTTTCATTTCATTTTCGATTTCGCTAATCAGTAGTAGATGATTTAGTGAGTCCCAAATTTCGAGTTTGCCTCGTTCAAGTTGATCTGTAACATCTTCTAGTCGAATATCAAAAACTCTAGCTACAATTGCTCTAAGCCTATCGTCCAAGAAAATGAAGTTACCTCACAACTACCTTCACAAATTGCGGAAACGGGCGCACTTGCTGCAAGTCATACTCCCAAATTTCAGAGCCATTCAACTCAGAAACCTTGCTAAAGCCATGTTCTGCAAAGAAATCCTTTGCTGGCGCATTCTTCTTAGTGGGGATGAACTCACCAACAAGGACTCGTGCACCCTCCTGAGCCGCCTGCTCAATGATATAGGCAAGCAAAGTATCCTCCACATTTCGACCAAGAACCCTACAGCTCAGCAAGAATGAATCTATTCGCCATCTTTGAGGATCTTTCTCGATGATTGCCAGGCCAGTGAGGCCACTGTCTCCAAACTTGTCTTCAACCTTCACAGATACGACTAGGAAATTATCGGAACCTGCCATTTTCGTAATGTCATCCTCCATGTATCTTCTGGTTGTGACGTTGAATTGGTTCGTCTTTTGGGTAAGCTGAGAAATTCTTGGAATGTTGAACTTGCTTGCTTTTTCTATCGTTACAACTGTTTGGAGGACCTTTAGATATTCATTGATATCGCCAGCTGCTCTTTGGAATTCTTGTCTTTTGCGTTGCTCTGCGTACATCTTTCCTCTAACTTTGTCTTCTGATGTAAGCTGAAGAGAGTCGAAAACGTGCATATCCATGATTGTCTTCGGATAAAGAGATGGATCCGAAGGAAGATCGATTGTCAGAACTTCCGGCAACGCTTGTTTTACGACTTCGCGATTCACGTGATTGTCATCAACAAATACGAGGCTGTCTATTCCTATTTCGACTTGTTCAGCGATCGCTTTCAGATTCGAGACTTTGTCCTGCCAGTTGATCTGCATAGCAGCAAAGTGATCCTCCTTCAACATCATGTAAGGATGTTTTCGGAAAACTTCCATAGCGTCGTCCACATTATTCGCACTATTTATCGCAAGTATCACTCCGCGATTATAGAGACTAAGGATGTATTTTTGCAAATCTAAAAATGGCTGACCTTCCGGGGTGGGTCCGAGTTTGATTCCGGATAGGCCGTCTTCTCCGATCACTCCGCCCCAAAGCACACCGTCTAGATCAAGAACCAGACACTTTTTTGTCATTGAAAGCAATGCGCGAATATAAGGAACGTATTCACCGCAGAGATCAGGAATCACTTTTGGATTAATCCTGAAATCTCCAAGATAGAACATCTTGTAATCAATTAAGTTATCCTTTCCTATTTTTGATGCGAAGCGTTCAAAATCGAACAAAAATGTTCTCGGATCGTTTCGAAGAACATCCCTGAGCTCCGAATTGAGTTCCTGAACCAACTGCCTGAAACTGTAACTTTGCTTGTTATCTATGATACCCAGAGGGGAATATGTGGGCACTTCAAAGTTGTGCAAGAGGATGCTTGCTTTCGAATTCTCTTGTATTTTTTGGACAAGGCCCAGAATTGTAGAGAGCGTCGACTTGATCCATGCCTTGCCGTGCATTGATTGGCCATCGGAATCCAGCTGAAAATAATTTTCACCCGCAACGGTTCGCGTATCTAAATCAAGGATCACGATGTTCGGCTTAAAATCGTACAAGTTGCTAGCAGAATCTAGAATTTCCTGATTATACTGATTATAACTGCCTGTGTAAATCAGCGGATAGATACCCTCCTTTAGGCACTTGATGAGAAGCGCTTCACGAACACCTTCAAGCGTAAAACTTTCGAGTATCGCAATCTTGATTTTTCTATTCTGAGGTGCCTTATCGAAAAGACCCTTGTCGTCTATTTTCCTTGCAAGCCCGAGATAATCCGTCAAGCCTTGAATTTCGGTTTTCGAGATGATTTCCTGAACATTATTTTCCAAGGCCGATCATTCCAAATGAAGTTGCGGGCCAAAATTAAGCATTGCTAACTCGGGCAACAATCAATGACGGTCTTGTTTCCTCAAAGACAATGGTTTATCTCTATGTCAGAATAAGTTTCGATTCGAAAGTAATGGGAAAAAGACTCGGGAGGATCTGGCGGATCTTTGCGTGGCTACTTCCATCGTATAAAATGAGATCAGCATTCGTTCGGCTTTCAGGTGTTAAGGTTGGAAGTGGAGTGTTTATTGGAAGCTTGGTAATGTTTGACAGTGAGTATCCAGAACTAATTGAGATTGAGGACGAAGTTAGTATAGCCCTCGGTTCGATCATAATCGCCCATTCTGCAGGAAGCCCTTTTCAAGCGCGCTTGAAATTATTTAGTTCCGCTCCCGAAAAGGTGGTTTTGAAGAGAGGATGTTGGATTGGAGCCGGCGCAATAATACTTCCAGGCACCACAGTCGGAGAAGCGGCAATCGTAGCAGCGGGGTCTGTGGTAAACCAAGACGTGCCACCTTATACCGTCGTAGCAGGAAATCCTGCAAGACCGGTTAGAAAGCTTGAAACGCGAACCCGTCCTTAGCGAAGTCTTTTGATGTAATCACTAAAATGAAAGTTGTCAACGTCACCTGTGAGAAGACAACAGAAATCGTATCCTTTCCAGTCGCCTTTGGAGATCTTTGTGTTTACAGCTTCCGAAACGGTGGGAAACCAGGCACCGATCTTTGTGCCGTGAGATACGAGTCGATCTAAGACTTCCACGTATTGAGGTTGCCCAATTCTTATAGGATGAAGATCGAACATTATCACGCCTTTAGTCTTTTTCGCCTCGTCAAGTGCCTTTGTCAAGTGCTTGGTCATTTCGATAACAGAATATTGAAGCTCATCGATCATCATATCGTCAGACAAACCATTTAGCGGAATACAAAAAAAGTCAAGATCTCTGCCTGACTGCCTAACTTTGAAAAAGTCAGTTTTAGATCTGTTTTCATTCGCATATCCAATACCTGCATCCCACAAAAACCTATGTTTTTCTACAATCGAAGGGGTATTAGAATCGTAAGCATTGTAAGGAGCCCTAAATCCTTTGACAGGGATTCTCATCCTTCTGAACACAGCTAAGGCTTTTCCCATATCGTTTTCCTGAGCTTCAGCAGAAATCAGCGGATACTTCACATGTTGATAACCATGGACAGCAATTTCACACTTGGCGTCAACTATCTTTCTCAATAGATCTGGTTTTTGTAGAGCAGTCGAGGCGACAGTGGGAAACGTGTAGGATGCATTGTAACTCTCAACTACACTTAGAATATTGTGAATAATTTGTTCGAACGGAGTCTTATGAAATCTGTACATCCTGAAAGCTTGTTGAAAGGTCTCCTTTCCTCGGCGTCGGCTGAGGTGTTTTATCCAAGCTACTCCCGCTGACAAATTTGGAGTTTCCAGCCTTACACTTGATCATGTCTAAAGCAATTTACTAAGTGATCATTTACCATGCCTGTCGCTTGCATGTGAGCATAGCAAATCGTCGAACCTACGAATGTGAAACCTCTCTTCTTCAAATCTAAGCTAAGGCGATTAGATTCCGTTGTGCGCGCTGGTATTTGACTTAAAGTACTCCAGTGATTTTTCACTGGGAGCGAATTAGGGACGAAACTCCAAATATATTTGTCAAAACTTCCAAATTCTTCTTTTACTTTTAGGAAAGATTTCGCGTTACGAACGGCCGAAACGATCTTCAGTCTATTACGAACTATTCCTGGGTTCTTCACTAGCTGGCTTATCTTTCGATTGTCATAAGTTGCAACAATCTCCGGAACGAAGCTGTCAAATGCCTTGCGGTAATTTTCTCTCTTTCGGAGCACAGTGAGCCAGCTCAAGCCTGCCTGTGCGCCTTCAAGGGCTAGAAACTCAAACATCTTGCTATCGTCATGAATAGGAACTCCCCATTCTTCGTCGTGGTATCGCATGTACAGGCTATCCTTATTTGCCGTAGACCAGTCGCAGCGTTTGACCTCCATTGAAAAACTTCCTTGCAAGTTTTTCCCAGCTGAAAACTCTTAAACAAAGCGGCTAATATTAGTTCGGTTAATTCGCAAAGGTCATGGAGAATAGGCAGGTCGTTAGTCTGGCTCGATTCAAAAGATCAGTTGGAATTCATGTCTCCATAGCTGGAAAAGTAGACCTGGCTGTGGACCGCGCGCTTGAGCTTGGATGCATTGGAACATTTCAGATCTTTACATGTAGTCCGAGACGATGGACAGCAAAGCCTCTTGACGAGCCTCAAGCAGAGTTGTTCCAGGAAAAGGCTTCTCGTTCAAAATTTGCCCCAGTCGCACATATGCCATACATGCCTAATCTCGCATCTCCTGACGGAAAGTTTCACTCTGAATCAGTAGATGTCTTGATTAGGGAGATCAAAAGGTGCGGGGCATTAGGAATATCAGGTCTCGTTGTTCATTACGGGAGTCACATGGGGTCTTCAATCGAAGACGGCCATGCGAGGATTGTCTCCGCCTGCAAGAAAGCTATTGGATCGACACAGGGGTCGAACGTAAGAATCCTTCTGGAGAATTCGGCTGGAACACGCAATAGCGTCGGCTCGAAATTCGAAGATGTTCGAAACGTCCTAGACTGTATCGGAGATGAGAAAAGAACAGGGGTTTGCTTCGACACTTGTCACGCGTTTGCTTCGGGGTATGACCTTAGAACTACAGAATCCGCTCAGAAAACTATCCTTGAGTTCGATGAGACTGTGGGACTAGAAAGATTATTTTTGATTCACGTGAATGACTCGAAAGCTGATATCGGAGAGGGAAGAGATCGCCACGAGCACATAGGCTTGGGAAAAATTGGGGATAAAGGATTTCGCTCATTCTTTGCCCTAAAAGAACTCATTGATATTCCACTTGTGCTAGAAACGCCAATTGACCAAAAGTTAGGCGATAAAGAAAATGTAGCTCACGCTAAAAAACTTCTTGATCTAGAGTAGAGCAAACCACAAGCTATCTCATGATTGAAGCGTTAGGCACGTAATCCCTGCCTTCTCTGAACGCGATTAGTTTGGCAGAACGTTGGTCCCTCGTCTCGAATTGGCTCTTGCCACTAGCATATAGTGAGGAGGTGCCTCGTTCATCAACAAGCTGAATGCGAATTTGGTCGCGTTCGTAAATCGAGTCAAGACTAAATGCGATCCTTTCTGCTAGTGCCGGCATTCCCGATCCTATTTTGACAATTTTCTTCATTTTTGGGGCATTATCAAGCAATCTCTTTGCTCGGATGACTGTGTCATCAATTGACCCAAGAACATCGCTGTCAACCTCTATATGGTTCATGAATGCGGCTATTCCGGTTCTCTGGCCTGGGTCGATACCCACGACAAATCGATCCGATTCCTTCAGTGGATGAAGAATAGATAGAAGCTTTTGTTTCGCTATAATCCAATCTTCTCCAAGATCTTCAATGCAAATAACTGTGTTCGCTAGAACTTGAAGCCTTTCCTTTCTAGTCGTAATGATCAACTTTAGCCTCCCTGATTCGTAATCAGCAACCAAAAAGGGTGCGTTGTTGATATCAGTCGTAAGAGAGTCTTCTCCTCCAAAAAGAACATCAACGTAGGGTATGCGGGCGTGTTTAAGTAAGGAAGTAATCACATAGTAGGATTTGCCGCTAGAAGTTGCGACGCCTACTTCAGCTCGGGATAGAGATCTGACGCCTATGCTTCCCACCCAATTCAGAATTTTGTACCTTCAAACTTCGCATGCGTGCTATCTCACATTTAAGCTTTGAGATCTTAAAATCCATCCTTTCTCAAATCAGCAATTCAGAAATTGAAATATGAAACATCGTTCTCTTCACTCGTGAATATCCGCGTGTCTCAACTCGAAGCTTTCCTTTCATCAATTAAAGAATGCCAAACGATCACGTTTTCTTCGCAAAACCCCATGATCAAAACTTTGACGCTCTCTATCATTGTTGATGAATTTCTTTCGAGTAAACAGCAGGTCCAGTATGTCGACCTGGATCTCCAATATTCTTCAATGTTCACTAACAGTTTAGATCATCGCCATCTTGCAAGTGAAACCCTTCAAATGTTTCGTTCCAGAGACCTTCAAACGGTCGATCTTGTCATATCACTTCTGAATTCTCAAGTCAGAAAGGGAGGGATAATTGTTGTAGATTCGATCAATACTCTTCAAATGCTGCTTCACGAAAGTGAGCATCGAATCGATTTCGTAAAGTCTAATCACGAAGCGGCGATCCTGATAACGTTGATCCAAGAGTTTGCCTGCAGATATTCCAAGGCCCTCATATTGGCAAATGTGATGCGATCTAGGCCAAGAAAGGGGCAAGACTTTCGATTGTGGGATATGGAGCTATCAGGAGGACGAGTGATAAAATTCAAGAGTGATGTCATATTATCCGTCTCTCGGAGTATCGACAAACTCCAGAATGACAAAATTTGGAAAGTCGATGTGGCCGTTGAATCTGTTTTAGAAAGAAACAAGGGGGCCTTCAAAGAAGGTCAGTCATTTACTTTTACGCTAAGATCATTCACTTAGAAATGACAATGTAATAGCCCAAAACTAGGGCAATTGAAATCAGCATTATTCCAAAAATGAAAAACATCTCAGCAGATCTAGCTCTTATTGTCTGCCTACCGCTAAGAAAGAACGCGTAAACTCCCAGTGCTCCGAGGAGATATCCAAAGAGCAGAATGAACGTCTCAGTTGTGTTTTGTATTGTAGGATTTGGTACTATGGGCTGGCCATTTATGCCAGGAGTCCCAGCATTTGTAATCGCGTTTAGAACACCCGCGGTCAAAAGTAAGAACACTATAAGGTATAGCCACTCTATCCCCCGACTCTTTAATGATTGCAAAGAAGTTGGATTGGTTAAGGACCTTGAAAGGGAACCCCTTTTCAGGCGAGAAGTTCCCTTGTTGATCAGTTGCTGAAGGCTCTTTTTTACTCCCATTGATTACGACCCGA
The DNA here is from genome assembly GCA_029850555.1 of archaeon. GTDB lineage: Archaea > Thermoproteota > Nitrososphaeria > Nitrososphaerales > CADDZS01 > JASHOD01. The sequence continues at coordinate 7,260 of JARCRS010000031.1, read as the reverse complement.
TCTTTTCTCTGGTTTTTTCAAAGCTATTTAGGAAATTTATCCATCTAGTTAAGCTCCAATTGGAGCTCTTTACAAGCTACTTCGAGCGCCCAAACTCCCGTACAATCGAGCTTTGAAATACTCTCTAAATACCTTTCCCACGACAAGTCTCCATAGGCTCTCTTCCAACTCATGTATTGTTTCCTAATTCTTTCAAATGCAATTTCATGGTACTTGCAATACTTATCCGAACTACAGGTTCTTGTGCAAATGGTGCAACGACGCGTACTCAAGCCCTGATTTCCTCCTTCTTATTTTTACTAGGACAGGAAATATTCGGGCAAAAGTTCCAAGCTCCTTTACCTCTAAACGAGAATCTAATTGATATCATCGGCCATCCGCACAAGCCGCATTTGCTTGAAAATTTTCTGATCATTCCTCTCTGAGGTAAAGGAGAGCTCGCTCTGCACCCAGAAGAAGAGTAGTTTGTGCATCCCAGAAAGCGCTTGTGAGTTCTTTGTGACCTTATCACTTTCAAATATCCAGTTTTGCAAATCGGGCATTTTCCAATCAGGGTTTCTTTGGTTGGAATCTCCTTACTGGTCGGGCCTAAAGTTGAATGATAGCTTTCGATTCCTATTTGGAGCTCAGAGCCGATTTTCTCTTCTGAGCGATGTATTTGTTCCAAAACCACTAGGATATCGTGAAACGTCTTTCCTAGCACACTTTCGGAACTTTCTTTTCGATCAACAATTTTTTCTAGATGTTCATCTGTTATACGGCATAGCTCTTTTGATATAATCTGCGGGCAATCTCTTTTTAGACTGTCCACGAGCGCAAGGCCTATCTCCGCCGCTGTTAATGTCCCAGCTTTACCCTGCAAAATATAGTCTCGATCAATAAGAGTGGAGATAGTCTCCGCACGCGTGGCTTTCGTTCCCACATTTTCAGACTCCATTTTTGCAAGGAGCGAACCTGGCGTGTAAGTGGGTAGTGCTGGGGTAAACTTGGATTCAAGTTCAACTTTGATAACTTGTACTTCTTCCCCTTCGAATAGAGTTGGCAGAAGTGACTCTGACGAAGAATAGAAAGGATAGATAGTTCTCCAGCCAGTCTCCAGTAATTCATGTCCGTTTGCGATAAATGCAAAGTTTTTGATCGATAATTTGACATTGACCTCTTTTGAGACGGCATTTTCTGCAAACAGAGCTAAAAAACGACGCGCAATGAGATCATAAATTTTCTTTTCGCCGGGGCTTAGGTTAATGGGTGGCTTGAAACCGGTCGGATAAATCGCAGGATGAGCTGGATCTTCCTTGCTTCCTTGAATCGGAAAACTTCTTCGCTTTCCTTCTTGCAATTGCAAGCGATATCCTCCGAATTCATTTTGTTGTAACAGTTGCTCGATAATTCTGGAATAACCTATCGAGGGCGGAAGTTTTTGGCTGTTTGTTCTTGGGTACGAAATTAGAGCGCGAAGGTACAGCTTTTCTGAGATCGATAGAGTCGTAGAGGGAGAAAACTTGAACAGTCTGAACGATTCCCTTTCAAGGTCTCCTAAGCTAAATGGATATGGGGATCGTTGGCTAAGAGTATTCTCTTTTACGGACGATACCTTTGCGACCTTCACGTTTGAAACTTGAACATAGATCTCATTCGCTTCTTTCTTTGCTTCGATTTTTTCTCTCTCATAATGAGCCTTGAATTCTGACCCATCTTTCTGAAGCGTTGACTCGAGACTCCAAAAAGGGAGAGGAACATGAGTCTTCACATCAATTTCACGATCTACTACGAATGCAAGAGTCGGTCCCTGTACTCTTCCGATTGTGAGATTGCGAAACTTTTTTCCTACTCGCCTGTTTGCTTCAGAAATTGCTCGTGACAGGTTAATCCCCCAGAGAAAGTCAACTATATGCCTTGCACGTCCTGCTTCAGCCCGCGAGAGATCCATATCAGCCAATTGCGAGAATGATGTTCGGAGTTCATCTTCCGTCAGCGTCGAAAATTTGGCACGAAGTATGTGCTTTGCAGCGTTGCTGTTCCCGCACGCATAGCGGATTATGTTGTATCCGATTGTTTCTCCTTCAATGTCGTAATCGCACGCTTGGACGATTTGTTCTGCATGGTTTGCAAGTTGGGAGATGACAATTAATCTTCTCGACATTTGGTTAGCGAATCCAGAGTAATTCTTAAGCTGATTTCTTTGATCCGACCTTCTGCTTGTTGAGGAAATACGATCGTAAGGAAGCCATTCGGTATCGAATATTGGGTAGACTCTTCTGATTCTTGTGGTATCCGCCACTCCGTACAAATGACCAGCTGCTGCACAAATGACATAGTGGGTTTGATCAAATGCAAGCGGAACATCGAACACCTCAATGCCTCTGATCGCTCTCACGAATGACTGACCTAGTGACGCAGCTATTCTACGAGCTGCGTCGGGCTTTTCAGCAATCACTAGTTTAAAGTTCCCTTTGATCTCTGAAGCCAATCGCGTTCACTTACGAAAAAATGATAACAAAATCCAAAACAAAAATTCAATATACCTGTCAAATTAACAAAGCAGGGTCGGCGTCTGATCATGGATTTCAATTTAAATGAAAGATGCCTGGACAAGTGCTTGCTAATTTTTGCCTCTTGAAGTTGTCTGTGCAAGCTGCGGCGCGATGCTTTACTCCGGTTTCGATCTCAAGTCTCCGAAGGAAGTGATAAGATCAAATCAAAACAAATGCAAATCATGCGGCAAGACTCTCTCAAGCCACGATTATACAGTCGATGTCGGCAAATCAAAAATGGGACAGTAGAGTACAAGTTTAATTCTTCACTGATTCTTCAGTCCCTGAATGTATAGACACTGCTTAAACGGAATAGTCATCGAAAGCGAGCCGCTTTCATTAAAATCCGCTTTGTATCCTCGGATCAACACAATCGGGATAGATTCTGCCGCCTCTCCCATGACCAGTTGTGCCGCAGAAGAAAGCTGATCGGCAATAGCTTTCACTGTTACCTTGAGCTTGTTGCCAAAAAGATCATTTTTCCCGCGGAAATCGATTACTGGTTTAAAACCGGAGGTTGAGATCGCGATGCCAATTGTTCCGAGTCTTGTGGGAGTGATTCTGCTATCTGACAATATGACACCGAGCCGGGAGATTTTTTGTGCCTTTGAAGAATGTTTCAGAAGATAGAATCTCAGCCTTTTGGCAGTGTCTTTAGGATCCTTAGGATAGGTTATTGCGAATCCATGAGGCACATTACTTCGATCTATCCCTGCGTTAGGAGCGAGAATCCCCTTCGAAAGGGCTAGAGCAAAGCCAGTTATCCCTCCGAGAATCGCTTCGGATTCCCGAGTGACAAGCTCTGCAAGAGGAGGATCCAATTCATATTTCGAAGCAAGTGATTTTGCTTTCGGAGAAGCATCTATTTTCTTTAAATTAACATATCTTCCTTCTGCCATCGCAGCGAATTTACTAGAGACTACAACGATATCTCCGTCAGCCAGCTCCTCACATGCGTTTCTTATGCATTGAAGAACGACTTGTCCGAGTTGGAACCTTTGAAACATTTTTTGTGATTTGATTGGAATTACGGCGAATCCGTTCGAAGTCATTAATTAAACTACAGAAGTAGTGTTTTGTCGTATTGAAAACTATTTAGTAGCTGCCCCAGTCCTATTATTCTATCCCTTCTACTGGTAAAGGTTCTTTTTCTTTGGCTAGAAAGTCACATCTTTATTCATTCCACGAGCAAAACGGTAAGCTCACTGAGTTCAGCGGATTTGACATGCCCTTGTGGTATCGGGGGATAATAGAAGAGCACAATGCGGTACGAAACGCTGCGGGGCTGTTTGACGTATCTCACATGGGAAGATTTTCGATAAAAGGAAACGAATCAACTTCTTTTCTAAATCACGTCCTTCCATCTGACGCCAAGAAAGTAAAAGAAAATCGCGCATTTTACTCAACAATATGTAACGAAAAAGGTGGGATTATAGACGATACTGTGACAAACAAACTATCCGAGAACGAATATCTCATGGTCGTGAATGCTGGGAACAGGGAAAAAGATTGGAATTGGCTCGAAAAGCATGCGGAGAAGTTTTCCGTTGAAATGGCGGATTTGTCAGATAGTATTGCTCTAATTGCTTTTCAAGGTCCCTTGTCACTAAGCCTATTGCAGAAATCATGCGATATCGATTTGTCTTCACTCAAACGTTTCGGGCTAGCCTATTGCAATCTAAGTGAAACGCGATGTCTCATTTCTAGAACGGGGTACACCGGAGAAGATGGTTTTGAAATAGCTGTACTGGACTGTCCTCTCTATGATCCTGAAAAGGCGCTCAAGATCTGGAACAATATTCTTGAAATTGGCAAAGACAGAGGCGTACTTCCATGTGGTTTAGGCGCGAGAGACTCTCTCAGACTAGAGGCGGGAATGTGCCTTTATGGTAACGACATTGACGATACAACAACTCCCGTCGAAGCCGACCTCGAGTTCATTATCAGTACCGAAAAGAATGAGACATACTTGGGCGAAAAGGTAATTCGATCACAGCTCAAGAACGGAACAATCAGGACACGCATCGCGTTTTCGATGCAAAGCGGGATTCCTAGACATGGTTTTGATATCAAACTCGCAGGTTCAAAGGTGGGCACTGTAACGAGCGGAACATTTTCCCCGATTGTGAAAAAAGGGATCGGAATGGGCTACGTACCTCCTGAGCTCTCTGAGAATGGGAGGACAGTTTCTGTGCAAATTAGAAGTGCTGAACAGCCGGCGAATATAGTAAGCACTCCTTTTTATGATCAAACGAAATACGGCTACAAAAGATCAAAGATTTGACTTTGAGCTTTGGAATAATCGCTTTCATTTTATGCAGTAAGACCCGAATGAATTTTATAGTCACGCAAGATTATCAGCATGTCAAAGCTGATCGCAACAATTGAGTGAATCAAAAGAATCATATGATGTGCCCGGTGATTATTATTACACGAAAGATCACGAGTGGACGAAGCGGAAACGGGATGGTAATGTATTGATCGGCATTACGGATTATGCGGCGAAAATGCTGCATGACATTGTTTATGTAACGCTTCCGAGAGAAGGTCAAACCTTATCGAAGAAAGAAGTTCTCGGTCAAGTCGAATCGGTAAAGACTGTTTCCGATATTTACGCTCCGGTTTCCGGGACTGTTGTCAAATCAAATGATCGCCTTACAAAAGAGCCAGAGATAGTAAGTTCCTCACCCTACAAGGATGGATGGATGCTCGAGATAAAATCGACGAATTACGACAATGAAGTGAAAGATCTCATGAATGCGGACTCTTATAGAAAATTTGTATCCGAGCTCGGTGAGAAAGAATGAGATTAGCGGACACGAGTAAACGCTTATACATGTTCCATTGAAACCTGAAATTTCGCAATTATGACAGCACGCGAAAAGCTAGCGGGAATACGGGATATTTTCTACCGCCCGACCGTTTCCCGAAGAAGCGCCATCATATTTCTTTCAATGGCGATAGTGTTCGTCATTGCAATCTTCATGAGAATTTATCCTGCCATGTACGGGTGGTACATAAACGAGTTTGACCCTTATTTTGACTATTATGCTTCTTTGCACGTTGTGACACTTGCACAACAACACGGGCTTTGGTACGCGTTATTCAATCAAGTAAGCTGCCCCACAGTTCCAACTGCTCAAACTTTACAGTCTGCTCTAAATTGCCAGTCCCAGCAGGGCTACTTTTACTGGCACACTAGTCAGTTCTGGTATCCATATGGAAGAGATGTCGCACCCACGAGCCAAGTAGGACTGCAGCTCACCGGAGCCTTCACCTATCTTTTCATAAATAGTATCTTTCGCCTTCCGATAAGTTACTACGATTGGATTGTTTTCTTCCCAGTACTTATTGGATCACTCACTACAATTACATTGTATTTCTTGGTGAAGAAGATTTCAAATAGTGCGGGGGGAATATTAGCAGCCCTAATATTTGCAGTATCTCCGCCAATCCTTCAGAGAGGAAACCTCGGCTGGTTCAAATCAGAGCCACTGGCCTTATTTGCATCTACCATTGGCGCTTATTTCTTCCTGACCGTGTATAATTCAAGGACGTCAACCCAAGGAATGCTCCTGCGAGGTTTGCTAGCGGGGCTCATGTTCGGATATGCGGATACTGCTTGGGGAGGCGGAGACGAGTTTATTTTGGTTTTCGCAATAATATTCCTTGTTGCACCTTTCATAAAGTCGATCGACATGAAAAAGACCGCCTACGGAGGATCTCTAGTCGTAGCTGGTTTCTTGTTAGTTGATGGTCTAGCTCCGAGACCTGGACTGGCAGAGATTTCAGGCATCACTGGTCTTGCTTTGATTTTCTCTTGGGCATTCACGTTTTTTGCATATTACTTGCGAACCTATGGAGATCCAACAATGTATGTCCGAAACGTGATCAAAGTTTTCCTGATCATGATTTTCGGCGGGTTGGTATTCCTTGCATTCTCTAGCTCTATCCTGACAAGCGTTTCTGGACGCTACATTACAGTGATTGACACATTTTATCGTTCTGGTAATCCCTTAGTGCAGTCAGTTGCCGAGCAGCAGATTCCAACGGGAGCGAACTTTTTCCAGTATTACGCGGTACTGATCTTTCTTGCTGTTTTCGGCATCTATGCAGCAATGAGGCGTAGAAACATGGAATCCTTGTTCGCCCTATCTCTAGGAATCACGGGAGTCTACATCGCGACTTCGTTCTCGAGGCTGATGGTTTACTCGACCCTCGCGCTCGGCGTTCTAGCTGCTATAGGAGTGGTTGAAATTGCAGAAGCTATACTACGGCCCACTGCCGCAACGATTTCTCGAAAAAAGACAAGGATCTATGAAGCCAGAAGTGAAATCAAAGTCGGCTTTGTGGTATTCATGGTCATTGTTCTAACGCTGCCAATGTTCTATCCGCCCAATACTAGCGCTTACGATCTTAATCATGCTGGCTTTTTTGCCTCCGCAAACACGCCAGTGAGCGTTGCAAACGGCGCTACGGCTTTTGCTACGAACTCGCCTGATTGGTTCCAGGCATTCCAGTTCATCAGACAAACCCCTGCTGATTCGACTATTGTCTCATGGTGGGACTATGGATATTGGGTCGCGGTGATGGGGAACCGGACCACTCTCGCAGATAACGCCACGAGCAATGGAACGCAAATCGCATTGATCGGGAGGGTCCTGAGCTCTGATCCAGCAACATCAATGCAGATTTTGAAAGAGCTTCATGACCCTACGTATATCCT